>CAXTRX010000085.1:0-13344 GCA_964246785.1 uncultured Acetobacteraceae bacterium | reverse complement strand
ATCGTGGAGCCGACGCCGCAGACGGTGGACGCTCTGATGAAGCTCGACCTCGCCTCCGGCGTGGACGTCGAGATCAAGCTGTAAGGGCCTGACTGATGCGCACTGGCCTACTTGCCAAGAAGCTGGGCATGACCCGGCTGTTCAAAGCCGATGGCACCCATGTGCCCGTGACTGTGCTGCACCTGGACGCGTTGCAGGTGGTGGACGTGCGGACCCAGGAGCGGGACGGCTACACCGCTGTGCAGCTCGGCTGGGGACGCGCCAAGGTGAAGAACGTGACCGCGCCCAATAAGGGGCATTATGCCCGGGTGAAGGTGGAGCCTAAGGCCAAGCTGCGCGAGTTTCGGGTCGACTCCGACGCGGTGCTGGAGAGCGGCCAGACCTTGTCGGCGGCGCATTTCGTGGTGGGCCAGCATGTCGACGTTTGCGGCATCACCAAGGGCAAGGGTTTTGCCGGCGGCATGAAGCGTTGGAACTTCCGCGGCTTGGAAGCAAGCCACGGCGTTTCAGTCAGCCACCGCTCGCATGGCTCCACCGGCAACCGGCAGGATCCTGGCAAGACGTTCAAGAACAAGAAAATGGCCGGCCATCTCGGCGTTGAGCGTGTTACCACGCTGAACCTGGAAGTGGCGGCGGTGGATGCCGACCACGGGTTGGTCATGGTGCATGGCGCGGTGCCGGGCAGCAAGGGCGGCTTCGTTTCGGTGCGCGACGCAATCAAGAAGGCGCGCCCGGCGGAGGCGCCCTACCCGGCGGCATTCATCGCGGCCGCGGCACCGGCCGCGCCTGAGATCCTGTCCGCGCCTGAGACCCAGGCGGAGACAACCGATGCAAGTTGACATCCGCACCCTGGACAACGCCACCGCAGGCCAGGCCGATTTGCCCGACGAGATTTTTGCGCAGGCTCCGCGTACCGACATTATGGCGCGCGTGGTGCATTGGCAGTTGGCCAAGCGCCGGTCCGGCAATCACAAAACCAAGGGCATGGGCGAGGTCTCTGGCACCACCAAGAAGCCGTATAAGCAGAAGGGCACCGGCAATGCCCGCCAAGGCAGCTTGCGCTCGCCTCAGTTCCGCACTGGCGGGCGGGTGCATGGTCCGGTCGTGCGGGACCATGGTTATGATCTGCCTAAGAAGGTGCGTAGGCTGGGCCTGATTAGCGCGTTGTCGCAGAAGCATGCCGAGGGCAAGCTCGTGATCCTGGACGCCGCCGTCAGCGGCGACGGCAAGACCAAGGCGCTCAAGGCCAAGCTCGGCGCGTTGGGCTGGACGTCCGTGCTGGTGGTGGATGCAGCGGTGGATGCGATGTTCCTTCGCGCCGCCGCCAACCTCTACCGGGTGGACGTGATGCCCACCGCCGGGGCAAATGTGTATGACATCCTGGGCCACGACGTGCTGGCCATCACCACGGCGGGTGTCGCTGCGTTGCAGGCGCGCTTGAGCCCTGTTGCTGACGGCGCGGCCGAGGAGTTGGCAGCATGAGCGCCGCGCAGGTTCTGGCCGCCCGCAAAAAAGCCGAGACGATGTCCCGCGAGCGGATGTACACCATCGTGCGCGCGCCGGTGATCACCGAAAAGGCGACGGCGCTGACCGACAAGAACCAGGTGGTGTTCCGCGTAGCGCTCGACGCCACCAAGCCCGAGATCAAGAAGGCGGTCGAGACGCTGTTCGGCGTGATGGTGGTGAGCGTCAACACGCTGGTGCAGAAGGGCAAGACCAAGCGCTTCAAGGGCCGGCCCGGCGTTCGGTCGGACATCAAGAAGGCAGTGGTGCAGTTGACGCCGGGTCAGTCGATTGACTTCTCGGCGCGGATTGCGTGAGGCAGTAAATGGCACTGAAGAACTATAACCCGGTTACCGCCAGCCTTCGCGGCACGGTGCTGATCAAGCGCGACGAGCTTTGGAAGGGCAAGCCGGTCAAGTCCCTGACCGAGGGCAAGGTGAAGTCCGGCGGGCGCAATAATCACGGGCGCATCACCAGCTTCTTCCGTGGCGGCGGGCACAAGCAGAGCTACCGCTTCGTCGATTTCAAGCGCCGTAAGTTTGGCGTGCCTGGCACGGTGGAACGGCTGGAGTATGATCCCAACCGCTCGGCTTTCATCGCTTTGGTCAAGTATCAGGACAACGAGCTCGCCTATATTCTGGCGCCGCAGCGTCTCAAGGTGGGCGATACCGTGGTGGCAGGGCCGCGGGTCGACATCAAGCCCGGCAATGCCATGCCGATGGGCGCAATCCCGGTCGGCACCATCATCCACAATATCGAGATGAAGGTCGGCGCCGGCGGCAAGTTGGCCCGCGCGGCTGGCACGTTCGCCCAACTCGTCGGCAAGGACGCCGGCTACGCCCAGATCAAGCTGACCTCCGGCGAGTTGCGCATCGTGCGCGCGGAATGCATGGCGACGGTTGGCGCGGTCTCCAACCCGGACAACCAGAACCAGTCGCTGGGCAAGGCCGGGCGCAATCGCTGGCTTGGCCGTCGGCCGCATAACCGCGGCGTGACCATGAACCCAGTCGACCATCCGCATGGCGGCGGCGAGGGGCGGACGTCGGGCGGCGGCCATCCGCGCACGCCATGGGGGATCCCGACCAAGGGATACAAGACGCGCGAGAACAAGCGGACGGATAAGCTGATCATCAGGCGGCGTCCGAAGGGGAAACACTGACATGGCACGTTCCGTTTGGAAGGGGCCGTTTGTCGACGGGTACATGCTGGGCAAGGCCGAGAAGGCACGCGCTTCGGGGCGCAACGAGATCATCAAGATATGGTCCCGCCGGTCGACCATCCTGCCGCAATTCGTCGGGCTGACGTTTGGCGTTTACAACGGCCACAAGTTCCTGCCGGTGCAGGTGAACGAGAACATGGTGGGCCATAAGTTCGGCGAGTTCTCGCCGACGCGGACCTTTAGCGGACACTCGGCGGACAAGAAGGCGAAGCGCGGATGAGCAAGCCAAAACATCCCCGGGCGCTGTCCGAGACGGAGGCGGAGGCGGTCTTGCGCAACGTCCGCGTCAGCCCGCGCAAGCTCAACCTGGTGGCAGGCATGATCCGCAACCTTCCCGCGGGCCAAGCGGTGGCGACGCTCACGTTCAGCAAGCGGCGGATTGCGCAACAGGTCCGCAAGACGCTTGAGAGCGCCATCGCCAATGCCGAGAACAACCATCAGTTGGACGTCGACCAATTGGTGGTGACCCGCGCCGAGGTGGGGAAGTCCATCGTGATGAAGCGCTTCATGGCGCGCGGCCGCGGCCGGTCGTCGCGCATCGAGAAGTGGTTCAGCCATTTGAAGATTGTCGTCGCGGAGCGTCAGGCGCCAGCGGCGTCACGGAAGGAAGCGGCGTAATGGGTCATAAGGTCAATCCTATTGGGCTGCGCCTCGGCATCAATCGCACCTGGGATAGCCGTTGGTATGCCGGCACCGATTACGCGCAACTGCTGCATGACGACCTGAAGCTGCGTGCTCACTTGCGCAAGCGTCTTGCCGGCGCCGGCGTGTCGCGCGTGGTCATCGAGCGCCCGGCGAAGAAGCCGCGGGTGACGATCTACGCTGCGCGGCCCGGCGTCGTGATCGGCAAGAAGGGCCAGGACATCGAGGTGCTCCGCAAGGAGCTGCAGAAGATGACCAAGGTGGAGGTGAACCTCAACCTGGTGGAAATCCGCAAGCCTGAGATCGACGCCGTGTTGGTGGCGGAAAACATCGCGCAGCAATTGGAACGCCGGGTGGCCTTCCGCCGTGCGATGAAGCGTGCCGTGCAGTCGGCGATGCGTCTGGGTGCGCAAGGCATCCGCATCAACTGCGGCGGCCGCCTCGGCGGGGCTGAGATCGCTCGCGTGGAGTGGTATCGTGAGGGCCGCGTGCCGTTGCACACCCTGCGTGCCGACATCGACTACGGCACCGCCACTGCAAAAACCACGTATGGCACCTGCGGCGTGAAGGTGTGGATATTCAAGGGTGAGATCCTGGCGCACGACCCATCGGCGCAGGACCGGCGTGCGGCCGAACAGGCCCCGCAGCGCTGAGCGATAGGAATACAAGGCAATGCTGTCTCCAAAGCGGACGAAATTCCGCAAGGCTCACAAGGGCCGCATCCATGGCTTGGCCAAAGGTGGCACGGCGCTGAATTTCGGTGCCTACGGGCTGAAGGCGCTGGAGCCTGAGCGCGTGACGGCGCGGCAGATCGAGGCGGCGCGCCGTGCGATCACCCGCTCCATGCGACGCGCCGGCCGCGTGTGGATCCGTATCTTCCCGGACGTGCCGGTATCGACCAAGCCGGCCGAGGTGCGCATGGGTTCAGGCAAAGGCAGCCCGGAGTTCTGGGTGTGCCGGGTCAAGCCAGGCCGCATCATGTTCGAGATCGACGGCGTCTCGGGCGACCTGGCGAGAGCCTCGCTGGCGCTGGGGGCGGCAAAGCTGCCGATCAAGACCAAGTTCGTCACCCGGCTTGGCGAGGCATAGAGCCATGGCAAAAGCATCCGAGATACGCGCCAAAACGCCGGACGAGTTGGGCGCCACGTTGCTCGACCTGCGGCGCGAACAGTTCAACCTGCGCTTTCAGCGAGCCACCGGGCAGAACGAGGGCGTTGGCCAGGTGAAGAAAGTGCGGCGTGAGATCGCCCGCGTGAAGACCATCATGGCGGAGCAGAAGCGCTCTGCCACCCCGGGGCATACCCGCTCCGCCAAGCCAACTTAGAGGAGGGGGCGATGCCAAGGCGCGTCCTAACCGGGCGAGTGACCAGCGACAAGATGGACAAGACGATCACCGTCTTGGTCAACCGTCGTGTGATGCACCCGCTCTACAAGAAATTCATCCGGCGCTCGAAGAAGTATGCCGCGCACGACGAGCACAATGTCTGCGTCGAGGGTGACATGGTGCGCATCATCGAGTGCCGGCCGATCAGCAAGCGCAAGACGTGGCTGCTGCTAGAACGTAACGGCGAGATGGTGGGCGACGTGTCGGCCGAGATCATGGCGACGGCCGAAGCGCACCATGATGCACCCGTGCCGGTTTAAGGGAGGCTTAGATGATCCAGGTCGAATCCAACCTTGACGTGGCCGACAATTCGGGCGCCCGGCGGGTGCAGTGCATCAAGGTGCTGGGCGGCTCCAAGCGCAAGACGGCCTCGGTGGGCGATGTCATCGTGGTTTCCATCAAGGAAGCCATTCCGCGCGGCAAGGTGAAGAAGGGCGACGTGCATCAGGCAGTCATCGTGCGCACGGCGTTCCCGGTGCGCCGCCAGGATGGCAGCGCGATCCGGTTCGACCGCAACGCGGCGGTGCTGATCAACAAGGCGCAGGAGCCGATCGGCACCCGCATCTTCGGCCCGGTGGTTCGCGAGTTGCGCGCGCGCAAGTTCATGAAGATCATCTCGCTCGCGCCCGAGGTGCTGTAGCAATGGCCGCACGCATCAAGAAGGGCGACCAAGTGGTGGTGATCACGGGGGCGGATCGCGGCCGCCGCGGCGAGGTCTTGCAGGTGATGCCGAAGGACGAGCGGGCGCTGGTCCGTGGCGTGCGCATCGTGCGCCGCCATACCAAGCCGAGCGGCATGGGCCAGCCCGGCGGGATCATCGACAAGGAGTCGCCCATTCACCTGTCGAACCTGATGCTGGTGGACCCGAAGAGCGATAAGCCGACCAAGGTAGGCTTCCGGGTGCTTGAGGGTGGCCGCAAGGTCCGCGTCGCAAAAGTAACCGGCGAAGTGATCGAGAGCTGACATGAGCGAGACCAGATACATGCCGCGATTGCAGCGGCGCTACATCGAAACAACCCGGTCCGCCTTGCAGGAGCAGTTCGGCTACACGAACCCCATGCAGGTGCCGAAGCTCGAAAAGATCGTGATCAACATGGGCGTGGGCGAGGCGGCCGGCGACCAGAAGAAGCTGGACGCGGCCGTGGCAGAATTGGCGCTGATCAGTGGCCAGCGGCCGGTCAAAACGCTGGCCAAGAAGGCGATAGCAGGTTTCAAAATCCGCGCGGGCCTCGCCATCGGCTGCAAGGTGACGCTGCGCAAGGCTCGGATGTATGAGTTCATGGACCGTCTCGTCACCATCGCGCTGCCGCGTGTGCGAGACTTCCGCGGCATTCCCGGCAACAAGGGCTTCGACGGGCGTGGCAACTTCGCCATGGGCCTGAAGGAGCAGATCATCTTCCCGGAAATCGCCTATGATCGGATCGACGCGGTGCGTGGGATGGACATCATCTTTGTCACCACGGCCAAGACGGATGCCGAAGCCCGCGCGCTGCTGAAGCAGTTCGATATCCCGTTCGCGGGCGAGACCGGGCAGCAGGCGAAAGCGGCGTAACCAGAGTTTTCGGAAAACCGCCGGCCCGGCCTCACTGACGAGGGGGCGGCAGGTTCCAAGGAGCGAGTCGATGGCGAAAGTCTCCCAGATCAACCGCAACGCAAAGCGCGAACGCATGGCCGCACGCGACAAGCGCAAGCGTGCCGCGCTCAAGGCCATTCTGATGGACCGTGAGGCCCCGGTGGAGGAACGGTTCGATGCCTCGATGAAGCTGGCACAGCTTCCCCGCAATGGCGCCAAGGTACGTGTGCGGCTGCGATGCGACCTGTCGGGGCGTTCGCGCGCGAACTATCGCAAGTTCAAGCTGTCCCGCATCGCTCTGCGCGACTTGGCCAGCCAGGGGCAAATCCCCGGCATGGTCAAGGCGAGCTGGTAGGGGGTCGGCCGGATGTCGATGTCAGATCCGCTGGGTGACATGCTCACCCGCATTCGCAATGCGCAGCGCGCGCGGCACACGGCCTGCGTGGCACCTGCGTCCAAGCTACGCGCCAATGTGCTGGACGCACTTAAGCGGGAGGGCTTCATCCGCGGCTTTTCGGTCGAGGAGCTACGACCCGGCGTGGGCCAGTTGCGCGTCGAGCTGAAATACACCGAGGGCGAGCCGGTCATCAAGGAGATCACCCGCGTGTCCAAGCCCGGCCGCCGGGTCTATTCCAAGATCAGGGAATTGCCGCGCGTGTATGCCGGCCTTGGCGTTTCCATTCTCTCCACGCCCCGCGGCGTGTTGAGCGATGCGGAGGCTCGCGCTGCCAATGTTGGCGGCGAAGTTCTCTGCCGCGTGTTCTGAGGAATCTCCTATGTCTCGGGTAGGCAAGTATCCAGTCGATATCCCCGCTGGCGTCCAGTTGGCCATCGCCGGCCGTATGCTGACGGCCAAAGGCAAGATGGGCGAACTTCATCTGGAGCTGAGCGAGGCGATCGAAGCGAAGATCGAGGACGGGAAGTTCTCGGTTGCGCCGCGCAACAACGAGCGCACCGCGCGCATGATGTGGGGAACGACGCGCGCGCTCGTGGCCAACATGGTCAAGGGCGTCTCCACCGGTTATGCGCGGACCATGGAAATCCAGGGCACCGGCTTCCGCGCCGCAGTAAACGGTCCGAACCTGGTGATCAATCTCGGCTTCAGCCACGACGTGGTCTACCCGGTGCCGCCTGGCATCAAGATCACGACCCCGCGGCCGACCGCGATCACCGTGGAAGGCACCGATAAGCGCCAAGTGGGCCAGGTGGCTGCCGAAATTCGCAGCTATCGTCCGCCGGAGCCGTATAAGGGCAAGGGCGTCCGCTACGACACCGAGACGATCCGTCGCAAAGAAGGCAAGAAGAAATGAGTGCTCAGCGCGACCTGCGGGAGCGCCGCAAGCAGCGGTTGCGTTATCAGCTCAAGCAGAAGTCTGGCGGGCGGGTGCGCCTGTCGGTGTTCCGCTCCGGCAAGAATATCTACGCCCAGGTCATCGACGATGCGAAGGGCCACACTCTGGCCGCAGCGTGCAGCCTGGATGCGAGCCTGCGCGAGGAGTTGCGCACCGGTGCCGACAAGGCTGCTGCGGCTGCCGTGGGCAAGCTGGTCGCCGAGCGCGCGTTGGCCGCAGGCGTGACCAAGGTGGTGTTCGACCGCGGAATGTATCTTTATCATGGCCGCGTCAAAGCGCTGGCTGATGCCGCCCGCGAAGGCGGGCTGGCGTTCTAGGGGCAACAGCAAATGGCACGTGAATCCCGCGATGGCGGCAACCGCGGCGGCCGGGACCGCGACCGGGACGGCGGCGACGACCTCATCGACAAGCTGGTCACCATCAACCGCGTCGCCAAGGTGGTGAAGGGCGGCCGTCGCTTTGCGTTCGCAGCCCTGGTTGTGGTAGGCGACCAGAAAGGCCGCGTTGGCTACGGCGCGGGCAAGGCGCGGGAAGTGCCCGAGGCTATTCGCAAGGCCACGGAACGCGCCAAACGCGCGATGATCCGCGTGCCGATGAAGGAAGGCCGCACGCTGCATCACGACGTGCAGGGCGAGTATGGCGCTGGCCGCGTGGTGTTGCGCGCCGCCGAGGCGGGCACAGGCATCATTGCTGGCGGGCCGATGCGCGCGGTGTTCGAGGCGCTCGGCATCGGCGACGTGGTGGCGAAGTCGTTGGGCAGCCGTAACCCGCATAACATGGTAAAGGCCACCTTCGCCGGGCTTAGCCGCTGCGCCAGCCCGCGCTCGGTGGCCAGCCGCCGCGGCAAGAAGGTGAGCGACATCCTGGGCAAGCGCGACGTGCAAGAGGCGGAGGCAGTGGCCAATGTCTGAGGTCAGTCTCGCCACCGCTTCAAGCAAGCGTGTCCGGGTGGTGCAAATCGCTTCCGGCAACGGCCGTAAGCCCGGCCAGCAAGCGACCTTGGTGGGCCTCGGTTTGGACAAGATTGGCAAGGCGTGCACGCTCGAGGATACGCCGGCAGTGCGGGGCATGATCCGAAAGGTGCATCACCTGGTGCGGGTGGAGGAGACAGCGTGAAGCTCAACGAACTGCGCGACAATGACGGCGCGCGGCTGAAGTTCAAGCGCCGTGGCCGCGGGATTGGCTCTGGCAAGGGCAAGACGTCAGGCAAAGGCGTCAAAGGTCAGAAGGCACGCGAGGGCGTGGCGCTGAACGGGTTCGAGGGCGGCCAGCTCCCGATCTACCGGCGGCTGCCGAAGCGCGGTTTTACCAACATATTCCGCAAGGAGTATGCCCCGGTGAACCTCTCGGCGATCGAACGCGCGATCGGGGCGGGGAAGCTCGAGCCCGGCGCAATCGACGAACAAGCCCTGGAACGGGCCGGGCTGGTGTGGTTGACCAAGGTCGCTGGCGTGCGGGTACTTGGGCACGGATCGATCACGCAAGCGGTCACGGTGACTGTTTCGGGTGCGTCCGCTTCGGCGCGGGCGGCGATTGAGGCGGCCGGTGGGACGATCACAACCAAACAGGCAGTGGCTGCTGACACCGCGGCCTAAGCAGCGAGCCTGAGGCTCTCGCCTCCGCTTGCCCTCTCCCGGAAGGAGAGGGCTGAGAGATGTGCTGTCAGCCCTCGCGCGACTTGGCGTCCTCTTCCAGGTCCTTGACCACCTCGGCTGGAGCATTTTTGTCCAGCTTCTTGGCCTCTTCGATCAATTTGTCGGCGCTTTTCTCGTCGCCGTCACTGAGTTTGGCCAGCGCCTCTTCGGTCAGCTCAACCGCTTTATCGTGCTTGTCCGACATTGCTCGCTCCTCAAATGACAACCGTTACCAGAAGTGAAAGCGCGACGGGCGACGCAGTTGCCTTCAGCGGTAAGGCTGCAACCAGCCCAGCCCGTCCACCGTCTTGCCACGCGGCCGATATTCACAGCCGATCGACCCGGCGTAGCCAAGCCGGTCAAGCTCGCCATACAGGAACGGATAGGCCAACTCCTCCCCATCCGGCTCGTTGCGGGAGGGCACGGACGCAACCTGCACATGCCCCACCATCGGCATGAACTTGCGCAGCCGCGTGGTGACGTCGCCATGGATGATCTGGCAATGATACAGATCGAACTGCAGCTTCAGGTTCGGCAGCGCCAGCTCGCCGATCAAGGCCGCCGCGCCATCGATGCTGTTGAGGAAATAGCCCGGCATGTCGCGCCCATTGATCGGCTCGAGCACGAGGGTGATGCCCAGCCCAGCCAGGCGAGCCGCCACCCGCGTCACCGCGGCACGATACGTGGCTTGGGACGCCGGATCAGACGGGTCGGCGATCCCGGCCATCAGGTGCAGCGTCTTGACGCCGGTGGCCTCGGCATACGGCAAGGCGCGCTCGAGCGCTGCGTCCAGCTCCGCCTCGCGGCCAGGGATGGCCGCCATGCCGCGTTCGCCAGCCGTCCAATCCCCGGGCGGCAGGTTGAACAGCACGGGCGTCAACCCGGCGTCATGCAGCTTCCCGCCCACCACGTCCGCCGGATGATCGTACGGGAACAGGAACTCCACTTCGGTAAAACCCGCTTGCGCCGCTGCGGCAAAACGGTCGAGGAACGGCCATTCGTTGAACATCATCGTCAGGTTGGCGGCAAAGCGGGGCATGGTTGGTTCCTTCCCTGGCGGCTTTCACCCTGTCCTATGTCGCAACCGCCAGCAAGCGCGCCGGGTGCTCGCCGAGCTCGGCCGCGGTCCAGTTGCGCCGTTGCTCGAACAGCAGCGTGAGCGCCGCGGTGTCCTGGTCCCGGCCCATGCCCGCCGCGGCCGCAACCTTGCCGTCCTTTACGTAGTAGCCGAGGAACTCTGGCGCTGCGAGGTCGCCATGCAGCACGATCTCGTCCCACGACCCGGCGTGCCCGATGTAATCCACCCGTTTGAGGTACTGGATGGTCCAGAACACGGGCGGCGCGATGTATCGGGTGGGCTTGCCGAGCATGTTGAGCGCCGCCACCCGGCCATGCTGCTCTGCCACCCGCCAGTGCTCGACGCGGATGGCGGCGCCATCGCCGCCATCGGGGAAGCGCGCGATATCCCCGGCGGCGAACAGCCCGTCGGCGGCCCGCAAATGTGCATCGACGGAGACGCTGCCATCGTCGTTGAGCGGCAGGGCGCTGAGCAAGCCGGTCGCTGGGCGCACGCCATAGCCGATGACCACCAACTCCGCTGGCAGCACCTCGCCGCCCTCCAGCACGACCCCGCTGACGGCGGCCTCGCCCTGCAGCCCAGTCACGCTGCAGCCGAGCCGGAATTGCACGCCCTGGCGCTCATGCATGGCTTGCAACGCACGGCCGATCTCCGGGCCGAGTTGCTTGGCCATCGGCACCTCCTCGCGCCCGACCACGGTCACCCCCAGGCCGCGTTCCCGCAGGCTGGCCGCAACCTCCATGCCGATGTAGCTGCTGCCCAGGATGACAGCCCGGCCGCTGCGCTCCGCCTGGGCCAGGATGGCGTCGGCATCTGCCCGGCTGCGCAACAGGAACACGCCCGCCAGGCCGGCGCCGGGCAGGTCCGGCTTGGAGGGGACGCCGCCGGTTGCGACCAAGGCGGCATCGTATCGTAGTTCCGTCCCGTCCGCGCAGGTGATGCGGCGGGCCGCGGGGTCGAGCCCGGTGACGGTGGCGGTGCGCCGTTCAATGCCGTGCTCCTGGTAGAAGGCCTGGCTTTGCAGCGGCGTCTTCTCAGCACCCTTTTCGCCGGAAAGAGCGTATTTGCTCAGCACGGTGCGGTCGTATGGCACGCGATTGACCTCGTCGAGCATGACGATGCGGCCGCCGAACTGCTCCTGCCGCAGCGTCTGCGCCGCGACTGCGCCCGCCGCACCGGCGCCGACAATAACAAAGCAGCGCGCATCCGGCTCGGGCTGCCGCACCTCTGCCGGCTCGGCTGGCGTCAGTTGGATGCGGCCATTGGCGATGGTCGCGGTGAACCGGCCCAATGGGTCGAGCGCCGGGGCTTCCAGCACCTTGCCGGTGCGCAGGCAGAACGCGGCCTTGTGCCACGGGCAGACAATCTTGTTGCCCTGGCGCGCCCCTTGGCCCAGCGGACCGCCAGCGTGCGGGCAAGTGGCCGAGACGGCGTTGATGGCGCCATCAAGCCTGGTCAGCAGCAGTTTGCTGCCAGCCACCTCAATCTCGCGCATGGCGCCCTCCGGAAGCTCGCTTTCTGGCCCGGCGTCGATGGTCTGTTGCGGCATGGCGGCGCTCCCGTTTGGCTCTGCCCGCCTGCAACGCATGACGACCAGACAGGATTGACGCCGAGCGCCACCAGCAGCCAAGTTCAGGCAGGATGCGGCAAGGAGGGGAAATGCGGCGTTTGGCGGTCATGATTGCGCTGGCGGCATCGGGCGCAGGGTGCTCCGCCGGGTCGGGGATCCAGCAGGTGGCGCCTGGCGTGTACGTGCTGTCCGAACTGCGCGCGCCCATCGTCGGCGGCGGCGGCGAGGCGGAGCGCGCCGTCCTGGCCGAGGCGGGTGCCTTCTGTCAGCGGCAGAACCTGGTGTTCCTGCCGCTGGACCTGCGGCCGGACGGCGACCCGCGCACCCCCTATTACCCAACTGCGTTTGACGCCACCTTCCGCTGCGTCGCCCCGACTGACCCGGCGTTGCATCGTCCGCCGGGTTCTCCAGCGCCATCGTGACGTGGAACCTACGGCGATGAGCGGCATGAAGGCGGTGGTGGTCCATCAAGCCGGCGGCCCCGAAATGCTGCAGGTCGAGCGCCGCCCGATCCCACAGGCGCGACCGGGCCAAGTGTTGATCCGCGTGGCGGCGTTCGGGCTCAACCGTTCGGAGATGTTCACCCGGCAGGGCCATTCGCCGAGCGTCGTGTTTCCCCGCATCCTCGGCATCGAGGCCGTGGGCACGGTTGAGCAGGCGCCGGGCGGTGAGTTCCAGCCCGGCGAGGTGGTCGCGACCGCGATGGGCGGCATGGGGCGCGAATTTGACGGTGGCTATGCCGAATACACCGCCGTCCCGGCGGGGCAGGTTCAGGCGGTTCGTGCCGGGCTATCCTGGCAGGTGCTTGGTGCCTTGCCTGAGATGCTGCAGACGGCATGGGGCTCGCTGTTTACCGCGCTGTGTTTGCAGGCCGGGCAGCGCCTGCTGATCCGTGGTGGTACGACCTCGGTCGGTTTGGCGGCGGCGGCCATCGCCAAGCGGCATGGCGCGTCCGTTGCGGCCACCACCCGCACTACGAGCCGTGAGAGCCTGTTGCGCGACTGTGGTGTTGACCGGGTGTTCATCGACGACGGTGCCATTGCCGGCCAGGTTCAGGCGGCGTTTTCCGGTGGGGTGGACTGCGTGCTGGAACTGGTGGGCGCCACCACGCTGCTGGACTCGCTCCGCTGCGCCAAGCCGCTGGGCGTGGTCTGCATGTCGGGGATTGTCGGCAACAAGTGGACGCTCGATCAGTTCAGCCCGAGCGAGGCGATCCCAAAGGCAGTGCGGCTGACCCGCTACGGCGGCGGCGTGGAGGATTTCATGGCCACCCCGCTGCAGCAACTGGCCGACGAGGTTGCCAGCGGCGCCTTGCGGGTGCCGATTGGGCGGGTGTTTCGGTTGGACGAGATTGTCGAGGCGCATCGCTGCATGGAGGCAAACCAGGCG
>CAXTRX010000084.1:0-13527 GCA_964246785.1 uncultured Acetobacteraceae bacterium | reverse complement strand
AAGCGGCTGAGATCGAGGCGGCCATCACCGCGGCCGGGCACGACACCGTGCCATGCCGCGGCACTGGCGTTGCGTCCGACGTGATGCTAGGCCCAGGCGGCGTGATGCTGCTCGACTTCGACCATGCCGGCGACGGCGACCCGTATTATGATTTGGGCATCCTGCTCACCGAAGCCTTTGCTTTCGAGCCGCCGATGCGGGAGGCGATTGAGCAATGGGCTGGCCGCTGCGACGGCGCATTGCTGGCGCGCTGCCAACTCTACGGCATTGTCGACGACCTGCTATGGGGCATCCGGATGCTGCGCCTGGCACAGGTTTCGCCTCGGACAGGAGTGGAGTTCTTCAAGTATGGCGAGTGGCGGCTGCTGCGGGCGCGGATGAACCTGCGCCGCTGGAGCTTCGAAGCCAAGTTGCGGTGCCTCTAGCATGACCCGGCGCGAATTAGGCCAAGCCTCAACTGACGCGGAGCGCGCGGTGGAGGCGGCAATTCGCGCGATGCCGGGCTGGGCTGGGCATGCCGTGCATTATGCGCCGGTCACCGGAGGGATCAGCAACTCGAACTGGCGGGTAAGCGTCGCTGGAGCGGCGCAGGAGTACTTTGTTAAAATCCCCGGCCGCGGAACGGAGATGTTCATCGATCGCAGCGCCGCCGTCGACGCGAGCCGCCGTGCCGCCGAGGCAGGCTGCGGCCCGGAAGTGGTCGCATTCCTGGCGGAATCCGGCGTGGAGGTGAGCGTGTTCGTGGACGGCCGCCGAACCTCCACCAATGGTGATTTCACGCGCTCAGCGGTACGCGCCAATGCTGCGGCAATGCTGCGCCGGTTTAACGATGCAGCGCCCTTGCGGCTGACCAAGACCTTGTTCGACATGATCGACGAGCATTTGCAGCAAATGCGCACGGTGGCCGCCAATGTGCCGCCCGATCTCGCCTGGATGATGCGTGAGTACCGTCGAGCGCGGCAGGCGCTTGAGGCGTCTGGGCTCGACCTGGTGCCCTGCATGAACGACACGCTGGCCGGCAACTTCCTGCTCGACCCGCAGGATGGTGTGTTGCTGGTCGATTTCGAGTACGCATCCAACAACGACCGGGCTTGCGAACTCGCGGTTTGGTTCGGCGAAATGTTCTTCCCGCGTGAGGTGGAGCGCGAGGTGCTGGAGCAATATTATGGCAGGATTGACCGCCGTATCGAGGCTCGCGTCACCGTTTACAAGGCGCTTGGCGACCTGAAATGGGCCAGTTGGGCGATGGTGCAGCAACGCGTATCCCAACTCGATTTCGACTACTACAAATACGGCAGTTGGAAGCACATGCGGGCGCGAACCGTGATGCACCACCCCGAATGGGACGACTGGCTGCGGCTGGTAGGCTGATGATTTGCTCCTCGCGCAGGGCAAGCCCTCTCCCTCTGGGAGTGGGTTGGGTGAGGGCTGCCATCTGCACACCATGCCTGCTGCCCCTCACCCCGGCCCGCTCCCAGAGGGGGAGGGCGGCTCCAAGCGACAGCGCAGCGCGCGTCGAGCGGGCTCCGCCAGCCAGGCTTGCATGGCCGCACAATCGGCAAAACGGCCAGCCGACGGCAGCGGCCGCGCCTCAACCTCGATAGCTACATAGTCGGTCCGGAATGGCCACGGCCGCGCGACGATCGTGCCAGCGCGGTTAGGATGCGCCTCAACCGTTATGCTGCCAACCAGGCCTGAGCGGTCCGGCACCTCGATCGACTGCGGCAGCGGCAAGGCGCCGCATAAGACAAGGGAGAGCGTGTCGGCGAACGCGATCAGCCCGCTATCATGCGCCAGCGCAGCAGCATCCAACCCGCGCGCGCGGGCCCACTCGGCCTGCCTGACACCCTGCCGCCGCAGATACCCGGCGGCAGCGGCGGCATCGGCATCGGCAACACGGTGCCGGTCCGTGAACCGGGTGTAGATGACGCTGCCATGGCGCGACACCAGCAGCGCGACCCGGCGCCCCCAGGCGTTCAGCGCCCGGGCAACGCCTGCCTCCCACATCGGCGCGTGCAAGGCTGCGCCTACGTCGCGGAACTGGTGCGGCCGCCCGGTCGCCGGGTCAAAGCTTGGTTCCACCTCCCAATCCAGCCACGCGATGTCGTGTTGCTCTGCGGCGAGCAAGAGCGTCGCGTCGAGTGGATCAGCCCAATGCCGCAGCAACTGTCCGGAGAGCCAAGCATGCGCGGGCTGGCTCACCGCGAGCACCTCGGCGGAACGTTCGTCGAACAGCATTCCCGCCAACCGCTCTAAACGCGGGAGTTTGATCGGTAGAACGGTTCATGCGACCCGGGGTCCATGTAGCCGGCGTAGAACTGCTGCACGTGGGGCAGCAGCGCCCGCGACAGGTGCCGGCGCTGCACTTCGTCGTCCGACAAAGCATGCGCCAGGTCGTCGTGCAGCGCTTTCAGTGCGGACGCCTGGTCCACTTTGGTGAAGCGGCCGTCCTGGTAGATGACCTCGCCCGCGCACATCACCGCGAGCACGCCACCAGTCTTGGCCCGTTGCAACACGGCGTCCAGCAAGGGCATGGCTTCGTCCAGGTAGGGATAGCTGATCTGCTGCCAGTCCAGCAGCACCATATCTGCCGCCGTGCCCACCGCCAATGTGCCCAACTGGTCGCCGAAGGCAGTGGTTCGCGCTCCCCCCTGGGTTGCCATGCCGAACACCTGTGCCGCGGTCGGCACGTCGTCCGCCGTGCCCGGCGTGCGATGCGCGCGCAGCACCATCCGCATCTCCTGCAGCATGTCGCGATCGTCGTTGATGCCGGCTTCGTCCAGCCCGATTGCCACGTTCACCCCCGCAGCGGCAAAGCGGTTGAGCGGCGCCACGCCCGACCGCAGGCGGAAATTGGAGCTGCAGTTATGGCAGATGCAGGTGCCGGTTTCCACCACGCGGGCGATGTCGCGCTCGTTCAGCCATACGCCATGGCCGAGCGTCATGCGCTGGTTCATCAACCCGAAACGGTCGAGATAGTCCACCGCCGTGCAGCCGCCGCGCTTCTGGGCGTAGGCTTTCTGATACGCGGTCTCCACCAGGTGCATGTGCAATGGCACATCGTACCGTTCGGACGCTTCGCTGAGGCGGGCCAATGCCGCGTCGGAACACCAATGCAGGTTGGCAGGGGCGAGCTGGACCTTCACCCGCTGCTTGCCAGCATGGGTGTCGTGCAGGCTGCCGAACAGATCCATGCAGCCATCGAGCGTCATTTGGAAGCGGTCGAACCAAGACTGCATCGGTCCACGCAGGTCCGCAGGCAAGGACGCGACAAACGCCGCATCGTCCTGGTACACCAGCCTGTTCTGGTCGCGCACGGCATAGCAGTACGAAACCCGCATGCCAATATCCTCGTAGGCGCGGATTACGTCGCCGGACTTCGCTTGCACCTCAGCCAGCGTTCCCGGCAACCAGCCATGGATATGCTGCACGGTGGTAATGCCCGAGCCAATCATCTCGAACGCCGAGTAAAGCGTATCGAGATACACGTTGAGGTTGCGTGCCACCATGCGGGTGATGAACCATAGTTCGAGTGGCATATCCGGTGAGCCAAGTTGCACCGGGGTCAGTCCAACATGGTGGTGCCCGTTCACGAACGCCGGTATCAAGATCTCCCGGCCGCTGCCCAGCACGGCGGTGTTCGGGTAGCGCCGCTGCAGGTCGTCGAACGTGCCGACCGCGGCAATGACGCCATCCTCCTGCAACACCGCACCGTCGGCGATGATCGTGGGCGCCTGATCGCGATTGGCGTGCGTGATGGTGGAGCGGCTGCGGATCAGCGTCGTGGACACGATAGTTCCCCTAATCAGGCTGGCAAGTATTCTTGTTCGGCAAAGGCGCGGTCCACCTCGTCCTGCAACAAGCCTGTCAAGTGGCGGCGCAACTGTTCCGCGCCGGGGCTGAACGGATCACGCGGGCGGGGCAAATCGATCGGAACCACGGTCTTGATGCGTCCGGGCCGGGCCGTGAACACCACGACGCGGTCGGCCAATGCGATCGCCTCGTCGATATGGTGGGTGACGAACAGCACGGAAGCGGCGGAGTCGCGCCACACGTCGAGCAAGAAGTCCTGCATCTTGGCGCGCGTCTGCACATCCAGGGCGGCAAACGGCTCGTCCATCAGCAGCACCTTCGGCCGCATCGCCAGCGCCCGGGCTACCGCCACGCGCTGGCGCATGCCGCCCGAGAGCTCATCCGGCCGTTTGTCAATTGCCTCCGCCAGCCCCACCCGGGCGAGCGCCTGGCGTGCAGCGCTTCTCCGCGCCTGGCCGCCGTCGCCGCGGATGGAGAGCCCGAACGCAACGTTCTGTCCCACCGACAGCCACGGAAACAGCGATGTCTCCTGGAAAATCAGGCTGCGATCGGGGGATGGCGCCGCCACTTGAGCGCCGAACGACCACAGCTCGCCCGCCGTCACGTCCTCCAGCCCGGCGACCAAGTAGAGCAGCGTGCTCTTGCCGCAGCCGGAGGGACCGAGCAGGACAACCAACGCCCCCGGGGCTATATCCAGATCGAGGCCGCGCAACGCCGCGTGCGCGCGGGGGGTCCCGGGGGCCCAGGTCTTGCTGGTTCCGCGGCACGCGACGGCCGCGCTGGACGCGGCTGCGGCGAGCGGTCTAGAGCCCACGCAGCGCCTCCGCCCCCTTGGGCAGCCAATACAGGATGCGCCCCTGCAGCATGCGCAGCGCGTAATCGAACGCAAAGCCAAGCACACCGATTACCGCGATGGTAAAGAACACCAAGGACGGATTGAACGTGTTGCGCGCGAGCATGATTACTTGGCCAAGGCCATACCCGACCCCGGTGCTTTCCGCGATCAGCACCACCATCCAGGCGGCAAATAGGTTCATCCTCAGCACGATCAGCATGCCCGGCAGGATGGCCGGGATGATCACGCGAAGGTAGATTTGCCGCTTGGAGGCGCCCATGGTGCGCGCCACGTTGACGAAGTTGCGGTTCACCCCGTCGATCTGCGCGATGGTGGACAGCGTCATGTGGAACAGCAGCGCGATCACCACCATGAAGATCGCCGGGCGGTTGTCGATGCCGAACATGAAGATCGCGACCGGCAGCCAGGCGATCGGCGACACCGGTGCCAGCAGCGTTATGGTCGGCAGGGTCAACCGTTCGAACAGCCGGACATAGCGCACCGCCACGCCAAGGCTGATCGACAGCACGGAAGCAATGACCAGCCCCGACACCACCCGCCCCGTGGTTGCCCCGACGGTATAGAGCACCGCCATCGCCGGGCTAGGGATTGCTGCGGTGCCGCCAATTTGCCAGCGGCTCACGGTGTTGAAGTACTTGGCCTGGTCGATGATGCTGCCCATGAACACGTGGGGAGGGGGCAGCAGCCGCGGGTCTGCCCAACCGACCGCCCAGAGCAGCTCCCAAATCCCGGCGAACAGGCCGATGCTCACCACCGCCCAGCCAAACCGCACAAGCCACGGCGGTGCGGTCGGCGTGCGCCAACTCGGCCTCCGGGCGGTTCGGAGAGCGACCGACACTTAGGCCGACTTGCGGTTCAGCTTGCCGTAAAGGTCCGGGTTTTCCGCGATCACTTGTTCCAGCAGCGTCCAGTCGATCGCGTCGCGGCCGGGCTTCTTCTTGATGTAGCCCATGTCGGTGATCGACTGCACGCGGTCCAGGATGAACTGCGTCTGGTTGCGCGCGTCCACCACCGAGGGCTGCTTGCTCATCGCGATCTTGGCGTTCTCCATGCTGGTCTTGTAGTAGGGGCCGACCAGGAGATCGAGCGTCTTCTGCGGCTCCTGCTCGGCCATCAGTTGCGCCTTCATCATGCCCTTGATCAGCGCCTTCACGCCGGCCGGGTTCTGCGTAATCAGGTCCGAGCGCACCGCGAGCACGCAGTCGGTATAGCCGGGACCATAGATGTCGATGCCATCGGACAGCTTCACCGATCCCTTGACGTCGTTCAGCAACGCAGTGCCGTAGGGCTCGATGGTGCAGATCATGTCGAGCGCCCCGGCGCGGAACGCCTCCACCGCTTCCGGCGTGTTGCCCATGTAGCGGACCGTAATGTCCTTGAACGCGACGTTGTGTTTCTTGAACCAATCGTACGGCAGCACCTCCAGCGTATCGAGCTGGAAGGTGCCGAGCGTCTTGCCCTTTAGCTTCTCGGGGCTATCCAGCCCAGGTTGCGCCACCAGCACGCAGCCCTCGATGCCGCCGCCCGCCACCACCTTCACCGGGGCGCCGGCGTCGTACAGCGCGATGAAGCTCGTGTAAGGCATCAGCCCGGCATCTACCTGCCCGGCGCCCAAGAACGTCACCTGCTCGGCAAAGGTCGGCGAGGGCACGAAGTCCAGGATCAAGCCGTCATCCTTGGCTGTCTGCAGTGCGTTCGTCAGGTAGAAGTTCAGGTTGCAGAAGCCCGATCCGAACGTGGACCTGATATGGCTTTCTGCCGCCCGTGCCGCGCCCACACCGCCGCACCCCATGATCGTGAGCACGCCCAAGCCGCCGCGCATCATGTTGCGCCGGCTGACGTGTGGCAGAACGGGTTTGGCGGCGGACCAGGGAAGTGAGTCGAACATGGCGTCGTGCTCCTGTGCTGGGCGGCATACCGCCATGGGCGGTAGAGGTGATGCAGCCTTCATGCCAGCAGCCACGGCCGCGCGGCCCGGCCAAGCGCCTGTTCCATCCACGCGCCCGCGTGCAGCACGGCATGGTCCGACAGCCGCGGCCCGATCACCTGCAATCCAAGCGGCAAGCCGGACGCCCCAGCGCCGCAGGGCAGGGTCAGCGCCGGGGTGCGGGCGTGATTGAACAGCGGGGTGAACACGGCATGGCCGCGATGCCGACTGGGCAGGCCGCCGATGCGGTCGGGATTGAGTTCTGCGGCCGGCCAAGCGACGCAGGCCAGGGTGGGGCATAGCAGCAGGTCCCAGTCGGCAAAGAACGCTGCCATTGTGGCTGCAATGCCCAGGCTGGCGGCATGGGCGGCGGCCACCTCGGCACCACTGCGGCGCAATCCGCGCTCCACCTGCCAGCCGACATGCGGATCAAGCAGCCCTGGGTCGGCCAGCCATCGTTCCCCGTATAGTGCCGCCAGCCCGGCCTCCTCAATGGCAAGGATGGCCTCCTCGGACGTGCCCGCAGGCCAGGGCGGGTCGGCGGCGGCCACGCGCAGGCCGGCCTGACGCAAGCTCTCGACGGCGGCCGCCACCGTGTCCGTGCCATCCTGATCCACCGCACAATCCAGCCCGAGCCGCGGACTGAACGCGACCCGAAGGCTGGTGGCAGGCCGGCCGGTTGGGGGCGCCGGGTCAATCGACAGCACATCGGCAGGGTGCTGGCCGGCGAGCGCGGCGAAGCACGCGATGACGTCAGCCACGGTGCGGCCCATAGGGCAGGTGCAGGCGATGCCGGGCAATGTGCTGGGGAAGCCCCATGGGTCGGCGACAACGCCGCTCGTCGGCTTGAACCCGACCACGCCGACATGCGCAGGCGGGCGCCGGCACGAGCCGCCTCCGTCGCCGCCAAGGGCCAGCGGCGCCATATCCGCCGCCAGCGCCGCGGCGCACCCGCCAGATGAGCCTCCCGGCGTCCGCGTCAGGTCCCGCGGGTTCAGCGTGCGGCCGTAAAGCCGGTTTTCCGTCACCTCCTTGGCGCCGAACTCCGGCATGTTGCCAATCCCGATCACCACGGCGCCCGCTGCCTGCAGCCGCTGCACAGGAAGCGCGCTACGCCCCGGAACAAACTCCCTGAACAGCGCCGAGCCCTGCGTGATGCGCCGACCCGCGACCCAGACCCCGTCCTTCACCACCACGGGGACGCCGGCCAGCGCCAGCGTTTCGCCCGCCGCAATCCGCGGCCGCAGAGCCGCCGCATCGCGCAACGGGGCGGCCTCGTCGTGATTGACCAAAGCGTTGACGGCTGGGTTCTGCTGCCGGATTTGTGCCAGGAACGCCTGCACACCGTCGACCGGATCAAGCTGGCCCGACCGGACGGCTGCCGCTAAAGCAGGCGCGTCCATTGCCAGCGGGTTCACCCCGGAATGAACCGCTCGAGCCCGACATCGTGCGCCGCGACCCGGCGGTTCGCCTCCAGCAACCATGGCACCGCTGCTTGGCTGCGCGCCGCCTGCGCCGCGTAATCGGCCGCAAAGCCGGGCATCACCGCGGCTGCCTCGGCCCGCAGCGCCGCCTCGTCGACGGTGGTCAGCCGGCCCGCGTCCAGCACGAGGTCACCGCCGACCACCACGCTATGCACGCCGCGCCCGGCTTCGGCGTAGACAACCTGCCGGGCCGCGCTGTTGAACGGCACATAGGCGATGTCACGCGTGTCGAGCAGCACCAGGTCCGCCAGCATGCCCGGCCGGATCGCCCCCACTTCTCCCGCCAGCCCAACCGCCCGCGCGCCTCCCAGGGTAGCCGCATGCAGGGCGGTGGCGGCGTGCACGCCGGTGGGGTTCGGGTCGGCCGCCGCGGCGAGCAGGCAACGCCGGGTCATGGCGGCGAACATGCTCTGGCTGTCGCCGCACGAGCAGTTGTCGCAACCGAGTGCCACGTTCACGCCGGCATCAATCACCCGCCGCATCGGCGCCACGCCGTTTTTCAGCTTGAGGTTGCTGATCGGGTTGTGGGCGAGCCCAGCGCCCGCCGCACCCAGCAAGCCCACCTCCGCGTCCCGCAGCCATACACCGTGCGCGATGGTCAGCCGTTGGTTCAATAGCCCGACCTCTGCCAGGTAGCGCAGCATCGAGCCATCATGCGCGCCATACAACGCCCGCGCCTTGGCCGCCTGCGCCCGCGTCTCGTAGGCATGGGTCAGCACGGGCAGGTTGTAGCGGCTGGAAAGCTCGGCCACCCCCTCCAGCAAGGTGCGGGACGAGCGCTGCGGCCCGGATGGGCTGAGCGCCCAGCGTAGCCGCTCTGGCAGTGGCGCCAGACGGCGGATTTGTGCCTCCACAAACTCCAATTGAGTGTGTGGGTCGGCAGGTGCACCCTCCACCAGGGCACGCACCGCCGCCGGGGCATCTGCGGGCAGGAAGGGTGCGATGTCGAGCGCCGCCACGTCCCGCAAGGCGGCGGAGAACACCACCCGCAAGCCTGACTCGGCGTAGGCTGCCAGGATGGTGTCCAGCGTGGGCTCGTCCATCGGCACCAGCGAGTTCATGTCCTGCACGGTGGTGATGCCGTGGCGCAGGCAATCCACCGCGCCAAGCAGCGTCCGCAGGCGCAGTTCACGAGCGGGGCGGGGGCCGAGATAGGCCGGTTGCGAGTGCAGCGCCCAAACGTCGAACGGCATGTCTTCCAGCAGACCCTTCTGGAGCACGTCGTAGGAGTGGTAATGCGCGTTGACGAAGCCCGGCAGCACCAGCAGCCCGGCGGCATCCACCACTCGCGGGCCGCCCGGCCCGACCCGGCGCCGCAACGCGTCCTTGGCAGCCGCATCGTCCGCCGTCGCGGTCACGCTGGCGATGCGGCCGCCTTGCACGAGCACGTCGCGAACCGGCGGACGATGGACATCGCCATCGTGATCGTAAACCCAACCCCCAGTGATGAGGAGTTCCGGCTGGTCCCGAAGCAGTGCGGCCATCAACGACGCATCATCTTAGTTGGAGCGACGATCCCGCAGCCCGTTGGGCTAGCCGTTAGCCCGGCGCAGGCGAGGCCACGAGCAACTGACGCTGCTCGCCCAGCCCTTGTAGACCCGCCTGCATGACTTGCCCTTCGCGCAGGAATATCGGCTCGGGCTTCTTGCCCAGGCCCACGCCCGGCGGCGTCCCGGTGGCGATCAGGTCACCAGGCTGCAGCGTAATGAACTGGCTGACATAGCTGACCAGGTGCCGCACGCCGAAAATCATGGTGCGCGTGTTGCCGTTTTGCATCCGCTGTCCGTCGACGTCGCACCACATGTCGAGCGCCTGGGGATCAGGCACCTCGTCCTTGGTGACCATCCAAGGTCCAGTCGGGCCGAACGTGTCGCAACCCTTGCCCTTGTCCCAGGTGCCGCCGCGTTCGATCTGGTACTCCCGCTCGCTCACGTCATTGATCACGCAATAGCCGGCTACATGCTCCATGGCCCGGCCTTCGGAAACCCAACGGGCCTGGGTGCCGATGACAATGCCCAGCTCGACCTCCCAGTCGACCTTTTTGGCGCTGGGCGGAATCAATACGTCATCGAACGGCCCGCAGAACGCACCCAGCGATTTGAGGAACACGATCGGCTCCTTTGGGATCGGCATGCCGGACTCAGCGGCATGGTCGGCGTAGTTCAGGCCGATGCACACAAAGTTGAGCGGACGCACAACGCACGGGCCGATCCGCGAAGCGGCTTCAATCATGGGGCAACTCGCCGGGTCGATGGCGGCAAGCCTTGCCAGCCCGGCCGGGGACAACGCTTCGCCGTCGATGTCGCGCACATGGGCCGACAGGTCGCGGATGCTCCCGTCCGGAGCAAGCAAGGCCGGTTTCTCAGCGCCTGGCGCGCCAACTCGAAGCAGCTTCATAGCAATCCTTTTGCGAATAATCAGGGGTTAGGTCGCGCATCAGCGCAGCGGTATCATTGACGTTTATCGAATGCGGCCGGTTAGCGCCAGTCTGCGCGGCCCCAGTCTGCGCGGCCCCAGTCTGCGCGCCGACCGCTCACGGGCTGCGCTTCGCCGGACGGCGCCTGGTGGTTTGCATAACGCCGATCGAGGCCCGTTTTCGCCGGCTGAAAAAACTGTAGTGTTCCGCCTGCCGTCTGCAAGACGAGCTCACCCTGCCGCACTGGACGTCCGCTATGACCGGCTTCACCAATGCAGACCTCGATTTACTGGCCGAGCTGGAGCGAAAAATCCTGTGGCTGGCGACGTGGACCATCCACAATGCCAATCACCTGCGCCAGAGCGGCGACGGGATGAAGGTGGGCGGCCACCAGGCATCCAGCGCGTCCATGGCCACCATCATGACCGCGCTTTACCTGCGGGTGCTGCGCCCGGAGGACCGGGTGGCAGTCAAGCCGCACGCCAGCCCCACCTTTCATGCCATCCAGTATCTGCTGGGCAACCAGACTTTGGACAAGCTGCAGCAGTTCCGCGGCTTTGGCGGCGCGCAATCCTACCCCTCCCGCACCAAGGACAGCGACGACGTCGATTTCTCGACCGGGTCGGTGGGGCTCGGCGTGGCGCAAACCTTATTTTCCTCGCTGGTCCAGGACTACCTGCGGCTCCACGGCTGGGGCCTGGACCGGCCAGAGGGCAAAATGGTCGCCCTAATCGGCGATGCCGAGATGGACGAGGGCAACATCTTCGAGGCGGTGCTGGAGGGTTGGAAGCACGGGCTGCGCAACACCTGGTGGGTGGTCGACTACAACCGCCAAAGCCTCGATGCCGTGGTGCGCGAGGGGCTGTGGGCCAAGTTCGAGGCCATGTTCCGCAACTTCGGCTGGGACGTGGTGGTACTGCGCCATGGCCGGCTGCAGGAGGCGGCATTCGGTGAACCCGGCGGCGAGAAGCTGCGCGCCTGGATCGAGGCCTGCCCCAACCAGCTCTACTCGGCGCTCACCTTCAGCGGCGGAGCCGCCTGGCGGCGCCGGCTGATGGACGAATTGGCCGATCAGGGCGATGTGACTGCGCTGATCGACCGCCGCTCCGACGACCAATTGGCAGCCCTGATGGGCAATCTCGGCGGCCACGATATGCCCTCGCTGCTGGAGGCGTTCGAGGCGGCCCGCGCGCATGATCGCCCGGTCTGCTTCATCTGCTACACCGTCAAGGGCTTCGGCCTGCCACTGGCCGGGCACAAGGACAACCATTCCGGGCTGATGAACCCGGCTCAAGTGGAGACGCTGCGCACCGCAATGGCCGTGCGGCCGGGCCATGAATGGGAGGCGTTCGAGGGGCTCACCACCCCGCCGGCGCAGATGCAGGCGTTCCTCGCCGCCGTTCCGTTCAACGCAAGCGGCCCCCGCCGCTACCAGGCCGCGACCATCCCGGTAGCCGACGCGCTGCCGGTGCCGGCTGGCCGGGACATGTCCACCCAGCACGGATTCGGCTTGCTGATGCACGACCTGGCCAAGGGCGACACCGAACTGGCGCGCCGGATCGTCACCGCCTCGCCCGACGTCACCGTCTCGACCAATCTCGGCGGTTGGGTCAACCGACGCGGCCTGTTCGCGCGGGAAGAGTTGGCCGACGTGTTCCGGTCCGAGCGCATACCATCCACCTATCACTGGCGGTTTTCCCCCAAGGGCCAGCACATGGAGCTGGGGATCGCCGAGATGAACCTGTTCATCATGCTGTCCGCACTCGGCCTGGCGCACGGGATCCATGGCGAGCGCCTGCTGCCGGTCGGCACCTTGTACGACCCGTTCATCGAGCGCGGGCTCGATGCGCTCAACTACGCCTGCTACCAGAACGCGCGCTTCATCCTGGTGGCCACGCCCTCCGGCATCAGCCTGGCCGGCGAGGGCGGCGCGCACCAGTCGATCGCGACACCGTTGATCGGCCTGGCGCAGGACGGGCTGACCAGCTTCGAACCCGCCTATGTGGACGAGCTCGCCATCATCCTGCGCTGGGCCTTCGAGCACATGCAGCAGCCGGAGGGCGGCTCGGTCTATTTCCGCTTGTCGACCAGGTCGATCCAGCAGGTACAACGCTCGATCGGCCCGGCGGAGCAGGAGGACTTGCTTGCCGGCGCTTACTGGGTGCGGCGGCCGGGGCC
This sequence comes from uncultured Acetobacteraceae bacterium, assembly GCA_964246785.1. Taxonomy (GTDB): domain Bacteria; phylum Pseudomonadota; class Alphaproteobacteria; order Acetobacterales; family Acetobacteraceae; genus LMUY01. The sequence continues at coordinate 853 of CAXTRX010000084.1, read as the reverse complement.
GAACGCGCAGGCGGTGATCGCCTATACCGGTGTGGTGGCACCCGAGGCGATCGCCGCCGTGGGGCTTGCCGCCGAAGACCGTCGCGACATCGGTTTGCTGGCCATCACCTCGGCGGACCGGCTGCACGAAGGCTGGACCGTGGCGCAGCGGGCGCGCGACGAGGGCCGCGCCGAACCGAATAGTCATATCGAGCGGCTGCTTGCAGGGGTGCCCAAGCATTGTGGTCTGGTGACGGTGCTCGACGGGCATCCGGCAACGCTTGGCTGGTTGGGTGCAGTGCACGGCCATCGCACCCGTGCGCTCGGCGTCACCCGCTTTGGACAGACCGGCACGATCGCCGATCTCTATCGTGCTGCTGGGATCGACACGCAGGCGATCGTCCGCGCGGTGGAGACGGTGGCGCCGGGTCGGCCGATCCGTCACTTGCGCGCGGTCTGATTCCCATTCGGTCGTCCCTGTAAGAAAGCCCTCTCCCTCTGGAAGAGGATTGGGTGAGGGGCCACACGCATGGGCCTGAGCATTGGCCCTTCACCCCCGCCCTCTCCCAAAAGGAGAGGAAGAGGCGCCATACTCAGTAACTTTCTGGACTGACCACGGCGCAAGGCAATTGATGGTACGCCAGCCGTTCGCATGCCGTCGTTGCCGCACTTGCCGACAGGTTGCCGAGCCGCGCCCGATAAAGTGCCGGCCCGTTTGATGCCGGTGTCGGCGGCAAAGTGACGGACGCGGTTTTAAGCTGATCAGGCAACTCGGTGCGTGCGTCCTCCGCCATGGCACGCGCCAGGCTCGGGCTGTTGAACGCGCCCACCTGTATGGCCCAGCCGCCAACTTGCCCACCCCCAACTTGTCCAC
>CAXTRX010000083.1:0-13543 GCA_964246785.1 uncultured Acetobacteraceae bacterium | reverse complement strand
GCTCCTTGACCAAAATCCTATCCTATCCACCGTGTTTGTCAACTACATAATCGCCAAAAGAAAAGCCTGTGCGCCCGGCCGGGAGCCTGGGCCGATTAGAAGCTCAATCCCGGCCATGAAACCCGAGGCGATCACGATGCCGAAGCCTGACAGCCACCAAGCCTGGGATGTTGCTGGAAACCTGAGGCCTGTCTCGTCGCTTGTCAGGTTGAACAGCCGAACGGCAGCTAAGCTGAGCGAGATACCGAGCGCCTTACCGATCCAATTCCATTCGCCGATGTGCCAATTGAGTGCCACCGGCAGGAGTAGGACGAACGTGTAAACAGCGGCGAACGCGAGGAGCCTGATGAAAGAGCGGCATTCGCATTTTCCCGCAAAGGGCGTTGCGAAACCGATGAGCAGACTTACGACACAGACGTTGAGGATCGTGTAGGCGACGAGGGTTTTCACAGGCTGCTAAGATAGCCTCTCCAAGAGCGCTCAAGCCGGAGTTTGAACCGTACTCCCTGCGGCAAACAACCAGAAAGCACCGCTCTCACCAAACATATGGGCCTTCACGCGAGCATCGGAGGATGTGCCAGCGTAAAGTTCAGAGAAGCCTGTTGCCGCTGATTTATCGACCGGCGCAAGGCGGCTTCGCACCGTACCGGGTGCGAGGCCTGGCACCAATCAGGCGAAGCGTCGCTTCACCGCCCGCTTCGTCACCGCCCGAGCCACCAATGACGGCCCGACGAAGAACGGCGACGTGGCCAGCATCTTCAGGCTGATCGCGCCGACCAGCAGCAGCCCCGCAGCCACCACGTCGCCCTGGCGGCTGGTGTAGATATCCCGCTTGGTCTTCGCGATGCTGTCGAAGCGGCCATGCGCGCCCTGCTCGCTGCCGGGAGCAGGCTTGTACAGGTTGCCCTCCGTCTGCTCCATCGGCGTGTCGCTCAACTGGCCGCTGTAGCCGGTCTTGGACAGCATCTTGTCCAGCAGGCTCGGCGCCAGCCGCGCGGCCAGGATGGTAGGCGGCGTGCTGCTGCCCACGAACACGTCCCGTCGCTTGTGGGTGGCGGCGAACACGATGGCGTCCGCGGCCACCTCCGGCTGGTAAGGGCTGGGCGCCTTGGTCTGCCGCCCGGTCTTGTTGCGCGCCCAGTCGAACTGCGGCGTGTTGATCGCCGGCAGGTGCACCATGGTCAGGTGGACGGGACTCTTGTCGTGGATCAGCTCGGCCCGCAGCGACTCGGTGAAGCCGCGCAGGGCGAACTTGGCGCCGCAATAGGCGCCCTGGATCGGGATGGCGCGCCAGGACAGCACGGAGCTGACCTGCACGATGGCGCCGCCGCTCATCCGCTTCAGCGCCGACAGGGTGCCGTTGACGGAGCCGAGGTAGGTCACCTCCGTCACCCGCTTCAGCTCGTCCGCCGTGAGGCCCTTGATGGGGCTGTAGACGGTCGCCATCGCGTTGTTGACCCAAACGTTGATTGGCCCGAGCGTGGTTTCCATCTCGTCTGCCGCCACTTCGAGCGCCTCGGCATCCGCCACATCCGCTACGACCGTGTGGACCCGTGCCCCGGACGCCTCCAGTTCCTTGCGCGCACGGTCGAGCCGCTCTGCGCCGCGGGCGATCAACCCCACCGCGTAGCCCTGGGCAGCGAAGGCCTGCGCCGCCGCCCGTCCGATGCCTGCACTGCCACCCGTGATGACCACAACCTGCGCCATGCGCTTATTCCTTGACTGGTTGAAGCGAGGTGGCGGCGGAGGCGGCGCACGCAACCCGGCTTCAGTTCGCGGTTGCGTGACCAGAGTCAGGAAAGCTGCAGCAACTGCGCTTTCAGGTAGGCGCTTTCCGGCAGGTTGGGGTGCACGGGGTGGTCTGGCCCCGCACCGCCGGTAAACAGCACCCGCGCTTCCCGCCGCGCCCGTTGCAGCGCCGCCGCGACCTGGCCGGCGAACGCGTCCAGCGGCGCATGATGGCTGCACGACGCCACAAACAGGAAACCGCCCGGCGCCACCAGCGGCGCGGCCAGCCGGGTCATGCGGTTATAGGCGCGCAACCCGGCCTCGGCATCCTTGCGGGACTTGGCGAAGGCCGGCGGGTCGCAGACCACCAGGTCGTACTGCTCACCCGCCGCGGCGAGCGCTGCCATCACGTCGAACGCGTCGCCACGCTGGACTGTCACCTGGGCGGACAAACCGTTGCGGTCCGCCGCCTCGCGGGCGCGATCCAGGGCGGGGGCGCTCGAGTCCACCAGCGTGACGGCGGCAGCCCCGGCAGCGGCGGCGCGCAGCCCGAATGCGCCGGTGTGGCAGAACACGTCCAGCACCCGCGCCCCCGTCGCCAGCGCCGCCACCCGGTCGCGGTTGGGCCGCTGGTCGAAGTAGAACCCGGTCTTCTGCCCTTCCAGCGGATCGACCGGAAAGCGCACGCCGCCTTCCTCCACCTCCGCTGCGGGGGCATCGCCGTGCAGCAGCCGGACTTCTTGCGGCAGCCCCTCCTGCAGCCGCGCGCCGCTATCGTTGCGCGCCACCACCGCCCGCAACGGCAGAAGCTCCACCAGGGCGGCCGTGATGCCCGGCAGCAGGCGGTCCATGGCGGCCGAGTTGGCCTGCACCACCGCCACGTCGCCGAACCGGTCAATCACCAAGCCTGGCAGCCGATCCGCCTCCGCGTGCACCAGGCGGTGGAACGGCCCGTCGCACACCCGTGCTCTCAGCGCCGCTGCGTCCGCGATGCGGGTGCGGGCCCAGGCGGCGTCAATGGCAGTCGCCGGGTCACGGTCGAGCAAGCGGGCGGCGATCAGGCTGTGCGGGTTGAAGGCATAGGTGCCGAACCGCCAACCCTCCGCGCTTTCCAGCCGCACTGGCGCTCCTGGCGGCCAGGCACGGTGATCCGGCGTCATGGCCACTTCGTTGCTGAACGCCCATGGGTGCCCGGCGCGCAGCCGGCGGTCCTGGCGGGGCAGCAATCGCAGCAGGGGATGGTCGGCCATGAACGGCAACCTACCAGCGCGGTTCCGCGCGGCCCAGCCTGGCCGGCCGCAAGCCGTGCTAAGGACAGATGCCCACGCCGAGGAGAACCCGTGATGGCCCAACTGCGCATCGCCGAGATCATGACCCGCTTCGTTGAGTTCCTGGCCGCAGACGCGACCGTGCAGGATGCAGCGGTGATGATGGGCGAGCTGGACGTGGGCGCCCTGCCGATCGGCAGCGAGGCGGGCCTGGAAGGGGTGCTGACCGACCGCGACATCCTCTACCGCGTGGTGGCCGCCGGCCTGAACCCGGCTGCCACCCTCGTGCAGCAGGTCATGACGCAACCCGTGGTGGGGTGCAGCGAGGAAGACGGCGTGCAGGCCGCGCTGGACCTCATGGCTTCCAACAACATACGCCGCCTGCCCGTCTACGGCGCCACAGGCAAGCTGGCTGGCTGGGTCACGCTCGCGGACCTGTCCCGCCGGTTGCTGGTGGACAGCCGGATCCTGCAAGACGGGCTGCGCAACCTGACGGAGGCAGATGCGTAGCGATCCGCCGCCGCGCGCTTTCGCATGCTTGCTGCTTGGCGCAACAGATCGATCCATGTCCGGCCCACGGGGAATGCGCCCTGCATGGAAGCGTCAGCGCCGGTAGCGGCGGCCGATGCTGCGGCTGATGGTCTCGGGGATGGCGAGACGGGAGGCGAGGTAGGCCGCGAACGCCCGGTTGGTCAGGCCGCGCTGATCCACCGCCGCCATGGTGATGGCGTAGGCGGAGCCGGTCAGGTTGGCATCCCGCAGGGCGTCGAACACCACTTGCAGCGGGCGCGGGTTGGCAAGCAAGGCGGGCAGGCGTGCCGACAGGGACGTGCCGCCGTTGGCCGCTTCGATGGCCGCCGCCGCTCGCCTGAGCTGCGCCTCACCCACGTCACCTCCAGCGGCCAGCGCCAGGGCCACCATCTCCAGCAGCAAGCCCGATTGAAGTGAATCCAGGGCCATGAAGTTCAGCGTGAGCGGGTGCAAGGTCTGGTTGCGGTTCTGCACCCAGCCGTGCAGCACCTTCTGCGCCAGCGTATCCCGCGGCGCGTCACCCCGGAGCGGATGCCGACGAGGCGGACGCCCAGGCGACGCAGCCGGCAGCAGCGCTTCCAGCTCCTTCTCGGAGCCGGCTGGGATGAGCCTGGCCAAGCCAGTCACCTGCTCCAGCCCGGACGCCTGGCCATCCCGGTTGCGCGCCGTCGCGAAAAGATGGTTGACGATCCGGCTGGCGAATCCCGGCATCCTAGTCCTTGGCAGGCGCCAGCGCGTCGATCTGCGTCAGCAGCTGGGAGAAGTCGACCGGCTTGGGGTGGTAGTCATCGCAGCCCGCACCCAACGCCTTCTCGCGGTCGCCAGACATGGCGTGCGCCGTCAGCGCGATGATCGGCAGCCCCGCGCCGCCTGGGTCCGCCTTGATCGTGCGCGCCGCGGTCCAGCCGTCCATGACGGGCAGGTTCATGTCGAGGAGCACCACGTCCGGACGCTCCGCCAGCGCCTTCTCGACGCCTTGCTGCCCGTCATGCGCCAGGCTCACCTCAAATCCGCGCCGTTTCAGCCGACGGGACAGGAAGTCCCAGATTTCCTCATGGTCCTCGACCAGCAAGATGCGCCTCATTGCTGCAAAGCCAGCGCTGGATGGCATACGCGCATCGCACTTTCCTTTCGCCAAACCATCGGCCAGATGCAACAAAGCTTGCAGCTGCAGCCTTGATTCAGCCACGGTCACACCTCTACCCGGGGTTTGCCATCGTGACCATGGATCAAGGCCTTGCTTTCGCCATCATCGGCGTGACCATCGCCGGCTTCGTCTGGGGCCGTCTGCCCTACGACCTCATCGCGATGCTGTCCCTGCTGGTCTGCGTCCTCACCGGGCTGGTGCCGATGAGCAAGGCGTTCGAGGGCTTCTCGGACGATGTCGTCATCATCATCGGCGCCGCCCTGGTGATCAGCACGGCCATCGCCCGCTCCGGCGTGATCGAGACCATGATGCACCCGCTGCTGCCGCGGCTGCGCTCGGTGCAGGCGCAGGTGCCGGTCCTGGTGCTGGCGACCGGCGTGCTGTCCATGATCTGCAAGAACGTGGGGGCGCTCGCCATCCTGATGCCCACCGCTTTCCAGCTATCCCGCCGCGAACGCCGCTCTCCCTCTGCGCTGCTGATGCCGATGGCGTTCGCCTCCCTGCTGGGCGGCATCGTGACGTTGATCGGCACCTCGCCCAACATCCTGATCGCCAAGGTGCGGCAGGACTTGGAAGGCAAGCCGTTCGGCATGTTCGACTACATGCCCGTCGGCCTCACGGTGGCCTCGCTCGGGTTCGTCTTTCTCGCCTTCGGCTACCGTCTTGTCCCTCCCCGCCGCCCTGCCGGCGGGCTGGATGCGGCGTTCACCATCGAGCCCTACGTGACCGAAGCCTCCATGCCGGCCAGCAGCCCGCTCGTCGGCCGTACCATTGCCGAGCTGGAGGCGGCCGGCGACGGCGACGTCACGGTCGGCGCCATCATCCGTGAGCGCTTCCGCCGCACCATCCCATCCCCGACCTCGGTGCTCGCCGAAGGCGACGTGCTGCTACTGGAAGGCGAGCAGCAAAGCCTGGAGCGGCTGGTGTCCCGTGCCCGGCTGGTGCTGACGGAGGCTGCTCCCGAGGCGGCCGGGCGAGAGGCAAGCGCCGCCAGCGTCGTCGAGGGCATCGTCACCGGGGACAGCCCGCTGCTCGGCCTCACCAGCACCCAGGCGGCGCTGCCGGCGCGCCACGGCGTGAACCTGATCGCGCTCAGCCGCAGCGGAGACGCCATCCGCCGCCGCCTCTCCACCGTGCGCTTCCGCCAGGGTGACGTCGTGGTGTTCAAGGGCGCCTCCAAGGGCATGTCGGATGCGCTGGGGGACCTGCGGGTGCTGCCGCTGGCGGAGCGGCGCATCGAACTGGGCAGCAACAACCGCAGCCTGCTGCCCGTCATCATCCTGCTGGTCGCCATGGCAGCCGCGGCGATGGGCCTCGTCTCCCCCGGCGTCGCTTTCTTTGGCGCCGCCGTGTTGGTCGTGCTGCTCCGCTTCCTGACGCCGGAGGAAGCCTACCATTCGATCGAGTGGCATGTCCTGGTGCTGCTGGGCGCGCTCATCCCGGTCAGTCGCGCGGTGCAGACCACGGGCGGGACCGAGCTTATCGCCAGGGAGCTGCTCAGCCTGTTGCAGGGCGTGCCACCCTCGGCCGCCCTGGCGGTGGTGCTGGTGATCACCATGATCGTGACGCCGTTCCTGCACAACGCGCCCACCGTGCTCATGCTTGGTCCAGTGGCGGGCACCCTGGCCATCCAGCTGCACCTCAACCCTGACGCGTTCCTCATGGCGGTGGCGTTGGGGGCGGGATGCGACTTCCTCACGCCGATCGGCCACCAGTGCAACACGCTGGTCTATGCCCCAGGAGGCTACCGGTTCGGCGATTACTGGCGGCTCGGGCTGCCCCTCTCCGCCCTTGTGGTGGCCGTGGGCGTGCCGATGATCGGTTTGGTGTGGGGGTTGAGGGCACCTTGACAAAGCCCTGGCCTTCGGCCTGCAAAGCTCTCAGCTCACCCTTTGGTCTGCCAAAGCAGGAAGGCGTAGGTATCTGCCGCCTCACGGTCCTCTTGCGCCCGGGTCGATCCGATGCCGTGCCCGGCGTCATAGTCCACCCGCAACAGGACCGGCTTGCCCGAGTTGCTTGCCGCCTGCAGCCGGGCAGTCATCTTGGCCACGTGGAACGGCGCCACCCGCGGGTCGGTGACGCCCGTGGTCAGCAGCACCGCCGGGTAGGGGGTGGCGTCCCGCACCGCCTGGTAGCTGTCGATGGCCTTCAACGCGCGGTAGCCGGCCTCCTCGGAGATCGCGCCCCATTCCGGCTCCTCGCCGTAGCCGTTCGCCTCCGCAACGTAGCGCAGCGGATTGGACCAGCCGACGCCGTCGATCACGGCGGCGAACAACTCCGGTCGTTCCGTCATCGCCCGCCCCACGGTGATGCCGCCCGCGGATCGCCCGCCGATCGCGAGATGCTGTGGCGACGTGTAGCGGCGGGCGCACAGGTCCTCGCACACCGCGATCAGGTCGCGCCAGGTGTTCGGCTTGTTCTCCAGCTGGCCGGCCTTGTGCCACTCCCGCCCGTACTCGCCGCCGCCCCGCACGTTGGCGTAGCCGACCATCGCGCCAGCCTCGACCAGCGCCAAGGTGCGAGCAGCGAAGGCGGGCGTGTATGGCGAGGCGCCGTATGATCCGTAGGCCGAGACCCAGGCCGGCGCGGAGCCGTCCAGCACGAGGCCTTTCTTGTAGATGAGGCTGTAAGGGATCTTCACGCCGTCCTTGGCGATGGCGAACAGCCGGGCCGTCTCGTAATTGCCCACGTCGATCGCCGGCTTCGGCGTGAGACCAGTGTCTGTGACATCGCCGCCCGGCTCCGCCGACCAGATGCCGGTCGGCGTGAGCCAGCCGGACAGCGTCATCAGCACGCCGTCCTGGCCCGGCGTCGCGAACACCGCGCCGATCGTGCCGTCGAACGGCAGCGCGACGTCCGTGACGTCGCCCTCCGCGCCGAGCCGCCGTAGCCGGCTGATTCCGCCATCCATCATCCTGAGGTAAAGCCCGTCCTGGGCGCGATGCAGGTCCTCGATCACCTGACCGCCTTGCGGAACCACGGTGCGGGCCGCAGCCAAGCTCGGGGCCGCTGCCGAGGTTTCCAGCACCTGCCCGCGCGGCGCATCTCGGTTGGCCAGCAGGAACAACCGGTCGCCGTGGATGTCCGCATCCGTCACCTCGTCATCGAACCCAGCGACCTCCTTCCAGCGCGCAGCACCCGCCAGCACATCGGCCAGTGCTGCCACCAGGATGCGCTGCTCCGTACGGATATCGCTGAGCGTCAGCAGGACGTGACGCGCGCCCGCGAAGGTGGCGATGCCGGGGGACTGGATGCGATCGTACGCCACATCCGCCGCCAAGCCCCGCCGCATCACCACCGGGTCAGAATCAGGGTCGGACCCGAGGCGGTGCAGGCGCGCCTGGCTGTCGAGATAGCGTTCCGGCGTGCCCACGGCGCCGGTGAGCTGGTTGTAGAAGAACCCGCTGCCGTCATCGAGCCATTGCGGGTTGGCGGCCTCGGTATCGGCAATCCGCTCCGGCAGGTCCTTCCCGTCCGCCACCTCCAGGATGTGCAGCACCGAGTCCTCGCTGCCGTCCGGCGACAGGCCGTAAGCCACATGCGACCCGTCCGGCGAGGCCCGCCACCAGTCGAGCGACACGTGCCCCGCCGGGCTGCCCGACGCCACTGGCCTGCCAAGCGCCGTCGGATCGACCAGCACCCGGTCCTGGCCATCCTCTCGCACGAACAGCTTGAAGTTGTCCGCACCCAGCGGGCGCTGCTGGAAGAACAGCTTGCCCCCGGCGCGTTGGACGGAGCGGGTCGCTGCCGTGTCGCCGGACAGTTGCGCGATGCGCGCGGCCAGCGCAGGGCGCTCCGGCAGCGCATCCAGCACGGCGCGGGTGCGGTCGTTCTGCGCCTTCAGGAATGGCAGCCAGTCTGGGTCTTCCTTGTCCTCCATCCAGCGGTAAGGGTCATGCAGCACGTCGCCGAAGTGGCTGTCGGTCACCGAACCTGTCCGCGCGGCGGGCGCGGGCGGGACGGTGACGGTCGCCGCTTCGGCGGCACGCGCCGCCGGCATGGCGCCCGCCAAGGCAGCCGCCCCAGCGCTGGCAAGCAGCTGTCGCCGGTCTACTCTCAAGCCCATGGTCGAACTCCCGGTGAATCAGGCAATTGGATTGGTGAGGCCCGCGATCAGCACGGCGGCGGCCTGCGCCACGTTCAAGCTCTGCACCGGCCCGGCGCCGATGATCCGCACCCGGCGGCGACAGCCTTCCAGCGCATCGAACGACACTCCCACCTCCTCGTTGCCCAGCACCAGCGCCACCGGCCGGTCGCGCGGCAGGTTCTGCAAGGGCATTGCGTCCGCCGTCAGCGTCGCCGCCACGGTGCGGTAGTGCGGCTCCAGGGCCACCAACGCCTTGCGCAGGTTGCGCGTCTTGTGCAGGTCCAAGTGCTCCAACCCGCCTTCCGCCGTGCGGTAGGCCGCGTCCGATGGCATCGCCTGGCGCGGCGTCTCGTGCAGCAGCAGCCCGCCTGCGCCGAAAAAAGCCGCGCTGCGGGCGATCGCGCCCAGGTTATGGGGGTTGCTCACCCCATCCAGCACGATCAGCAGCGCCATCCGCGGAGGCCGCACGAAATCTATGATGGCCACGGGGCGCGGCGTGGCGATGGCCACCAGGCCGCCATGGTGCGTCGTTCCGGCCGCCCGCTCGATCTCCGCCTCGTCCAGCAAGCGGTACGGCTTGCGCGCCCTGGCCAGCACGGCGCAGTGCGGCCCCGCTTGCTCCCGCGTCGCCTCCACATAGAACAACCGCTTGACCGCGCTGGGCCGGCAGGCAAACAGGGCCGCGACAGCGTTGGCCCCGCAGATGCGATCCTCGTCCACGGCAACGTGCTTCGGCTGAGCGGCAGAACCTGTCAATGCGGGCTATGGCCTCTCGGTTGCGGAGCAGCGTCAACCCTAGGGCCTGAGACGGCCCTCGTGCAGGCTGCTCCGGCCCTGTCGCCAGCTGGCCCGAACAGCCTCCAGCCCAAACAGCCTTGGCCCGAACAGCCCTGGCCCGAACAGCCTTGGCCCGGCCGCCGTGGCGAAGGGTCCTGGCTGACTTGCTGGATGTGCCATGCCGGCGCTTGAACGTGTGTCAATCGATGACGCTGCCCGTATAAGAGGGCCGCAACGGCTGTTAATCCGCGAGGCTGACGATGAAACTGCTCCGAGTTGGCGCTCCTGGCACCGAAAAGCCCGCCCTGCTCGCCGCCGACGGCACGATGCGGGACCTGTCCGGCCTGGTGCGGGACATCGACGCCGAGACGCTCTCCCCCGCCGCCCTGGCCAAGCTGGCCGCCCTTGACCCGGCGGGCTTGCCGACCGTTGCGGGCGCGCCGCGCATCGGCTCCTGCATCGCCCGCCCGCTCAATTTCGTCTGCATCGGCCTGAACTATGCCGACCATGCGGCGGAGTCGGGCATGGCGATCCCGAAGGAGCCGATCGTGTTCCTCAAGTCGCTTAGCGCGTTCAGCGGGCCTTATGACGACGTGCGGATACCTCGCGGTTCCAGGAAAACCGATTGGGAGGTCGAGCTGGGCATCGTCATCGGCACGAAGGCTTCCTTCGTGCCGGAGCACGAGGCCATGCAGCACGTCGCCGGGTATTGCGTGGTCAACGACGTGAGCGAGCGCGAGTACCAGATCGAGCGCGGCGGCACCTGGGACAAGGGCAAGGGCTGCGACACGTTCGGCCCGACCGGCCCCTGGATGGTGACGAAAGACGAGGTGCCCGACCCGCAGGCGCTCGACCTATGGTGCGACGTGGACGGCAAGCGCATGCAGCACGGCAACACGCGCACCATGGTCTTCCCCGTGCGCGAGCTGGTCAGCTACGTCAGCCACTTCATCACCTTGCACGCCGGTGACGTGATCGCGACCGGCACGCCGCCGGGCGTGGGCCTGGGCATCAGGCCGGAACCGGTTTTTCTCCGCGCCGGCCAAACCATGCAAGCGGGCGTGCAGGGCCTGGGCGAGCAGAAGCAGCGTCTCGTCGCTGCATGATCAGGCGCCCAGAGAACGACCGCCCTCTGGTGCGCTGCGGGGCGACGCCCGGCTAAGCCGCGGCCCGGATGGCGCTGTTGCGAACGTCCTCGCTGGCGCCATCCTGGAACAGCGCGAAGTTCTGCTCGAACAAGGCTGCCAAGCGCCGTGCCGCGCGGTCGTAGGCGGCCTTGTCCGCCCAGGCCTCGCGCGGGTTCAGCAGCTCGTCTGGCAGGCCAGGCATCTTCGTGGGCACCATCAGGCCGAACACCGGGTCCGCCTGGAACTGCGCCCGGGCCAGGCTGCCGTCCAGGGCGGCGGCGAGCAGCGCGCGGGTGTGGGCGATCGGCATGCGCTGGCCCTCGCCGTAGCCGCCGCCGGACCAGCCGGTGTTGACCAGCCAGCAATCCGCGCCGTACCGCCCGATCAGCTCGGACAGCATCCGGCCATACGTCTCAGGCCGCCGCGGCAGGAACGGCGCGCCGTAGCAGGTGGAGAACACGGCTTGCGGCTCCCCGCCCATGCCCTTCTCCGTGCCGGCGACGCGGGCGGTGTAGCCGGACAGGAAGTGATACATCGCCTGCCCGGCGGACAGCTTGGAGATCGGCGGCAGCACGCCGAACGCGTCGCAGGTCAGCATGACGACGTGCTTGGGCTGCCCGCCGCGGCCGGTGCGGCTGGCGTTGGCCACGAAGTCGATCGGGTAGCAGGCGCGGGTGTTCTGGGTGGCGCTGCCGTCCGCGAGGTCCAGCCGGCCGACCGCGTCCGCCGCCACGTTCTCCAGCACGGCGCCGAAGCGGTGGGTGGCGTCCCAGATCACCGGCTCGGCCTTCTGGCTGAGGTCGATGACCTTGGCGTAGCAGCCGCCCTCGAAGTTGAACACGCCGCCCTCGCCCCAGCCGTGCTCGTCGTCGCCGATCAATGGGCGCGCCGGGTCGGAGGAGAGGGTGGTCTTGCCGGTGCCGGACAGGCCGAAGAACAGCGCCACCTCCTCGGCGTCGTTCATGTTGGCGCTGCAATGCATCGGCAGCACGCCTTCGGCCGGCAGCTTCCAGTTCATCACGGTGAAGATCGACTTCTTGATCTCCCCGGCATACTCGGTGCCGGCGATGACGATCAGCTTGCGGGCGAAGGACAGCGCGATGGCCGTGCTGGTCCGCACCCCATCCCGCGCCGGGCTGGCGTGATAGTGCGGCGCGTGCAGGATGACGTAGTCCGGCTCGAACCCGGCCAGCTCCTCGGCCGGCGGGCGGATGAACATGTTGCGGGCGAACAGCGCGTGCCAGGCGGACGAGGTGACCAGCCGCACCCGCACGCGGTGCGCCGGGTCCGCCCCGGCGTAGAGGTCCTGGGTGAACAGCTCCGGCTGCTCGCCGAGGTAGGTTGCGACGTGGCCGCGCAGGCCCTCGAAATGGGCAGGAGCGATGCGCTGGTTGACCTTGCCCCACCAGATGTCGTCCGTGGTTTCCGGTTCATCGACGACGAACTTGTCCTGCACGGAACGGCCGGTGTGCGCGCCTGTCATGGCCATCAACGCGCCGTCCGCGGAGAGCCGGCCTTCGCCGCGGCGCATGGAGGCGGCTACGAGCGCGGGCGGGGCCAGGTTGGCGTGCACCGGATGCGGGGTGGCGACGCCCGTGCCGTGCAGCGGGGCTTGGGTCGGGTGGCTCATAAGACGAGATCCTCGGACACTTTGTAAGCGGTATAACGGGGGCACCAGGCAGCGTCTATTAGGGGCTAAAATACTATTTTGGACGGCAGAAGGCGCAGGCGGCGGAGCGTGTTATATCGACCTGGTAGGTGTTCTAAGTCGATAATGCGGCTTATGACCAGCTTCAGGCCCACTTGAACGCGCCTGTCAGGATAAATGCCGATTTGCGCGTCCTGCTGGATTACAAGCCGGCTTGGGACAAATAGCGACCTGCTGACTTCGATTGTGAAGTCAGCGGGGCGTTCGGGTCGATAGCTTACAGGTTTTCTCAAAATGACTTTGAAGTTAGAGTTTACTCTTCTATAAATCCTCCTCGTAAAATTCGGGCAGCTTACGCGCGATAGCGAGCGCTATTAGGGAGACGATCTTGTACATTCGATTTAAGCGGAAGTTTTCATAAACCTGCTTGGAAAAAGGCTCTTTAGCTAAGTCTAAATCCACTCCAAATGGGTCAAATATGGACTGAGATATGTCACGGCCAACGATTGTGTCATCTCGCAAATAGTTATCCGGGCTAATGCTGCCTATAGCTTGGTTTGTTTGAGCAAATATTGGCATTCTATTTACAACGCTATTTGCATCTGTTCCCTTGATCTGAAAATTAGCCAGAAACTTTGCAGGGTAGATATGATGATCTTGGAGTTGCGAGTTACTCAGCTTTCTGAGAAGTTTGCGTTCAAGGCCGATATCCCTTGCATTGTTAGATACAATTAGGCTAAGAATACCTTTGTACAATGACGTTTGGCGAGTAGCGTCGCGAATGTCAGATGCACGCAGGCGCAAAGTTTTTACTGCCTCAACATCCATAATAGGTATGCTGCCGCTTAAAGCCCCTTGTGCTTCGCGATATGTCTTTGCAATGCGTGAGTCTGGTGCTCCAGAAAAATACTGGCCAAATATACAAGACCAATACCATATTAAAGTTTTACGATTATCTTGATCGTTTAAGGGTCCGGATTGCCTAGCTAAGAGTGCGGCAAGTGGAGCAACAACATCAACAGAGGGTAGAAGCCAAACACTTGCCACGCCGCATCTCTGGTTAAGAAAGGCCAGGCAAGTACTTAGACCTTCAAGCGCCGGAGTCCAGAGCGTCCCGATTCGTTCTGTTCTCAATTTTAGTATATCGCACCTTTGACAACTACCAGTATCTAGAAGAGCAATGATCTTTGGGACTTGGGTTGTCGCTATGCGATCAAGCTCATCGCGCTC
>CAXTRX010000082.1:12679-13689 GCA_964246785.1 uncultured Acetobacteraceae bacterium | reverse complement strand
CAGTGAGTGCGTCCAGCCTGCCACTGCCCACTGGTGCGGCGAGTTCAGCGCAGCAGCCGCAGCTTGACCCAAACGACTCCGGCGCCTGGGCCCACATCACCAATTTCCCGAGCAGTTTGACCTCAGGCAGCTTCGCCGTCTCCAGCCTGCCAGCGCTGGCTGCCGGCAGCAATGCCATCGGCTCCGTCAGCGTCAGCAACCTGCCGGCGACCCAGCCCGTCTCCGGCACGGTCGGCGTTACCAGCCTGCCCGCACTGCCGAGCGGCAGCAACGCCATCGGTGCAGTGAGCGTCAGCAATCTGCCCGCGACACAAGCCATCAGTGCCGCCTCGCTGCCGCTCCCCGCGGGCGCCGCGACGTCGGCCCTGCAGCCCGCGATCAACGCTGACGGCGGGGCCCAGGTCCATATCATGAACCCGACCTCGACCACTGTTACGGGATCGATCTCGGTCTCGAACTTCCCCAGCACGCAGCCAGTCTCGGGCACGGTCGCCGTGTCGAGCCTGCCCGCACTGCCGGCTGGCACCAACGCCATCGGCACCGTGAGCGTCGGCAACTTCCCCAGCACGCAGGCGGTCTCGGGCACGCTCGCCGTATCGAGCCTGCCCGCGCTTGCGGCCGGCACCAACGCCATCGGCACGGTAAGCGTCGGCAACTTCCCCAGCACGCAGGCGGTCTCCGGTTCGGTGGGCGTGTCCAGCCTGCCCGCCCTGCCAGCAGGCAGTAACGCCATCGGCGCGGTCAGCGTAAGCAACTTGCCAGCCACCCAGGCGGTCAGTGCCACCACGCTGCCGCTGCCCTCCGGCGCTGCATCGGCAAACAACCAGTCGACCGAGATCTCATCGCTCGCCACCATCTCCACCAACACCGCCGGGGTGGCGACTGCAGCCAGGCAGCCCGCGCTCAACAGCGATGGCGGCGGGCTCGCGCATATCACCAACCTGCCCGCCACCCAGCCGGTTTCGGCGGTGGCCCTGCCACTGCCGGGCGGTGCGGCCACGTCGGCGCTG
>CAXTRX010000082.1:0-12669 GCA_964246785.1 uncultured Acetobacteraceae bacterium | reverse complement strand
CGGATGGCGGCGCGTTGGCGCATATCTCGAATTTCCCGGCAACCCAACCGGTTTCCGGCAGCGTCACGGTGTCCTCGTTGCCAGCTTTGCCACCCGGCTCCAACGCGATCGGCTCGGTGAGCGTGAGCAACTTGCCAAGCACGCAGCCTGTGTCCGGCACGGTGGCGGTGTCCTCGCTGCCGGCGCTGCCGGCGGGCGGCAATGCCATTGGCACGGTGAGCGTCGGCAATCTGCCCGCGATCCAACCGGTCAGCGCCTCGTCGTGGCCGTTGCCTGCCGGAGCAGCGAGTGCCGCGCTGCAGCCTGCCATCAATGCCGATGGCGGCTCGCAGGTGCATGTGCAGAACTTCCCCGCCATCCAGCCCGTAAGCGTGGGCAGCGTTCCGCAATCCGCCCGCTCCGGCGCCTGGACCGACGCCAGCGTCACGGCAACCGCCACAGCCACGACGCCAAGCGCACTCGCCGCCGTGTCGGGACGCACCGGGTTGCATCTATGGAACGTCGGCACGGCCACAGTGTGCATGAACTACACCAGCACGGCGGTGGTGAGCGGAACGGGTTGCGCCGCCGGCTCGGTGCCGATACCGGCCGGGTCGGCCTATTTGGAGGACCAGCCCGGCAACGTGTCGCCCGAAGCCATCAGTCTGGCGTGCACCACCGCATCCTGCCCAATGACCATCAAGGTGCGGTGATGCGTCGCACGAAGCCTGTGCCGATGCGTCTGCAGCGACGTACGCTGTTGGCGGCCATGGCGTCGCTGCCGGTGGCGGCGCGCGCTGCGTCAGTGGTTCCCCCCGCCATTCCCGGCTTACGCCAGATCAGCGGCCGCCCGCTTTGGCAGCCAGTCACCAATCGCAACAGCACCAACGGGACCGAGGGCACGCCGTCCACCTCGTTCCCCGCGACCCTCACACGCGTGACCAAAACGGCCATGATCGGCTGTTCCTCACTGCGCACGGTGCTGATGGGGTTCCAGATGAACCCCTACGAGCAGCCGGTGATCGGCAACTTCAGCGGCGTCACCGGCGCCTACGCCTGCCTCTCTGCCACGGCGAGCACAACAGGCAGCGGCTACACCGTCGGTGACGTGCTGCTGTTCAGCAAGGGCGCCGCTGACATGACAGCGCTGGTGCTCATCATCACCCGGCTTGGTAGCTCTGGCGCAGTGGCGGAGGTGAAAGTGGCCGATCCCGGCGCCTATGCCGCGCCACTGGCAGACGCCGCCGCGCCAGCCAGCGCCACCAAGCGCGGCGGCACTGCCTCGGCTGGCACCGGGGCATTGTTCAGCTTCACCTGGCAGGAATATGGCCTCGCTGCCCAGCTCGGCGTGGAGCCTGCTGGAAGCCAGACCGGCAGTAACGCGAGCGCCGTCATCCCTGTCGGCATCGGGCTGCATTACGACGGGCTCGCGCCCAACACCACGCTGCTCATCCCCGATGGCGGCTTCGTCATCACCGATCCAATCCGGCTCTCGCTGGCCAAGGGCGCCCCCTATGCCGAGCGCATCGCCACCATCGGCGCCCCGCCGGGCGTGCAGCGCACCACCATGGGCGTGGACTATTTCGCCAGCGCCAACACCTGGCGGGCCGGCGCGCTCACCTCCACCACCCTGGCGCCCGGCACCGGCACCGCCAGCATGGACACGATTACCCTAGGCCTGCCGACGCAGCCCGCCCCCTGGGTCTGCATCATCGGCGACAGCATCGACTACGGCATTGTCGGCGGCTCCGGCACCACCGTCGACGGCGGCGACAGCCTGCAGAACAGCGGCTGGGTCGAGCGCGGCCTGCAGCTTGCGGGCGGCTTCGGTCTGCTGTCGATCACCCGCACCGGCGACAGCCTGGGCGACTGGTACCTCACCCAGAACCGCCGCTTCATGCGTTTGGGCATGCTCGGGCAATTGGCGCCGGTGGTGAACTTCGGCTCCTGCGTGTTCGTGGTTGGCCTGTGCATCAACGACGTGACCGCCAGCACCACCTCGGCCAACATCATCGCCATGATCCAGTGGCTGTGCCAGGACCTGCTGGCGTTCAACCCGGCCGGCCTGTTCTATAGCACCTGCATGCCCGGCGGCGTGAACAGCACCGACGCTTACGCCACCGTGGTCAACCAGTCCGTCAGCAGCGTGTACGACACCAACCGCAAGGCTGTGAACACCTGGATTCGCACCGGCGGCGGCGGCCTGTTCTCGGGCCTGACCGGCCGCACCCTCAGCGGCATTATCGACCGTGCCGCCGCGGTCGAGGTGCAGAACGGCACGTCCGGCGTGTGGCAGCCCAACTACACCAACGACGGCACGCACCCCACCCAGGCGGTCCACACCAGCGTCTTGGCCCCGCTGATCCAGTCCGTGTTCAGCGGCTTCACCCTGCCCAGCTAATCCCGCGGCTGGCCAGGGGTGAGGGGAGGGCGACGACACGCTTTGTTCCCCCGCCCCGCCGCGCTACTATGCAGCCGGACGCAAAGGGGCAAGCAATGGCCGGCAGTGTGAACAAGGTGATTCTGATCGGCAACGTGGGCAAAGACCCCGAGATCCGCAGCATGCAATCCGGTGGCAAGATCGCCAACCTCACGCTCGCCACCAGCGAGACCTGGAACGACAAGGCCTCCGGCGAGCGCAAGGAAAAGACCGAGTGGCACCGGGTGGTGGTGTTCAACGACCGCTTGGTCGACGTGGTCGAGCGCTATGTGAAGAAGGGCGAAAAGCTTTACGTCGAGGGCGCGCTGCAAACCCGCAAATGGACCGACCAGTCGGGCCAAGAAAAATTCACCACCGAGATCGTGGTGGACCGCTTCCGCGGCGAGATCAACTTGCTTGGCGGCAATCGCAGCGGCGGCGGCGGCTATGCTGGCGGCGACGACGAGGGTGGCAGTTCCCGCCCCGCCGCACGCCAGCCCGCCCGCAGCAGCGGCGCGCCGGCCTGGGAGCCGAGCAAGAGCAACGACCTGGACGACGACATCCCGTTCTAAGTGCCAGAACCGAGACGACGGGTCGCTTGTTTCGCCCTCTTCCTCTGCAACAGGGCAGGGTGAGCGGTGGGAACCCGCCATCAATGAGCCGCTAGGCGTGCCTCCGTCGCGTGGACCTCGCCACCGCCATCCGCTATGTTTAGCCGACCATGAGTGACCCCTCCGCACCGTCTCCGCCGCCCGACGCGCCCGAGCTGCACCCCGTCATGCTCGAAGACGAGATGCGCCGCTCCTATCTCGACTACGCCATGTCCGTCATCGTCAGCCGCGCCCTGCCGGACGCGCGCGACGGGCTCAAGCCAGTGCATAGCCGCATCCTCTATGCCATGCAGGAAAGCGGCTTCACCCACGACAAGCCTTACCGCAAGTCCGCCCGCATCGTCGGCGAGGTGATGGGCAAGTACCACCCACATGGCGACACGGCGCTGTACGACGCCATGGTGCGCATGGCTCAGTCGTTCAGCCTGCGGGTGCCGCTCATCGACGGCCAGGGCAATTTCGGCTCCATCGACGGCGACCCGCCGGCGGCCATGCGCTACACCGAGTCGCGCCTGTCCCGCGCCGCCATGCACATGCTGGCCGACATCGATAGCGACACCGTGGATTTCGGCCCGAACTACGACGAGGCAGACGTCGAACCCAAGGTGCTGCCCGCGGCGTTCCCAAACCTGCTGGTCAATGGCGGCAGCGGCATCGCAGTCGGTATGGCCACCAACATCCCAACTCACAATCCCGGTGAGATCATCGACGCCACCCTGGCGTTGATCGAAAATCCGGAGATCACGCTTGATGAGCTGCTCAAGATCGTGCCAGGCCCGGATTTTCCCACCGGCGGCATCATCCTGGGCCGCTCCGGCATCCGCCAGGCCTACGACACCGGGCGAGGCGGCATCCCGCTGCGTGCCCGCGCCGAGCTCGAAGAGATTCGCCGCGACCGCACCGCCATCGTCGTCACCGAGATCCCCTACCAGGTCAACAAGAACAGCCTGATCGAGCGCATCGCCGAGCTGGTCCGCGCCAAACAGGTCGAAGGCATCAGCGATCTGCGCGACGAAAGCGACCGCGACGGCATGCGCATCGTCATCGAGCTGAAGCGGGACGCGACGGCTGAGGTGGTGCTGAACCAACTCTACCGCTTCACCCAATTGCAGACCCAGTTCAGCGTCAACATGCTGGCGCTGGATTGCGGCCAGCCACGGCTGATGGGCCTGAAGGACGCGCTGGTTTGCTTCACCACCTTCCGCGAGGAGGTGATCCTCCGCCGCGCCCGCTTCGACCTCGGGAAAGCCCGTGAGCGCGGCCATCTGCTCGTCGGATTGGCCATCGCCGTTGCCAACATCGACGAGGTGATCCGCCTCATCCGCGCCAGCCCAGACTCCGCTACCGCCCGTGCCGAGTTGATGGCGCGCGCCTGGCCGGCCGGTGACATCGGCGCTCTGCTGGCCCTGATTGACGACAGCGGCAACACAGTCAGCAACAATGCAGGCTCGGGCGACACCGTCCGCCTTACCGACGCCCAGGCCCGCGGCATCCTGGAACTGCGCCTGGCCCGCCTCACCGGGCTCGAGCGCGAAAAGATCGACGCCGAACTGGGCGAGGTGGCCGAGCGGATCACCAACCTGCTGGACATCATCGGCAGCCGGCCGCGCCGGCTCGAGGTGATGCGCGAGGAACTCGGCCGCGTCCGCGCCGAAATCGCCACCCCGCGCATGACCATGATCGTGGACGCGGTAGCCGACCAGGACGACGAAAGCCTGATCGAGCCGGGTCAGATGGTCGTCACCATCACGCGCGACGGCTTCATCAAGCGCACCGGCCTCGACGTGTTCCGCCAGCAGCATCGCGGCGGCCGCGGCCGTTCGGCAGCCGGCATGCGCGGCGACGATGTGGTCACCCGCTCGTTCAACGCGCACACTCATCAGTGGGTGCTGTTCTTCTCCTCCGGCGGCAAGGCCTTCCGCGAAAAGGTCTGGCGCCTGCCCGAAACCCAGCCCGCCGCCAAAGGCCGGGCCTTGGTGAACCTGCTGCCCGACCTGGGCGGCGACACCATCACCACCGTGCTGCCATTGCCGCAGGACGAGACGCTGTGGGAGAACCTGCACCTGATGTTCGCCACCGCCAGCGGCGGCGTCCGGCGCAACAAGCTGTCCGATTTCGGCCGCGTCCGCTCCTCCGGCCTGATCGCGATGAAGCTCGACGAGGGCGACCGCCTGATCGGCGTCGCCACCTGCCGCGACGGCGACGACGTGCTGCTATCGACCCGGCGCGGCCGCTGCATCCGCTTCCAGGTCAGCGACGACGTGGTGCGCGTGTTCACCGGCCGCGACAGCCCCGGCGTGCGCGGCATCCGCCTTGCGCCGGGCGACGAGGTGATCAGCCTCTCAATCCTGCAGCACGTCGAAGCCACCGTCCATGAGCGCGCCGCCTTCCTTCGTGGCGCCGCCGCCCGCCGCCGCAGCCAGGGCGAGGAGGTCGACAGCTCCGTCGAGGCCGATGCCGACGCCGAGGACGCCACCACGGACGAAGCGGGCGAGGTGAGCCCGGAGCGGCTGGATGACCTGGCGCAGCGCGAGGAGTTGCTGCTCACCGTCACCAACGCCGGGTTCGGCAAGCGCTCGTCCGCCTACGACTACCGCGTGACCGGGCGTGGCGGGCAGGGCATCACCAACATCATACTCGGCGGCCGCAAGGGCACCGAGGTGGTCGGCACCTTCCCCGTGCGCAGCGGCACGGACGTGATGCTGGTCACCGACGCCGGCCGCTTGATCCGCATCGGCGGCGACGCCGTACGCATCACCGGGCGGCAGGCCTCCGGGGTGACGCTGTTCCGCGTCAGCGACGGCGAGCACGTCACTGCCGTGTTCCCCGTGGTCGAGGCGGTCGCCGACGAGATCGAGGCCGAGGACCCCGGCCCCGGTGCCATCGGCGCCATGGACCCTGGCGATATTCCCCCGGGTGACGCGCCCGGCAACAACCCCTTTGGCAACCCACCTCGCAACAACATCGATGGCGCCGGGGACGCCGGCACCGATGACGACTCGCTTGCCTGAGCCGCCCGCTCCCGAACCGGCGTACCCCGGCCAGTTGCGGCGCCACACCGGCATCTATCCCGGCACCTTCGACCCGGTGACCAACGGCCACATGGATATCATCGGCCGCGCCGCCCGTATCCTAGACCGGCTGGTCGTGGGCGTCGCCGCCAACGCCGGCAAGGGCCCGATCTTCCCGATCGAGGAGCGGATCGAGTTGGTCCGCGCCGAGACCGACGCAATCGCCGCCCGCACCGGCACCATCATCGAAGTCACCAGCTTCACCGGCCTGTTGATCGACTTTGCCCGCGTAAATGGCGCAATGGTGATCATCCGTGGCCTGCGCGCCGTGTCCGACTTCGACTACGAGTTCCAAATGGCGGGCATGAACTACCGGATGGACCCGGCCATCGAGACCGTGTTCCTCACCGCAAGCGAAACCCACCAGTTCATTTCCTCCCGCTTCGTCAAAGAGATTGCCCGCCTGGGCGGCGATATCTCAACCTTCGTGCCGCCGCTCACGCTCAAACGCACCCTGGCACGCGTTCGGGCCGCCGATTGATCCCTCTGGAGCACCCCTATGGACCGCCGTGCCTTCCTTCTCACGCTTGCGATCGGACCCTTGATGAGCGACCTGGACCCCACCGAAGCCGCCGCCCAATCTGCCATCGACCCGCAAAACACCATCGAAATGGACGTCAAGACTGGCCGGGTGGTGATCCGCCTGCGGCCGGACTTGGCGCCCAAGCATGTCGAGCGCGTCAAGCTGCTGTGCCATGAGCATTTCTACGACGGCACTCCGTTTCATCGCGTGATCGACGGTTTCATGGCCCAGGGCGGCGACCCGACAGGGACTGGCACCGGCGGCAGCAAATACCCGAACGTGCCGGCCGAGTTCACCACCACCGCTCATTTCGTCCGCGGCACCGTCGGCGCAGCGCGCACGCAGGACCCGAACACGGCCAACAGCCAGTTCTTCATCTGCTTCGCTCCTGCGCCGTTCTTGGATGGGCAATACACCATCTGGGGCCAGGTGATCTCCGGCATGGATCACGTGGACGAACTCAAGAAAGGCGCCGGCAGCAGCGGCTCGGTAAGCAACCCCGATAAGATCATCAAAATGCGCCTTGCTGCCGAATCGGATAGCTAGGGCTCAAGCGCATTAGGCGTAACCAGCCTGATGCGGCAATCAGTCGCTCAAACAAAAACTTAGCGCATGATAGCTTCGTGTCTCAGCAGCAATCATTCACTAGACAGTAGACTCGCCTTGGCGATCGCTACGTAACAGCGGGCGGCGAAGCTTTCTGCATCTGTGCGGCGCCACTGTTCCCACAGCAGTGTGCTTTAGCGGTGTCACCCGCAACGTCTCCTCCACCGTGATTATCCCACTGACGTTTCAGCCCAACAAACCGTGCAGGCCTACTTGCGATCACAGGAACTTTATGGATTTATAGCAGCCGTAATAACCTCGTAGGATTTCGTCCATGCACCGCCTCCTGGCGCCCACCGCACTTGCGCTGCTCCTCGGCGCATGTGCGGATTACTCGACCGCCGGCACGACGCCGACAAAGTTTGATGGCACGTATGCAGGCACTGTGAACCAGACGCATGTGGCAGCATCAAGCTGCCCCAGCACGGAGCCCGCTCCGGGTCAGCTTCTGGTTCAAAATGGAACGGTAGAGTGGAAAGACAGCCCGGTCGGCACGCTGTATGCACCTGTCGCGCCTAATGGGTCCTTTGCAGCCAATGCAGCCGTCACCAACAGCAATTCGCAGGTCTGGTTCACTGGCAAGATCACCAATCAGGAGATGGTCGCGCGCACCAACACCGGCTCCTGCCATCGGGTCTATGATCTTCGTAAGACGTCTCAGCCGTCCTGACGTCACTGCCTCGCCGGTGAACCTAGCCGCTGGCGAGGCGGGCACGTGTGCGTCTACAAGCTTGCGATTTGACGAAACCGGCGCTGGCTTGTAGGCGGAGGATTGGCGGGCCTGTAGCTCAGTTGGTAGAGCACGAGACTTTTAATCTTGGGGCCGTGGGTTCGAGCCCCACCGGGCCCACCAGCAAACCCCAGCCAACAACCATGCGAGTGTTGTGTCACACCCAACCAGGGGGCGGCACACCAAAAGCGCGAAGCGGCACGGGTGACATCACCATCCGACACGCAGGCGTGATGCCGATGCCTCCGCCCCCTGCAGCAAGCTGTGTATGCGACGAAGGCTGAGAGCCGGGGTGCGATCTTGGAGTCCCCATCGGTCAAAATCTTCGACCTGGCGCACGCGCCGGATGAGGTGCGTGAGGTCGGGGATTTTATGGCCTTGCTCCCCGCCCCGGGTGACCAAGACACCATCCTTCTCGGCGTGGTGGTCGGCCGATACTTTGCACGGGTGGACAGCGCTGGAAACGAGATTGAAACGCGCGAAATCACCTACGGCGAATACTGCCTGCACCTGTGGCTCCTGGAGAGCGGTGCCGAGCGTGGCGAATCCGTCTTGCTGCGATGGAGCGGCGCCCCGCTATAAGCCGGTCTAGCTAGCGGGTTCCCCCGCAATCGGCGCCAAGCCCAGCTTGGCTATGAGTGCCTGCGCCTCCGCAATCGCCGCCTCCGCCTCCGCCGCATCCGGCCCTTTGGCGACCAGTGCCACGCCACTGCCGGTGACGCGGTAAAACGGGTAGGAACCGACGTCAACGCCGGGGTGCCGTTCCTGCACCGCTCGCAGATCCTCCGCGATCCGGCCCTCCAGCAATCCGATCGCATGCACCGCGCGCGACACAATCGGCGGGCCGCCCGACAAAGTGGGCGTCAGCGCTTCGAACATCGCCTGCATGATGCGCGGCACGCCAGCCATCACGTGCACGTTGCCGATGGTGAAACCAGGCGCCACCGAAACCTTGTTCTCAATCAGCGTGGCGCCCCGCGGCATCGTGGCCATGCGCTGCCGCGGGGCATTGAACTCACCCGGCTGGTAGTGCGCGTCGAGCTTGGCCCAGGCCTCCGGATGCGGCTCCCACGGCACGCCGAACGCCGCGGCAATGCACTCGCTGGTGATGTCGTCATGCGTGGGCCCGATGCCGCCGGTGGTGAACACATGATCAAAGCGCGCGCGCACCTCGTTGACCGTGCCGATGATGGTCTCCGCCACGTCCGGTATCACCCGCACCTCGCGCAGCGGAATGCCGATGGCACCCAGACCGGTGGCGATGAACTTGATATTGGCATCCTGGGTGCGGCCGGACAGCACCTCGTTGCCGATCACCAAAAGGCACGCGGTCGGATTTGTCATAGGAAATCCCTTAGCAGCGGAACCAGCGGTTTATCGGCTGGCGGCATGTCATAGTCGGTGAGCTTGGCCGGGCGCACCCAAACCAGCATCTGCCCTTCGAGCCCGGCCGGCTGGCCCTGCCAACGGCGGCATAGGAACAGCGGCATCAGCAGGTGAAACCGCGTGTAGTCGTGCGAGGCGAAAGCAAACGGGGCCAGGCAGGCTTGGGCTACATCAATTCCCAATTCCTCCCTGAGTTCGCGGATGACCGCCTGCTCGGGCGTCTCTCCCGGGTTGAGCTTGCCGCCGGGAAACTCCCACAATCCGGCCATTTTCTTCCCCTCTGGCCGCCGCGCCAGCAGCACCCGGTTGTCCGTGTCGACCAGCGCGCAAGCCGCCACCAGCAGCAGAGGCTTGCCCGGCCTACCCTTGCCGGCCTCACTCTTACTGGGCTCAATTGTGGACGCATCGGGTTTGGACAAAACCGGCTCGGGCGTTTCCACGGCGCCGAACAGGTCCTCCCGCGTCGCCTCGAAGCGGATCACTGGATGCTCCCCGCCGCGGGCTAGGAAGCTTTCGCGCCCAGTGCCCACCTCGCGCATGCCCACGCGGCGCAGCACCGCCGCCGAGGCCGGGTTATCCTCGGCCACATGCGCCTCAAGGCGCTGCACGGCGAGGTTGGCCAACGCCCATCGCGCCACCCGCCAGGCCGCCTCCGAGGCCACGCCGTGACCCCAGAAGCGCCGCCCCACCCAGTAGCCGAGATTGGCGACTCCTGGCCTCACATCCAATCGCAGCCCGACGCAGCCGATTACAAGCTCCTGCCCATCCTCATGCCCCGCGATCACCAGGTGGTAGCCGGTGCCCTGCTCGCGTTGCCGCACGGTCGAGGCGATCCATTCATCCGTCAGCGTGCGTGGATACGGGAATGGCAGGTTGGACAGCATCCGCACCACCTCCCAGTCGTTCACCAGCCGGTGCAGTTGCTCAGCGTCCCCCAGGGCAGGGGGGCGGAGCAGCAGCCGTTCGGTGGTGAGCGTCAGGTCGGCTGGGAACATGGGCGAAACGGGCGCCATGCGTCAGGCAGAGCAAGCACACCCGCAGGTTAGGACTTTGTGCAGACCTTCCCTCCCGCAGGTGTCGCGCCAGAAGCCTTGGCCGCTGCCTCCGTCATGTAGGCGCCACGCTTGGTCTTGCCGTAGCTGCGCGACCCAGCACAATGGTACTTCTTCGTGCCCGTGTTCACCCACACGTCCCCCGCCGCTGGCCTGGCGCTTCCAGCGGCAGCGGCACCTGGCGCGCTTGGCGTTACCGCCGGGACGCTGGGCATCACCGCCGGCGCGGTGCCGGGTGCGCCTGCTGCTGCGGGCGCCGGGGCTGCCGCGGGCGACTTCGCTGGAGTTTGCGCGTAGGCGCCGCCTCCGGCCGTGATGAGCAGAACAGCAGCGACAAAGGCATAGCGAAACAGCGGCATGAACAAATCCTCTCCGTAAAATGCCAGCCTAGGTCAGGACGCCTCGCGCCGCTACCTGCCTTACGGCCCGAACAACGCTGCCAGACCGGCCGCCGAGGTGAACATGGCAACCCCGTCATGCCCGACGCCCGGCACGTCGATCAAGCGATGACGTAGCTGCTCACCATCGCGCGCCCGCAAGGCTGCGTAGTAGTTGTGGGCGCGCTCAAATCGCGTGGCGCCCTGTGCTTCCGCCATGCAGCTTCGGTCGAGCTCCGGGTGCGCCGGGTTGGTATCAAGTTCGCCAACCAGGTAGGTCACATCCCGCGCAACATAGTCGCCCTCCAGCATCTGCGGCGTCGGGTCCATCAGGTAGGGCGGGCGATGAGCCATGCCGTATTTCCAGTCATTGAACGCCGGGCAGGACGTGGCCACCGGCGGCACCGGACGCGTCGCGTCGAAATATGCGTAGGACGAGGGGTTGGCGACCACATAGCGCACCGCGATGCCAGCCGCGGTCAGCGGGGCCGCTGCTTTGCCCGCAATCGCGTATCGCTGCACCACCTGAGCGCCGCCAGAATGCCCGGCGATGACCACGGTGCGCAGGGCAGGGAACAAACTTTTGTCGGCCAGGCGCATCAAGATGGCGTCCAGCGCATCGAACGAACTCGCATCGCTGGGTCCCTCCGCGGGGTCGCCTCCCTCCCAACCCACCAGCGACCAATGCAGCACGTCCGGCAGGCTCCATGCCTTGGTGTCGACGGTGGCGAGGAACTGCGGCGCGATCATCAGGCTGCCCCGCCCGGCTGGCCCGGCTGCCGTCAGCGCCGTGGTCGCAGCGTGGTAATACACATTGGCGTTTCGAAGGTCGCCGTGCAGCACCAGCACGGCCCGGGTAACGCCAGGCAACGGCTTCGCCCAGTTCTGCGACAGGTAGAGCGGCAAGCTCGCGTCCCCCACCATGATGCGGCCAGGCGCCACCACCTTGACGGGATTGTCTGCAGGGCTCGCCGCGCCCGCCATCAACGCGAATAAACAGAGGGCAGCCAGCTTCATTTTGCACGCCACGTTGCGCTCCCCCCGGTTCACGCTTTGCCACCATGTCCCAACTACGGGAAACCGGCTGCCCAGTCAGGAGACCAATCAATGAGCCGCACCCATGAAACGGTGGTGACCGGACAATATTCCGGCCAGGCTGCCGCCTACGTCGCGAGCGCCACCCACGCTGCCGGCGAGGATCTCGACCACCTGGAGACATGGGCCCGCCAGCACGCCGGCCTCCGCGCCCTCGATCTGGGCTGCGGTGGCGGCCATGTGGCGTACCGCCTCGCCCCGCACATGGCCGAAGTGACCGCCTGCGACCTCACCCCCGCCATGCTGGATGCCGTGCGCCTTGAAGCGGACCGCCGCAGCTTGCGCAACATCCGCACTGCCCAGGGTGCGGCCGAGAGCCTGCCCTTTGCCGATGGCGGCTTCGACCTGGCTGCCACGCGCTTTTCGGCCCACCACTGGCGCGATGTCGCTGCCGGCTTGCGCGAGCTGCGCCGTGTCCTCGTCCCGTCTGGCCGCGCCTTGCTCATCGACGCGGTCTCGCCCGGCTCACCCTTGCTGGACACGTTCCTGCAAACCGTCGAGCTGCTGCGCGACCCGTCGCACGGCCGCAACTACAGCCCGGCGGAATGGCTCGCATTGCTGTCCGCGGCAGGTTTGGCCCCGCTCTCCCTGGTGGCGCGCCGGCTCCGGCTGGATTTCGCCGCCTGGGTTGGCAGAATGAACACGCCTCCAGCCCATATCGCCGCGATCCGCTCGCTCCAACTCGGTGCCTCCGAGGCCGTGCGCGCCCACTTCGCTATCGAGCCCGACGGCAGCTTCACCCTCGACACCTTGACCATCGAGGTGATGGCCGCCGCTGCTGCCTCCCCCTCCAGGACAGGGCAGGGCTGAGGCGCCTAGC
>CAXTRX010000081.1:0-14501 GCA_964246785.1 uncultured Acetobacteraceae bacterium | reverse complement strand
CGAGAGCTGCGGCCAGTGCACGCCCTGCCGCGAGGGCACCGGCTGGATGATGCGGATCATGAACCGCATGGTCGCCGGGCGCGCCGAGGTGGAGGAGATCGACGTGCTCGACCAGGTTACCCGCCAGATCGAAGGCCATACGATTTGTGCGCTCGGAGATGCGGCGGCCTGGCCGATCCAAGGACTGATCCGGCACTTTCGGCCGGAGATGGAGGAGCGGATCGCCGCCTACAAGCGCGGCAAGGCGCCGGCACCCATGCGGATGGCCGCTGAGTGATGAGCTACGCCGATCTCGATCAGCAACGCTTTGAACTGATGGGGAATCTGTATCGGGTTGCGAACTTGCAGGCGGATAAGGCGCTCAAGCAGGCGCTGGAGAAATATAAGCCATGGACAGTCGTGATCTCCGCAATGGCGGCTGGCGGAGCGGTGGCTGCCGGCCTGCTCGCGCTTTGTAAGGCGCTGGGCATTTGACCACCCTGACCAACACCACTGACACTATCCTCGCCGACGATGCGGACCTGCGCGGCAGCCGGTTCACCAACGTGAACCTGTCCGCAGTGCATTTCCAGCAGATCAATCTCGCCCGCGCCACCTTCGAGGCAGCTACGCTGCCCGGCGTCGTGTTCCACAACGTGAACCTCGCCGGGGCCCATTACGACGACGTATCCCTCGTTGCCGCCAGCTTCACCAATGCCAATTTACGCGGCGTGGCGATCAAACAATGCGATATCACCGGCCTACGCATCGATGGCGTCGAAATCGCGCCGCTGCTGGCCAAGCACAAAGAGGCGTAATCCATGGCGAAAGTCACAGTCGACGGCCGCGAGGTCGATGTTCCGAACGGTTTCTCCGTGCTGCAGGCGTGCGAGCAAGCCGGCGTGGAAATCCCGCGGTTCTGCTACCACGAGCGGCTATCGGTCGCGGGCAACTGCCGCATGTGCCTGGTGGAGTTGGAAAAGGCGCCCAAGCCGATCGCCTCCTGCTCATACCCGGTGGCGGACGGCATGGTGGTGAAAACCGACAGCCCGATGGTGCGCAACGGCCGTCGCGGGGTGATGGAGTTCCTGCTCATCAACCACCCGCTGGATTGCCCGATTTGCGACCAAGGCGGCGAGTGCGACTTGCAGGACCAGGCCTATTCCTATGGCGGCGATCACTCCCGCTATCACGAGAGCAAGCGCGCCATTAAGGACAAGTATCTCGGGCCGCTGGTGAAAACCGTCATGACCCGGTGCATCCACTGCACCCGCTGCGTGCGGTTCGCGACCGAGATTGCGGGGGTGCCGGAACTCGGCGCCACGGCGCGGGGCGAGAACATGGAGATCGGCACCTACGTCGAAAAGGCGCTCACCTCCGAGCTATCGGGCAACATGATCGATATCTGTCCGGTCGGCGCGCTCACCTCCAAGCCCTACGCGTTCGTCGCGCGCCCCTGGGAGTTGCGCAAGGAGGACGGCATCGACGCGCTCGACGCTCTGGGTTCGGCGATCCGCATCGATAGCCGCGGCCCTGAGGTGATGCGCATCCTTCCCCGCACCAACGACGAGATCAATGAGGAGTGGCTGGGCGACAAGTCGCGCTTCTCGTGGGACGGCCTGCGCCGCCGGCGGTTGGACAAGCCCTGGCTGCGCGAAGGCGGCAAGCTGCGCCCGGCGACTTGGCCCGAGGCATTCGGCGCCATCGCGGCCAAGCTGCAGGATCTGTCAGGCGACCGGATTGGCGCCGTGGTGGGCGACCTGTGCGATGCCGAGAGCATGCTGGCGTTGAAGGACCTGATGGCCTCGCTCGGCTCGGTCAATCTCGACTGCCGCCAAGACGGCGCCATGCTGGATGCGGCCCGGCGCGACTTCTACCTATTCAACAGCACGATTGCTGGCATCGAGGAGGCGGACGCGCTCCTGCTGATCGGCAGTAATCCGCGCCATGAGGCGCCCGTGCTGAATGCCCGTATCCGCAAGCGCAAGCTGATGGGCGGCTTCCCAATCGGCCTGGTCGGGCCACAAACGGACCTGACCTACACTCACGACTGGCTCGGCGACTCACCGTTCCTGCTGGCTGATCTGCCTGAAGGCTTTGCGGCACTCCTCGCCAAGGCGGAACGCCCGATGGTGATTGTGGGGCAGGGGGCGTTGGCGCGGCCGGACGGGGCTGCTGTGCTTGCCGCCGCGTGGCAGCTTGCCAGCCGTATCGGCGCGTTCAAGCCCGAGTGGCACGGCTTCAACGTGCTGCATACCGCCGCGGCGCGGGTCGGCGCGCTCGACCTGGGCTTCCTACCCGGGCCCGGCGGCAAGGCGATGCCCGCCATGCTCGACGGCGGCGTGGACCTGCTATGGCTGCTGGGCGCCGACGAGTTCGACGCCAGCCGCATCGGTGCAGAGACCTTCGTGGTCTATCAGGGCCACCACGGCGACCGGGGCGCCGCCCGAGCGGACGTCATCCTGCCTGGCTGCACCTATGTCGAGAAGCCCGGCACCTACGTGAACACCGAAGGCCGGGTGCAACGCGCGCTCAAGGCGGTGTTCGCTCCGGGCGAGGCGAAGGAGGATTGGGCTATCCTGCGCGCCTTTTCCGGCCTGGTCCGCAAGCCGTTGCCATACGACAACCTGGATGCTTTGCGCGCCCGCCTGGAGCAGGTCAATCCGGTGTTCGGCCGGGTCGGATTCCTGCCCCGCTTCGGCGCTGGCGACGCCACCGCTCCGGCTGGCGACCCGGCGGCCCTCGGGCAGGCAGCCTTCGCCTATGCGATAAAGGACTACTATCAGACCAACCCGATCAGCCGCGCCAGCCTCACCATGGCCGAGTGCACCAAGACCTACGCTCCGAAGCCCGCGTTGGCTTTGGCGGCGGAATGATGGGGGCTTTCTTTGCCACGGCGCCGGGCCAGGTCTTGATCACCTTGGTCGAGACATTGGCCTTGTTGGTCCCGTTGCTGATGTCGGTTGCTTACCTCACGGTGGCTGAGCGTAAGGTGCTGGGCGCCATGCAACTCCGCAAGGGGCCCAACGTGGTCGGCTTTTGGGGGCTGCTGCAGGCGTTTGCCGACGCGCTCAAGATGCTGCTGAAGGAACAGATCATCCCGACCGGGGCGAACCGCGTGCTGTTCGTCATCGCTCCCATGCTCACCATGATCCTGGCGCTGATCGCCTGGGCGGTGATCCCGGTGAACGAGGGCTGGGCGATCGCCGATATCAACGTCGGGGTGCTCTACCTGTTCGCCATATCGTCGCTGGGCGTTTACGGCATCATCATCGCGGGATGGGCGTCCAACTCGAAATATGCCTTCCTCGGTGCGCTCCGCTCGGCGGCGCAGATGGTCAGTTACGAGGTGTCGCTTGGCTTCGTGATCGTGACCGTGCTGCTTTGTGCAGGCACGCTGAACCTCACCGGCATTGTCCGGGCACAGCATACGATCTGGTTCGTCGTGCCGCTGTTCCCGATGTTCGTCGTCTACTTCATCTCAGCCTTGGCCGAGACCAATCGGGCGCCGTTCGATGTCGCAGAAGGGGAAAGCGAGATCGTGGCGGGGTTCATGGTGGAGTACAGCGGCATCTCGTGGGCGCTGTTCTTCCTTGGTGAATACGCCAATATGATTCTGCAGTCGGCGATGGTGACCATCCTGTTTTTGGGTGGCTGGCTGCCCATCATCTCGCTGCCGCCATTCACCTGGATCCCGGGCCCGATCTGGTTCATCGCCAAGATCTTGTTTGTGCTGTTCGTGTTCATCTGGGTTCGCGCCACTTTCCCACGTTTCCGCTATGACCAATTGATGCGGTTGGGCTGGAAGGTGTTTTTACCGTTGTCTCTGTTCTGGCTGGTGCTTACGGCAGGCGTCTTGGTGGTGATGGGCTGGCTACCGCAATCGGCCTAGTTTGCCCGCCTCAGTCCACTTCTGCCGTCTTCGAGAGGGTTTTTGTTATGGCGTTCCTGGACCGCACTGCGCGTTCCCTGCTGTTGAGCGAGCTCGCTTCCGGCATGTGGCTGACCTTGAAGTATTTCTTCAAGCCGAAAGTGACGATCAATTATCCCTATGAGCGCAACCCGTACTCACCGCGCTTTCGTGGCGAACATGCCTTGCGCCGTTATCCCAACGGCGAGGAACGCTGCATCGCCTGCAAGCTGTGCGAGGCGGTTTGCCCGGCACTGGCCATCACTATCGAGGCTGAGCCACGCGAAGACGGGTCCCGCCGCACGACACGCTACGACATCGACATGACGAAGTGCATCTACTGCGGCATGTGCGAAGAGGCCTGCCCAGTGGACGCAATCGTCGAGGGGCCGAACATCGAGTACAGCACGGAAACCCGCGAGGAACTGCTGTACAACAAGGAGAAGCTGCTGGCGAACGGCGATCGTTGGGAGCCGGAGTTGGCCAAGCGCCTCGAGCTCAACGCGCCCTATCGATGATTGCCGGCGTCGCCTTCTACATCTTTGCCGCCGTGCTGATCGGCTCTGCGGCATTGGTGGTGAGCAGCCGCAACCCGGTGCATTCGGTGCTGTTCCTCATCTTAGCCTTCTTCAATGCGGCAGCGCTGTTCTTGCTGGCCGGGGCCGAGTTCTTGGCGATGATTTTGCTCATCGTCTATGTCGGCGCGGTGGCCGTGCTGTTCCTGTTCGTCGTCATGATGCTGGACGTGAACTTTGACCAGCTTCGCGAAGGCGTGCAGCGCTATGCTCCGGTTGGCGCCGCCGTGGGCGCGGTGCTGTTTTTGGAATTGGCCGTCACCTTAGGCGGCTGGCAATTGCTGCCGAACGCCACGTTGCACCTATCCTCGGCGGCTCCGGTGGGCGTCTCCAACACGGCGGCCCTCGGCCGGGTGATTTACACGGACTACATCTTCCTGTTCCAAGTCGCTGGACTGATCCTGCTCGTCGCCATGATGGGCGCCATCGTGCTCACCCACCGTGTCCGTCCCGGCGCATCCAAGCGGCAGGACATCGCGCGCCAGGAAGCCCGCATGGTCGCCGACACGCTGCAGACGATGACGATCTCGATCGGAGCGGGCGCACCGAAGGCGAGCTTTCTGCGCCCTTTGCCACCGCCGATGCAGCCGGCCGTGGCCGACGAGTCGAAGCCCACGCACGCCCATCCCGGCGAGCAATGAACGAAGGGAGCTGACATGGCGGTTGGCGTTGGGCACTACCTGGTTGTTGCGGCAGTGCTGCTGGTGTTGGGCGTGTTCGGAATTTTCCTCAACCGCAAGAACATCATCGTCATCATGATGAGCATCGAGCTCATCCTGCTCGCGGTGAACATCAACCTGGTCGCGTTCTCAGCCTCTTTGGGCGACTTGACTGGCCAGGTGTTCGCCCTGTTCGTGCTGACGGTTGCCGCTGCCGAGGCGGCGATTGGGCTGGCGATCGTGGTGGTGTATTTCCGCAACCGCGGCTCGATCCAGGTTGAGGATGTGCGGCTGATGAGAGGTTAACATGGTCACTGTTGGTCTCCCTCTCCCGCCTGCGGGAGCGGGTTGGGGCGAGGGCACGAAGGGGGAGCCCACAGCATGATCTTCGCCATCGGCATCCTGAGCCCACTCGCTGGCTTCCTCCTCGCCGGCACATTGGGCCGTGCGCTTGGCGACCGCTTCGCCTTTGCTGTCACGATCGGCCTCATGTTGCTCGCGACCATCTGCGCCGAAGCCAACCTGCTCGACGTGCTCTATGCCACGCCGCAGCCCGACCCGGTCGTGCTGGGCACCTGGTTCAACATCGGCGGCTTCCAGCTCGACTGGGCCCTGCGGCGGGACTCGCTGTCCAGCGTGATGGTGGCGATGATCGCGCCGGTCGCCACGCTGATCCACGTCTACAGCGTGGGCTACATGGCGCATGAGCGGCGGGCATTCCGCTTCTTCAGCTACCTGTCGCTGTTCAGCTTCGCCATGCTGATGCTGGTGACCGCGAACAACCTGGTCCAACTCTTCTTCGGCTGGGAAGGCGTGGGGCTCGCGAGCTACCTGCTGATCAACTACTGGTACGACCGCCCAAGCGCCAACCGTGCGGCGATGAAGGCCTTCATCGTCAACCGCGTCGGCGACCTGTTTTTCGCAGTCGGCATCGCGCTGGTGTTCTCCCTGTTCGGCTCGGTCGAATTCCCGGTGATCTTCGCCGCGGTCGCCGAGCACACCAATGCGCTTTACAGCCTGTTCGGCTACACTTGGCGGGCCTACGAGGTGATCGGCGTGCTGCTGTTCATCGGCGCCATGGGCAAATCGGCCCAGATCGGGCTGCACACGTGGCTGCCGGACGCAATGGAGGGTCCGACCCCGGTTTCCGCGCTGATCCACGCGGCCACCATGGTCACCGCCGGTGTGTTCCTCATGGCGCGTATGTCCCCGATCATGGACGAGGCACCCGGCGCGTTGAACTTCGTCCTGTTCATCGGCGCCACCACCTGCATTTTCGCGGCAACGATTGCCTGCGTGCAAACCGACATCAAGCGGGTGATCGCCTACTCCACTTGCTCGCAACTCGGCTACATGTTCATCGCCGCAGGGGCTACTGCCTACCAGGCGTCGATCTTCCACCTTATCACGCATGCCTTCTTCAAGGCGCTGCTGTTCCTATGCGCCGGGTCAGTGATCCACGCGATGAGCGATGAGCAGGACATGCGCAAGATGGGCGGCATCTGGCGCCGCGTGCCGATTACCTATGGCTGCATGTGGGCGGGCAGCCTGGCCATCGCGGGCGTGCCGTTCTTCGCCGGCTATTGGTCGAAGGACGCCATTTTGGAAGCGGGCTACGTGACGCCAGTCGGCATGGGCATGTATGGCTTCGTCATGGGCACCCTGGCCGCCTTCCTGACCGCGTTCTACTCTTGGCGCCTGATCATCATGACATTTCACGGTTCGGCGCGGGCCGACGCGCATACCATGAAGCATGTGCACGAGAGCACCCCATGGATGACGGTGCCGTTGCTGTTGCTCGCGGTTGGCGCCGTGTTCTCCGGCTGGGCGTTCCATGAGGACTTCATCGGCGTGGACCAGTTGGCGTTCTGGGCCGGTTCGATCCATTCCGGGCCGAACGACCACATCCTGCAGGACATCGAGCACGTGCCGTATTGGGTGTCTTGGCTGCCGACGGTGACAAGCTTCCTCGGCATCGCCTTGGCCTACCTGATGTATATGCTACGGCCAGACTTGCCGCTGCGGCTGGCCACCAGGTTTCGGCCGGTTTACCAGTTCCTGGTGCACAAATGGTATTTCGACGAGTTGTATGATGCTATTTTCGTCCGCCCCGCCATCTGGCTGGCCCGCCAGCTTTGGCATGTCGGCGACGAGACGCTGATCGACGGCATGCCCAATGGTGCCGCGGCACTTGCCGCCAGCGGCTCAGCCCAGGTGGTAAAAATCCAAACCGGCTCGATCGCGGTCTACGCTTTCACCATGTTGATCGGTCTAGTCGTGCTGGTCAGCCTGTTCCTCCTGGTTCGATAGGCACCCGACGTGTCCCCCACTACCAATGCCGCCGGCTTTCCCATCCTTTCGCTGATTACCTGGCTGCCCGTCGTCGGCTGCTTGCTCTTGATGACCATCCGCGGCGAGGAGGCGGTGATTGCCCGCAATGCCCGTTGGGCGGCGCTGTGGACCAGCCTGGTGGTGTTTGCCATCAGCCTGAAGCTCTGGTGGGATTTCGACCCGGCGCAGGCCGGCTTCCAGTTCAACGAAAGCGTCGCCTGGCTGCCAACGTTCAAGGTTGGCTACAGCATGGGGGTGGACGGCATCAGCGTGCTGTTCGTGCTGCTTTCCACCGCGCTCACGCCGATCTGCATCCTCGCGAGCTGGGAGTCGGTCCAGGTCCGGGTCCGTGAGTACATGATCTCGTTCCTGGTGCTCGAGACGATGATGGTTGGCGCGTTTTCGGCCACCGATTTCGTCGTGTTCTACATGTTCTTCGAGGGCCTGCTGATCCCGATGTATATCATCATCGGGGTTTGGGGCGGGCCGCGACGGGTCTATGCCTCGTTCAAGTTCTTCCTCTACACGCTGTTCGGCTCGGTCCTGATGTTGCTGGCCCTGCTGTTCATGTGGTTCCAGGCCGGCACCACCGATATCCCGACCCTGTTGCACACCCAGTTCTCGCCGCAAGCGCAGTTCTGGCTGTTCCTGGCCTTCCTGGCCTCGTTCGCGGTCAAGGTGCCGATGTGGCCGGTGCACACCTGGCTGCCGGACGCGCATGTCGAGGCGCCGACCGCCGGGTCGGTCATCCTGGCCGGCGTGCTGTTGAAGATGGGCGGCTATGGCTTCCTGCGGTTCAGCGTGCCCATGCTGCCGCTTGCCTCGCAGCAGTTCGCCCCGTTGATGTTCGCGCTGGGCGTGATCGCGGTGATCTACACCAGCCTGGTGGCGCTGGCGCAGGCGGACATGAAGAAGCTGATTGCCTATTCCTCCGTGGCCCATATGGGCGTGGTGGTGATCGGCACGTTCACGTTCAACATCCAGGGCGTCGAAGGCGCAATGCTGCAGATGCTGAGCCATGGCATCGTCTCCGCGGCGTTGTTTCTATGCGTCGGCGTGGTGTACGACCGGGTGCATACCCGCGAGATCGCCCGCTATGGCGGAGTGGGCGACCGCATGCCCGGCTACGCTCTGGTGTTCCTGTTCTTCACCTTGGCAAGCATGGGATTGCCTGGCACGTCCGGCTTCATCGGCGAGTTCATGGTCCTGGTGGGGGCGTTCAAGGTGAACTTCTGGGTCAGCCTGCTCGGTAGCCTGGGCATGGTCTTGGGCGCCGCCTATGCGCTGTATCTCTACCGGCGCATTATCTTCGGCAGCATTACGCGGGACGATCTGCGCTCCTTGTTCGACTTGTCGCCGCGCGAGATCGCCATCTTCACGCCGTTGATCTTCCTGACGTTTTGGATGGGCATCTATCCCAGCAGCTTCACCCAGTTTTTCGACGCGAGCGTGGGCGCGATGGTGGACCAGCACACGGCGGCGCTGGCCGCCACCACCAAGCTCGCGGGAGCATTGCATTGAACCAGAACTGGTCCCTCGCCATTCCCGAAATCGCCCTCGCCCTTTGCGCGATGGCGATCATGCTGTTTGGTGTGCTGTGGAAGCGCGGCAACCCGACCCTTGCCTGCTCCATGCTGAGCCTGGGCGCCTTGCTGCTAGCGGCCGTGCTGGCTGTCTCGGCTCCGCTCGGCACGGCCTATAACGGGCTGTTTACGGTGGATCATTTCGCCGTCTACATGAAGGTGCTGATCCTGGCGGGTGCGGCACTCAGCCTGGTGCTGGCGATCGACTACAACGTGCAGGCCAGGATCGACCGGTTCGAGTTCCCCATCCTCATCCTGCTTTGCACCGCGGGGATGATGGTGATGGCGTCGGCCACCAGCCTGATGTCGCTCTATATCGGGCTGGAACTGCAGTCGCTGTCGATCTACGTCATGGCCGCGTTCAACCGCGACAACCTGCGGTCCTCCGAAGCCGGCCTGAAGTATTTCGTGCTGGGCGCCCTGGCCTCGGGGCTGCTGCTGTATGGAATCTCATTGTCCTATGGCTTCGCCGGCAGCATGGACTTCACCCACCTCGCCCAAGCGTTTGCCAGCGGCACACCGTCCGCCGGACTGGTGATCGGCGTGGTGTTCATCGTGGCCGGACTTGCGTTCAAGATCAGCGCGGTGCCGTTCCACATGTGGACACCGGACGTTTATGAAGGCGCGCCGACCCCGGTGACCGCCTTCATGTCCACGGCGCCCAAGGTCGCGGCGATTGCACTGTTGTTGCGCGTCTTGGCGGTGCCGTTCGGCCACCTGTCGCCGCAATGGACGCAGCTTATCGTGCTGATCTCGATTGCCTCCATGCTGCTCGGCTCACTGGCCGCAATCGGGCAGGTGAACATCAAGCGCCTGATGGCGTATTCCTCGATTGGCCACATGGGTTATGCCCTGATCGGCCTGGCGGTCGGCACGCAGGCAGGTATCCAGGGCGTGCTGATCTACATGGTGACTTACGTGTTCATGTCGGCCGGCGTGTTCGGCTGCATCATCGCCATGCGTCGGCGCGGCACCCCGCTTGAGCGCGTGGCCGACCTTTCCGGCCTGGCGCGCACCGACCCGATGCTGGCCTTGGCGATGGCCGTGTTCATGTTTTCGATGGCTGGCATCCCTCCGTTCAGCGGGTTTTTTGGCAAGCTCTACGTGTTCTA
The DNA here is from genome assembly GCA_964246785.1 of uncultured Acetobacteraceae bacterium. GTDB lineage: Bacteria > Pseudomonadota > Alphaproteobacteria > Acetobacterales > Acetobacteraceae > LMUY01. The sequence continues at coordinate 4,352 of CAXTRX010000081.1, read as the reverse complement.
TGCCGCGGTACAATCGGGCTATTGGACGCTGGCCGTAATCGGCGTGCTGACCTCGGTGGTGGGCGCCTATTACTATCTGCGGGTGATCAAGGTGATGTATTTCGACGATGCCCAGCCCGCGTTCGACGCGCGTTCCCCGTCGCTGTCGTTTGTGGCCGGGGTCGGCGCCCTGGTGACGACGCTGTTCTTCGTCTTCCCGGCCCCCCTCATCGGCGCTGCCCAATCCGCCGCCGCGGTGCTGTTTGGCTAAGCCACTCCCGTCCCACTCCCCCACTGCTAGAAAGTCCTCTCCCTATGGGAGAGGGTCGGGGTGAGGGTCACGCGCTAATCACACCCGAGGGCGTGCGGTCATGTCCCCCACCCCAACCCTCGCCCAGAGGGAGAGGGAACTGTCACAGCGGTAGACGCCGCCATGCTGCTCGTGGTGGATGCTGGCAACACCAACATCGTCTTCGCGGTGCATGACGGCCAAGGCTGGATCGGCAACTGGCGGATCCGTACCGACGCGCAACGCACCTCCGACGAATACGCGGTCTGGCTGCTCAGCCTGCTTGGGCACCGGGGCATCAAGCCCGCCGCTGTCAGCCGCGCGGTCATCGGCACCGTCGTGCCTGCCGCACTCTACCACCTGCGCCGCCTCTGCCGTGATTGGTTCAGCGTCGAGCCGCTGGTCGCCCGCTCCGAACTCGACTGGGGGTTCGAGATCAAGGTGGACAGCCCGGCGGAAGTCGGCGCCGACCGCCTGCTCAACGCGCTTGCCGCCCATAGCACCTACACCGGGCCGCTGATCGTGATCGATTTCGGCACCGCCACCACATTCGACGTGGTTGACGCAAGCGGCAGCTATATCGGCGGCGTCATCGCGCCCGGGGTCAACCTCTCCCTCGAAGCGTTGCACAAGGCGGCCGCGCGCCTGCCCCGCATCGGCATCGGCCGTCCTCAAGCCGTGATCGGCCGGGCCACCGTCCCGGCCATGCAGTCGGGGCTCTACTGGGGCTATGTCGCCATGATCGAGGGCCTGGTCGCCCGGATCAGTGCCGAGTTCGACGCGCCGCTCAAGGTGCTGGCGACGGGTGGCTTGGCGCCGCTGTTCTCCGAGGGCACCACCGTGATCACCCAGATTGATCCCGATCTGACATTGGACGGGCTGCGGCTGTTGGCGGAGCGCAATCCAGCCCCCACATTGCCTAAGGATCGGCTGAGATCCTTCGAAAGCGACTAATTTGAACGCAGTGACGAACGACCTTGCCTTCCTGCCTTTGGGCGGGACGGGCGAGATTGGCATGAACCTTAACGTCTACCGATGCGACGGACGCTGGCTGGCGATCGATTGTGGCATTGGTTTCGGTGGTTCCGAGCACCCCGAGGTGGACGTGATGATGCCTGACCCGGCGTTCATCGCCGAGCGCCGCGCATCCCTGGTCGGGCTCGTAATCACCCATGCCCATGAGGACCATCTCGGCGCGGTGGCGTATCTGTGGCGCCAACTCCGCTGCCCGGTCTTTGCCACGCCATTCGCGGCGGCCGTGCTGCGCCGCAAGCTTGGCGAGGCTGGCCTGGCCACTGAGTGCCGCATTACCGTCATTCCGCAAGGCGGGAGTTTTCAACTGCCGCCGTTTGATTTGCGCTTCATCCCCGTCACCCACTCCGTTCCCGAAGCGCAGGCGCTCGTGGTGCGCACCCCGTATGGCACCATCCTGCACACCGGGGACTTCAAGCTCGACCCAAACCCGCTGGTCGGCCAGCCCACCAACGAGGAGGCCTTCCGCGCCCTGGGGGACGAGGGGATCCTGGCTATGGTGTGCGACAGCACCAATGCCATGGTCGAAGGCCACTCGGGCTCCGAGGCCGATGTTCGTACCACCCTGACTGCCCTTGTGCGCTCGCTGCGCGGCCGGGTTGCCGTCACCTGCTTCGCCAGCAACGTGGCGCGGGTGGAAACGGTGGCGCTGGCGGCGCGTGATGCAGGCCGTTCCGTCGTCCTAGTGGGGCGCTCCTTGCGCAACCTGGAGGCTGCCGCGCGTGAGTGCGGCTACCTCAAGGATGTTCCGGAGTTCCTGCCCGAGGACGCGATCGACGTCGTTCCGGATGATAACCTCCTCATCCTGGTCACCGGCAGCCAGGGCGAGGCACGCAGTGCGCTCGCCCGCATTGCCAATGACACCCACAGGAACGTGGCCTTGGGCCAGGGTGACACGGTGGTGTTCAGCAGTCGCGTGATCCCGGGCAACGAGCGCGCTATCGGCACCGTGCAAGACAACCTGGTCCGCCGCGGCGTCAAGCTGATGACGGCCGATGACCATATGATCCACGTCTCGGGGCACCCGGCGCGCGACGAACTGCGGCGGCTCTACGCCCTGGTGCGCCCGACCTACAGCATTCCCGTGCATGGCGAGTGGCGTCACCTATCGGCTCACGCCGCGTTGGCGAGGGACACGGGGGCGATCCCGATCATCCTTGAGGATGGCGACGTGTTGAGCCTGTCGGGCAATCGCCCTGAGGTGACGGACTCAGCGCCCGTCGCGCGCCTGGCCTTGGATGGCAATCGCTTGGTCCCGATGGACGGCGAAATCCTGGCCGCCCGGCGTCGCATGCTGTTCAACGGCGTGGTCATCGCCAGCGTGGCCGTGGATCAGGAGGGCACGCTGCTTGGCACTCCGCAAGTCAGCGCACCGGGCCTGTTCGAGCCCGATGATGCGGAAAGCGAGCGCGTGACGCGGGAGTTCGCGGCCTCGTTCGAGGGGCTGCCGGCCTCGCTGCGGCTGGACGATGGCGCACTGCTAGACTCCGCCCGCGCCGCCCTGCGCCGGGCGCTTGGCCGCCGGTTGCAAAAGCGTCCTCTGGTGGACGTGCATTTGCTGCGTGTGTGATGGGCTGGTTTACCGCCACCGTCGTATTTGTGCTGATCTGGTGGACGGTGCTGTTTGCCGTGCTGCCATTTGGCACCAAGCCGGTGACCGACGCCAAAGACGCTCCTGGCGGCTGGCGCGGCGCCCCTGAGAAGCCGCATCTATGGCGCACGGTGGTGCGGACCACAGTGGTCTCGCTGGTGTTATGGGCCGGCGCGATCGCGCTCATCCACAGTCCATATCTAAGCTTTCGCGAGATGGCAGCGAGAATGCCTGACGACTAGGCAGGTGTTCATCGGTTGCTTCAACAGCAGGCATAGTGCGGCTGGATCGGTGATTATTCGCCAGGCGGTCGCACGTTTTTGCTAGAAACCGTTGGCCGTAACAGAGGATCATCGCGGCAGGACAAGGAGTGCTTTGTCCTGCCGTGTGACTGGCGTTTCCTCCCTAAACTTGGCCCGTCGCACCCCAAAAGGTGCGCGGGCATTTTTATACTATCGCCCTCACGCCCTTGTTGTCATCCGATAACGATGTGTTCGCGTCAAAAATCGGCAAAAAACCACCGATTTTTAGCAGGCCAGCATCCAACTGCGGCCAGGCTGGTGCAAGCCGCGAGCGGCTTGTAGGGTCCGGCGGCTGCGTCCTTGGAGCTTGTTGCCGATGCGCCTATCCCGCTCTTTGCTCCCCACGTTGAAGGAAACGCCTGCGGAAGCGCAGATCGCCTCGCATCGTCTGATGCTGCGGGCGGGCCTGGTGCGCCAAACCGCGGCAGGCATCTACGCCTGGCTCCCCGCCGGCTTGCGCGTGCTGCAGAACATTTCTGCCGTCGTGCGCGCAGAGCAGGACGCGATTGGCTGCCAGGAGGTGCTGATGCCGACCATCCAGCCGGCCGACCTGTGGCGGCAGTCCGGCCGCTACGACGCTTATGGCCCGGAGATGCTGCGCATCCGTGACCGTCATCAGCGCGACCTGCTCTACGGCCCCACCAACGAGGAGATGATCACCGACCTGATGCGCCAGTCGGTCAACTCCTACCGTGCCCTGCCGCAAATGCTCTACCACATCCAGTGGAAGTTCCGCGACGAGGTGCGCCCGCGCTTCGGGGTCATGCGCGGCCGCGAGTTCCTGATGAAGGACGCCTACAGCTTCGACCTGGATTACCCCGGCGCCGTGCTGAGCTACCGCCGCATGATGCTGGCCTATATGCGCACCTTCCAGCGCCTGGGCGTCAAGGCGATCCCCATGGTGGCCGATACCGGGCCCATCGGCGGCGAGCTCAGCCACGAGTTCATCATCCTGGCGCCGACCGGGGAAAGCCAGGTCTTCTACGACGCGGCCTTCGAGGAGCTGGACTACAGCGCCGCCAACTTCGACATCGCGAGCCGCGACGACCTCGGCCGCTTCTTCGAGACGATGACCAACAACTACGCCGCGACGGAAGATAAACACGACCTCGCCGCTTGGGAGCAGGTGGGCGCCGATCGCCGCCGCGAGGGGCGGGGG
>CAXTRX010000080.1:9510-14806 GCA_964246785.1 uncultured Acetobacteraceae bacterium | reverse complement strand
CGCCGCTGCCGCCGCCCGAGTCCTGGAGGCATCTGACCCCGGTGCCGCCAGTCCCGAGCCCGTGGGACCGGCCGATCTGCCAGCCAGCATGGCGCTTCGGTTCGCCGGCTTGCACTTCCGCTGGGAAGCGGACCAGCCCGAGGTGTTCAATGGGCTGACGCTTGAAGTGCCGCAGGGCAGCCGCGTGGCCATTCTTGGGCCCTCGGGCTCGGGCAAATCCACCTTGGCTGGCATGCTGCTCAAGCTGGCCGCGCCGACCGCAGGGGCGATCGAGCTTGGCGGCACCGACATCGCGTGCTTGGCAGCGGGAGACGTCCGCTCGCGCATTGGCTTCCTGTCTCAGGCGACACACCTCTTCGACGACACGATCCGCGCCAATCTGCTGCTCGGCCGTCCTACCGCCGACGAGGCCGCACTCTGGCGCGCGTTGGAACAGGCGGAAATCGGCGAGTTCGTACGCGGCTTGCCCGAGGGGCTGGATACCTGGCTTGGTGAGGCCGGCGCCCGTGTCTCGGGCGGGCAGGGCCGGCGCATTGTGCTCGCCCGCACCTTGTTGTCGGACGCGCCGATCTTGGTCTTGGACGAGCCCTGCAGCGGGCTGGACGCGCAGACCGAACGCCAATTCCTACGCACCCTGAACGGCTTGACCGAAGGGCGCACCCTGCTGCTGATCGCGCATCGCCTGACCGGGGTTGAGCAGCTCGACCGCATCTGGCGCCTGTCGGGAGGCCGAGCGGTGGCTGCCGCTGCGTAGCGTGGCGCGCTGCCAGCAATTGACGGGACTTCCTGAGGCGGGGCAGTTAAGCCGCCACCATACGGAGTCACTCAATGCGCCGCCCTTTGTTCGGCTTTTCCTCGCTCGCCTCCCTTGGGCTTGCGTTTTCTGGGCTGGCCCTCTCTGGCTGCACCCAGAATGAGCCGGATCGCGTTTTCCCGGTGTTTTTCACCCCTTTCTCTGCCCAACTCGACACCCCTGCCGCCAGCATCGTCGCCGGGGCAGCCACCGTGTCCAAGCGCAATCCGAGCGCACCGGTGGAGGTGATCGGTTACGCCGACGCCGTGGTCGGCCCGATCAGCAACGCGAGCCTGTCCCAGCAGCGGGCCGACGTGGTCACCGCCGAACTCATCAGGGACGGCGTTCCAGGCAGCCAGATCGTCACCAAGGCAGGGGGTGTGCCGCCTTCCAGCCAACCCGGCGTGAAGGACCGGCGGGCCGAAATCGACGTCGACCTGCCCTAACCATGCCGGATGGGATTATCGCACCGGAAAGCCCGCGCGATATCCTCCGGCGGGTGTTCGGCTTTGCCGATTTTCGCGGGCTGCAGGCGGACGCCATTGCCCACGTCGTGGCCGGCGGCGACGCGTTGGTGCTGATGCCCACCGGGGGCGGCAAAAGCGTGTGCTATCAGGTGCCGGCGCTGGCCCGGCCTGGCGTGGCGGTGGTGGTCTCGCCGTTGATCGCCCTGATGGACGACCAGGTGGCGGCATTGCGCCAGTTGGGCATCGCCGCCGGGGCGCTGCATTCAGAGGTTGAGCCCGACGAAGCCACCCGCACCTCCCGCGCGCTGTCCGATGGCACGCTCGACCTGCTGTATGTCTCGCCCGAGCGCATGATGATGCCGGGCATGCTGGAGCGGCTGTGGCGGCAGGAAGTCGCCCTCATTGCCGTGGATGAGGCGCATTGCGTCTCGGCTTGGGGCCACGAGTTCCGCCCGGAGTATCGCACGCTGCGCCGGTTGCGGCAGGATTTCCCCGGCGTGCCCCGCATCGCGCTGACCGCCACGGCCGACCGGCGAACGCGGGAGGACATCCTTCAGGCGCTTGACATGCCGGGCGCCACGGTGTTTGCCGCCAGCTTCCATCGCGCCAACCTGCATATCGCCGCCACCGCCAAGACCGGCGAAATGATGCAACTCAACAGCTTTCTCAAGGCGCACGAAGGCGAAACCGGCATCGTCTATTGCGGCAGCCGGTCAAAAACCGAGCGTGTCTCGGCAAGCCTGCGGGCGAGCGGCTATACCGCGATCACGTTCCATGCCGGACTGGCGCCGATCGAGAAGCGGGTGGCGCTGCAACGCTTCCGCTCTGGCGAGGCAGTCATCATGGTGGCGACCATTGCGTTCGGCATGGGCATCGACCGGCCGGATGTACGCTTTGTGGTTCACCTGGATATGCCGGACAGCCCGGAGAGCTACTACCAGCAGATCGGCCGCGCTGGCCGCGATGGCGAGCGGGCCGATACAATGCTGTTGTACGGCGGCGAAGACATCGTGCGCGCGCGTCACTGGTTGGAGCAGTCCAACGCGCCCGAGACGGAAAGACAGGTGCGCGCGGGGCGGCTGGAGGCAATGATCGGGCTGACCGAAACGCCAGAATGCCGCACCCGCGGGCTGCTGGCTTGCTTCGGCGAGGCGCTGACAGAACCCTGCGGCCATTGCGACACCTGCGCCAGCCCGGCGCAGTTGTTCGACGGCACTGTGGCGGCGCAAAAAGTGCTGTCGGCGATCTATCGCACCGGGCAGATGTTCGGCGCCCTGCACATCGCCGCCGTGCTGCGTGGCAAGCGCACCCCGATGGTTGAGAAACACGCCCACGACCAGTTGCCCACCTGGGGCGCCGGGGCGGACCAGTCGGAAGGCTACTGGCGCGGAGTGATCCGCCAATTGGTGGCGGTCGGCGCTCTGCAACGGGGTGAGGGGGAACGGGCCGGCCTGGCGCTGGTGCCGGACCGCGCCCGGCCGATCCTGCGCGGCGAGGCCCGCGTGATGCTGCGCGAAGAAGTGGCAGACCCGCTGGCCGGGCGGCCGCGCGATCGCAAGCCGCCAGGCCAGAAGCTGCCGGTGCAGGCCACTGGACCCTTCGACGCCCTGCGCGCCTGGCGCACGGCGGAAGCTCGCGCGCAGTCGGTGCCGGCCTACGTGATCTTCCCCGATTCTGTGCTGCGGGACTTGGCGGCTGCCGCCCCGGCTTCGATTGCTGAGATGGCCCGGGTGAAAGGCGTGGGCACCTTCAAGCTGCAGCGCTACGGCGCGGCGGTGATACGCGTGATTGCGGAGGCAAGGTGATCGAGCCGATCCCGTTTCAGCCGCACCGCTTCCGCCACGCGGCAGCGCATTACCTGCAGGGCCGCCCGCCTTACTCGGACCACTTAATTGCCACCGTGGCGCAGCTATGCGGGTTGGATGGAAGCGGCCACTCGCTCGACCTCGGCTGCGGCCCTGGCCAGCTTGCGCGCGCGTTCCGCCCCTACGTGGCCAGCGCGGCCGGGATGGATCCGGAGCCCGAGATGCTGGCGCTGGCCCGGCAACTCACCGATGCGGCGGGACTTGCCATCGAGTTCCACGAGGGCGGCTCGCAGGACTTGGCACCTGGCATGGGTCCCTACCGGCTGGTGACCATTGGCCGGGCCTTCCATTGGATGGACCGCCCGGAAACCGCCCGCCGGTTGGACAACTTGATCGAGCCCGGCGGCGCGCTGATCCTGTTCCATGACTGCCACCCTGAACTACCCGACAACGCCTGGCGCGCCGAATACCGCGCGGTGTTGGAGGCGGCGACGCAAGCCTCCCAGCGGCAGGCCTGGCGCAGACCCGATTGGGTGCCGCATGAAGCGGTGCTGCTCGATTCGCCGTTTTCTACCCTGCGTCGCATCAGCGTGGTGGAGCGCCGCCGAACCCCGGGCGACGCGTTGCTGCACCGGGCGTTGTCCATGTCCAGCAGCACGCGGGACCTGTTCAGCCCGGACGGTGTGGAGCGACTGCGGTTAGAACTTGCAACGCTGGTGCGTTCGGCCGCTGCAGAGGACGGGCTGGTGACGGAGGTGGTGGAATCCGTGGCCCTGATTGCGTTGCGGCCAAAAAGAATTTCAGTCTGACCTCAGCCGTCTATGGCGTTCATCCTGCGCATTTTGTATGTTCGCAAAAAGCAAGGTTTCGGCGATGCCATACGAAGTGACCGTCTCAGATGCGGCTGGAAACATTTTAGCTACTCGGAAAGGCGACTTTGAAGCTCTGAAGGAACTTACTCAGGACGCAATGCAAGAGGTTGCCGCACTAATCTTACGAGGCAGGCATGGTGTGATCCCATCGCCTCTGACGGTCAACTTTAGCGAGCAACAATAAGTTAGAATCATTGGGCAAGCTCATAACAATTCTAAGGTGCTTATGACATCGTGTGTCCGTATACAGCGTGTTGAACTAAGACCCGGTCGAGCTGAGTTTGATAAAGTGTATCTCGGACCTAAAGGGTATGTTCTTGCTGCGCCGCATTTTACGAGCGAAGCGCGTAAGGAACCTGAGAGTGCGATCATCGTGATCACCCTTGATGAAGCAGCGGATCTTATTGAGACTCATGTTTATCACATCTGAATGGGTAATAGCCCCGATTACCCTTCGTTGATTGAGCCTATAAGAGTCCGAGTGATACGGGCGTAGTCAGAAGCGGTGATATCACCACCGTTGAACGATCTTGACCGCACCCCGTGGCATGCGCATGTTCTCGTCTCCCAATCGATCGCAATTTAGCAGAGACCTCCTATGGCCAAGAGCAACGTCGTCCAAATCCGCCTCGTGTCCACGGCGGACACCGGCTATTTCTATGTGACCAAAAAGAACGCCCGCTCGGCAACGGGCAAGTTGGAGTTGCGCAAATACGACCCGGTGGTTCGCAAGCATGTGGCATTCAAGGAAGCGAAGATTAAGTAACACCGTAAACAGTAGGTGACCTGACACGGATGTTTGGCTATCTCAATTGTGCGGGTTAACTCCGGCACTTGGCTTATTAGCGGTTGTACTTACGCCAGTTGCTGTCCTGTCAGCATCTAGTGACACCCTCATACGACCACCGTCTTGTATAACGTCAGAGATAGTTGCATCCATGAAGGAGATAACGGAGCGTAGTCTAGAGCCTTACAATATCGAGGTGCTCTCACCACCTACGGCAAGGTATGGAGACTACCTTGGTAATGAGGTGTGTTTGGGGTATATCGTTACCACCAAGGGGAAAATGCATTTTGCTTATTACGGCGAGAAAATAGATGGCGTGGTATATCCGCATCTTCGCACGTTGAGCTGGGATCGTTGATCACCATCGAATATTTCAACCAGAATCATCTAATTTCCGAAGGCATTAAGGCTAGCGCGCTGGATTATAATGTCACCCTGACGTCGGCAGCGGCTCCGGGTTGTGGGACAAAGTGTGCAGGTAATCGATCACGTCGGCCCGCTCCTTGTCATCGTTGATCCCAGCAAACCCCATCTTGGTGCATGGTGCGTAGGCTGACGGCTTCTTCAGCAAC
>CAXTRX010000080.1:0-9500 GCA_964246785.1 uncultured Acetobacteraceae bacterium | reverse complement strand
GTTCAGCTCATCGTAGGTCCAAGGGCCGGTCTTGCCCTTGATCGCGTTTGAGTAACTATAGCCGACCATGTGCGCATGCGGCGCACCGACGATGCCATACAGGTTCGGCCCCACAATCGCAGGGCCTCCCTCGGCGAAGTTATGGCAAATCGAACACAGCTTCTTCACGTCAGCCTCGCCAGCCGCAGGATCGGCCTTGGCCAGCAACGGCGCAATCGGTGGCAATGGCGCGTCCGCCGGAGCGGCACTCGGCGGCGGAGCGTTCGAGCTGACGATGGTGATGGCCGGCTTTGCCAGCCGGGCCGGATGCACCAGTTGCTCGCTAACCACGCCACTCACCATGAAGGCAATGCCCGCGACCAGGATGGCCGACGCGACTTTGTTGATCTCCATGCTGTCCATCGGACACCCAACTCCTGCTACGTCGCGCTCCCGTCGAGCGCGCCGATCCTACACGCTGATATGAAGCGCGCCGCTCCTATAATGGAGTGTTGTAGCTTTCAGCAACTGTAAGCGTGTCGCTCTTGTCGAAGGACGGCTTCGACGTTGACGCGTCGATCGTCGCCTCGACATACTCTTTGTCCAGGATCAGTTCGAACAATAGCAAAGAGCGCCCGGTCGCAATGTAATCATGGCCGAAATCATAGCGTTCGTCGTCCGGCTGGCCTGTGAGGTTGGTGTCGATCGAGCACTTCCAAGCCAGGCCGCCGGGCACTTTCGGCAACACGAAGGTCACGGCATCATGGTAGGAGTTCAGGATGACGAACACCGTGGCGTCAGACCCGCGGCGGCGGATACCGCTGACCTGGGCACGGCCGTCCAGCAGGATGCCGATCGAGTGCGCTTTGGTGTCGTCCCAGGCCGCCTGGTCCATCTCGTCGCCATTGGCCTTGAGCCAAGTGACGTCGCGCACGCCCAGGTCCTCGTTCCAGTCCGCGGTGAGGAAGCGGGAGCGGTGCAGGATGGGCAACTGACGGCGCAGAGCTGTCAGACGCGCCACGAAGTCCACCAAGTGCTGGCCTTTTTCGCTCAGATCCCAGTTCAGCCAGCTAATCTCATTGTCTTGGCAATAAGCGTTGTTGTTGCCGTTCTGGGTGCGGCCGAACTCGTCGCCGGCCAATAGCATGGGTGTGCCGCGGGAGAGCAACAATGTCGCCAGCATATTCTTGATTTGGCGCTCCCGCAGCCCGTTGATCGCCGGGTTGTCAGTCAGACCTTCAGCGCCGCAGTTCCAGCTTTCGTTGTTGCTGTTGCCGTCCTTGTTGTCTTCGCCGTTCGCCTCGTTGTGCTTCTCGTTGTAGGAAGCCCAATCGTTCAGCGTGAAGCCGTCATGGGCGGTGAGGAAGTTGATGGAAGACCATGCCGGGCGGCCACGATGGTTGAAGAAGTCGGCGCTGCCGGTGAACCGGGTGGCCATGCCGGAGAGCTTGCCGCCATCACCCTTCCAGAAAGCGCGCGTGGTATCGCGGTAACGGTCGTTCCACTCGGCCCAGCCGGGTGGAAAGCCGCCGACTTGGTAGCCGCCGGGGCCACAATCCCATGGCTCGGTGATCATCTTGACGTGGCTCAGCACCGGATCCTGGCTGACGGCGCGCAGGAAGCCGCTCTCCTGATCGAAGCCGTAGCTTTCGCGGGCGAGAATGGTGCCCAGGTCGAAGCGGAAGCCGTCGACATGCATTTCGGTGACCCAGTAGCGCAGGCTATCCATGACCATTTGGATGACGCGGGCGTTTGATAGGTTGACCGTGTTACCCGTGCCAGTATCGTTGATATAATACCGCGGTTGATCCGGGAGCAGCCGGTAATAACTTGCGTTGTCGATGCCCTTGAACGACAGCGTCGGGCCTTTTTCATTGCCTTCGCAGGTATGGTTATACACCACGTCCAAGATGACCTCGAGCCCGGCATCGTGGAAGCGGGACACCATTTCCTTGAACTCGGAAAAAGCGAAGTCCGGCACGCTGGCATAGCGGCGGCTTGGAGCAAAGAAGCCCAGGGTGGAATAGCCCCAATAGTTCACCAGGCCCTTATCAACCAGGTAACTGTCGTCGGCGAACATGTGGATTGGCAACAGCTCGACGCTCGTCACCCCGAGTGACTTGATGTAATGGGTTATCTCACGCGTCGCCAGTCCGCGGAACGTTCCGCGCAAGGCCTCCGGGACGGCGGGGTGCAACTTGGTGAACCCTTTGACATGGGTCTCGTAGAGCACGGTCTGGTCCCACGGCACGCGCGGCGCGCGATCTTCGCCCCAGGTGAACGCCGGGTCGATCACACGGCCCTTTGGCATGAACTTGGCGCTGTCGCGTTCGTCAAAGGTGGTGTCCTCCTCCCCCATGACATAGCCGAACAATTCCGGCGCCCAGTTGATCTGCCCAATCACCCCTTTGGCATAGGGGTCGAGCACGAGCTTGTTGGGGTTGAAGCGATGACCGGCTTCGGGCGCATAGGGGCCGTGCACACGGTAGCCGTAGATCGTCCCCGGCCGAGCGTCCGGCAGAAAGCCATGCCAGATTTCGTTGGTGTACTCGGGAAGCGCCACCCGCCCGACTTCAGTTTCGCCGGCATCGTCAAACACACAGAGTTCAACCTTGGTCGCGTTGGCCGAAAACAGTGCAAAATTCACACCCAGACCGGTCCAGGTGGCGCCCAAAGGATTTGGACGGCCTTCCTCGATGCGAAGGCTGTTCGATTGGCTCATGACGGTTGTCCTAGGCTGACGGGCGGGGTGCTGTGAGCCCAAAGCGCATGAACAAACCATCGGTTGCACGCTGCGAACGGCCGTATGGCGCAACTTCATCCTAGACAAGCCGAGCCATAGGCCTTAGACCCCTCCCCTCATTTGGAACGCGGGAGGCTTTCGGCGCGGTTTGCGCCCATTGCCGTTTGCACCACGGTCCTTGGCAAAGGAGGCCAGGGGATGGCGAAGAAGATCGTTGGCTACATCAAGCTGCAAATTCCCGCCGGTAAGGCGAACCCGTCGCCCCCGGTCGGCCCGGCGTTGGGCCAACGCGGCCTGAACATCATGCAGTTCTGCAAGGACTTCAACGCGGCGACCCAGCAGATGGAGCCGGGAATGCCGGTTCCCGTGGTCATCACCGCGTTCGGCGACCGTACCTTTACCTTCATCACCAAAACGCCGCCCAACACCTACTTTCTCAAGAAAGCGGCCGGCATCACCAAAGGCACGACCACGCCAGGCAAAGGCGCCATGGTCGGTCGAGTGACAATGAGCCAGTTGCGCGAGATTGCCGAGACCAAGATGAAGGATATGAACGCCAACGATGTTGACGCGGCGGTACGCATGCTGACCGGCTCGGCGCGCTCGATGGGTCTATCCGTGGTGGAGGGCTAAGCAATGGCAGACACCAAGCGCCTTGCCGCAGCCAAGGCCGCGGTAGACCGCACCAAGCTCTACCCGCTGCCCGAGGCGGTGGCGATCATCAAGGCCAATGCAAAGGCCAAGTTCGATGAGACCGTCGAGTTCTCAATGAACCTCGGCATCGACCCGCGCCATGCCGACCAGATGGTGCGCGGACTGATCTCGCTGCCCAACGGCACCGGCAAAACGCTGCGGGTGGGCGTGTTCGCCCGCAACGTGAAGGCGACCGAAGCCAGCGAGGCCGGGGCGGACGTGGTCGGCGCCGAGGACCTCGCCGAGAAAGTGCAAGCAGGCGACATCCAGTTCGACCGCTGCATCGCCACGCCGGACATGATGGCGCTGGTGGGCCGGCTCGGCAAAATCCTTGGTCCGCGCGGGCTGATGCCGAATCCAAAGCTCGGCACGGTGACGATGAACGTGAAGGATGCAGTGCAGGCGGCCAAGTCCGGCCAGGTGGAGTTCCGCGCCGAGAAGGCCGGGATCATTCATGCCGGCGTGGGCAAGGCAAGCTTTCCCGACGATAAGCTGGTGCAGAACATCCGCGCCCTGGTGGATGCGGTGCAGAAAGCCAAGCCGACCGGCGCCAAGGGGACCTACCTGCAGAAGGCGGCACTTTCCTCCACAATGGGGCCGGGCATCCGCCTGGATGTGTCAAGCCTGGCGGGCTGAACGACATACACCGCCTTCCTTGTGAAGAGCGGTGGGCAGGTGGGGCCGCAAGCCTCACTGACTACCTGTCCGAGACGGCACGCACCTCCTGGCAACGGGCGGTTTAATGGGTTTGGGCCCGCGCGCAGGAGACGGGAATGTCCCGCGATCAGCGATGGTTGCGGGCGGTTCCGGCAATGTGGACAGGCGAGCTGGGGCAGGCTTCGGCCAGCTCCCGAGGGAAACCGGCCCGGCGCGGTCCACACGCGCATGGCCACATTGTGGAGAGCGGTTTTGGACCGTACGGAGAAGCGGGAGTTCGTGCAGACGCTTGCCGACGTGTTCGCGGCGACGTCCATGGTGGTTGTCACCCAGAACAAGGGGCTGACGGTCGCCGAGGTGACGAAGTTGCGCACGCAAATGCGAGCGGCTGGGGCGACCTTCAAAGTTGCCAAGAACCGTCTGGCGACGCTGGCTTTAGACGGCACCAAGTTCGAAGCAATCGCGCCCTTGCTGAAGGGTCCGACCGCGCTCGCGTGGTCCACCGATCCGGTGGCGGTGGCGAAGGTGGCCGTGGATTTTGCCAGGACCAACGACAAGCTGGTGTTGATGGGTGGCGCTTTGGGCACCCAGACGCTGAACGCGGACGGGGTCAAGGCGCTGGCCGAACTGCCAAGCCTGGAGACGTTGCGCGCAACGATCCTGGGGCTACTGGCGGCCCCAGCGACCCGGATCGCAGGCGTGCTGCAGGCGCCGGGAGGGCAACTCGCCCGGGTTCTTGCAGCCTATGCCACGAAGGAAGAAGCCTCAGCAGAGGCTGCGCCGGACGCGGCGGCAGCCTGATAAGCCTCACCTGAAAGTGAACGAGCTGAGGGGAACCCGGCTTGCACGCAACCGACAGAACATCATCTAAGGAAGTCTGATAATGGCCGATCTATCAAAAATCGTTGACGAGCTCTCCAGCCTGACCGTGCTGGAAGCAGCCGAGCTTAGCAAGCTGCTGGAGGAGAAGTGGGGTGTTTCCGCTGCCGCGCCGGTGGCGTTTGCGGGCCCGGCGGCGGGTGGCGGTGCGGCGGCCCCAGCAGCGCCGGTTGAGGAGCAGACCGAATTCACGGTCATCCTCACCAAGGCAGGTGACAAAAAGATCAACGTGATCAAGGAAGTCCGCGCGATTACCGCATTGGGCCTTAAGGAAGCCAAGGACCTCGTCGAGGGTGCGCCCAAGACGGTCAAGGAAGCCGTTTCCAAGGACGAGGCTGCTAAGCTCAAGAAGCAGCTTGAGGATCAGGGTGCCAGCGTCGAGATCAAGTAAGACGTATTTGGTTAGCTCCCCGGCCACCTGCCGGGCGAGGTGCCGGTCTGAATAGGGGCGGGAATCGGTGTCGGTTCCCGCCCATCTGCCGTTTCGGTCACGATGCGGCCGCTGAGACTACCGCCGGGCTAAACCCGGCATGAGAGACCGCCGGGCTCGCCCTGGCACTAGAGACAAGGATAGGCATGAACGCGATCACAAAGTCCTTTACCGGGTCCAAGCGCATTCGCAAAAACTTCGGCCGCATCCCCGAAGTAGCCCCAATGCCGAACCTCATCGACGTGCAGCGGTCGTCCTACGAGGCGTTCCTGCAAATGGTCGTCCCGCCTGATAGCCGCACGCAAACGGGGCTGCAGGAAGTGTTCAAGTCGGTCTTCCCAATCGACGATTTCGCCGGTCGTGGCCGGCTCGAGTTCGTCGATTACGAGCTGGAAGAGCCGAAATACGACGTCGAGGAATGCATCCAGCGCGGCATGACCTTCGCCGCCCCACTGAAGGTGACGTTGCGCCTGATCGTGTGGGATGTGGACGAGGACACCGGCGCCCGTTCCATCCGCGACATCAAGGAACAGCCCGTTTATATGGGCGACATGCCGCTGATGACGGACAACGGCACCTTCATCATCAACGGCACCGAGCGCGTCATCGTCAGCCAGATGCACCGCTCACCCGGCGTATTCTTCGACCATGACAAGGGCAAAACGCACTCGTCCGGCAAGTTCCTGTTCACCGCGCGGGTAATCCCCTACCGCGGCAGCTGGCTGGATTTTGAGTTCGACAGCAAGGACCTGGTTTACGTCCGCATCGACCGCAAGCGGAAGCTGCCGGTGACCACGCTGCTCTACGCGCTCGACAACGTGGCCACGGCCGAGCTGCGTGAAGCGCGCAAGGCGAAGAACGAGCCGCTTGAAATCCATGAAATCCGCGGCATGGACGCCGAGGAAATGCTTGGCTGCTTCTACGGCCAGGTGCCGTTCACGCGGACGCCGAAGGGCTGGGCGCGCCCGTTCGACCCAGAGGCTTACCGCGGCATCACGCTGGCCGAGTCGCTCACCGACGCGGACACAGGCGAGGTGGTGGCCGAAGCCGGCGCCAAGCTCACCACGCGCACGGCCCGCAAGATTGCCGAGCAGACCAAGACCGTGCTGGTGGGCCGGGCCGACCTGCTGGGCCGTTATGTGGCGGTCGACCTGGTGAACGAAGAAACCGGCGAGATCTTTGCCGAAGCCGGCGAGGAGTTGGCTGAGGCGCGGCTGGCCGCGATTGAAGAGGCGGGGATCACCACCCTGCCGACGCTTGCCATCGACCAGTCCAATGGCCCATGGATCCGCAATACCTTGGCGGTCGATAAGAACAACGGCCGCGAGGATGCGCTGGTCGACATCTACCGCGTGATCCGGCCCGGTGAGCCGCCGACCCCAGAAACCGCCGAGGCATTGTTCCGCGGCCTGTTCTTCGACGAGAGCCGCTACGACCTTTCTGCCGTCGGCCGCGTCAAGATGAACATGCGGTTGGGCGAGGAGGTCGCCGACACGATCCGCGTGCTGCGCAAGGAAGACATCCTCCGCACGGTCAAGATCATGTGCGAGTTGAAGGACGGCCGCGGCACGATCGACGACATCGACAACCTGGGCAATCGCCGGGTCCGTTCGGTGGGCGAGCTGATGGAGAACCAGTACCGCGTCGGCCTGCTCCGCATGGAGCGCGCCATCCGCGAGCGCATGGGCTCCGTCGACATCGACACGGTGATGCCGCACGACCTGATCAACGCCAAGCCCGCGGCGGCCGCGGTGCGCGAGTTCTTCGGCAGCTCGCAGCTCAGCCAGTTCATGGACCAGACCAATCCGCTCAGCGAAGTGACGCACAAGCGCCGGCTCTCGGCACTTGGCCCGGGCGGGCTGACCCGCGAGCGCGCGGGGTTTGAGGTGCGTGACGTGCACCCCACGCATTACGGCCGCATCTGCCCGATTGAGACGCCGGAGGGGCCGAATATCGGGCTGATCAACTCGCTGGCCACCTACGCCAAGGTGAACAAGTACGGCTTCATCGAGACGCCGTACCGCTTGGTGAAGGATGGCACGGTGCAGAACGGCTGGAAGTATCTCTCCGCCATGGAGGAGGAGCGCCTGGTGGTGGCGCAAGCCGATGCCCCAACCGACGGCACCGGGCATTTCAGCCAGGAGCTGGTCTCGGTGCGCAACCGTGGCGATTTCCGCCTGGTCAAGCCCGAGGACGTGACGGCGGTGGACGTCTCGCCGCGCCAATTGGTGTCGGTGGCCGCCGCGCTGATCCCGTTCCTGGAAAACGACGACGCCAACCGCGCGCTGATGGGCTCGAACATGCAGCGCCAGGCGGTGCCGCTGATCCGTGCCGACGCCCCGTTGGTGGGCACAGGCATGGAAGCGGCCGTGGCGCGTGACTCGGGTGCGACCATCATTGCCAAACGTACCGGCGTGGTGGACCAGATCGATGGCGCGCGCATCGTGGTGCGGGCCTCCGGCGAGGACGGTGCCACGGCGGGCGTCGATATCTATCGGCTGCGCAAGTACATGCGCTCCAACCAGTCCACCTGCATCAACCAGCGCCCGCTGGTCCGCGTGGGGGATAGGGTGCGAACGGGGGACATCATCGCCGACGGCCCCTCGACCGAACTCGGCGAGTTGGCGTTGGGGCGCAACGTGCTGTGCGCGTTCATGCCCTGGAACGGCTACAATTTCGAGGACTCCATCCTCATCAGCGAGCGCATCGCGCGCGACGACGTGTTCACCTCGATCCATATCGAGGAGTTCGAGGTCATGGCCCGCGACACCAAGCTCGGCCAGGAGGAGATCACCCGCGACATCCCCAACGTCGGCGAGGAGGCGCTGCGCAACCTCGACGAGGCGGGCATCGTCTATGTCGGCGCCGAGGTGAACCCGGGCGACATCCTGGTCGGCAAGGTGACGCCGAAGGGCGAGAGCCCGATGACGCCGGAGGAGAAGCTGCTCCGCGCCATCTTCGGCGAGAAGGCGTCCGACGTGCGCGACACCTCGCTCAAGCTGCCGCCGGGCACGACGGGCACCATCGTCGACGTGCGCGTGTTCAGCCGCCGCGGCGTGGACAAGGACGAGCGCGCGATGGCGATCGAGCGCTCGGAGATCGAGCGCTTGGCCAAGGACCGCGACGACGAGCGGGCCATCCAGGAGCGCTCATTCTACAACCGGCTGCAGGAGAAGCTGCTGGGCCGCCGCGCGTCAGGCGGGTTCAAGGGCATCAAGGCAGGGACCGAGGTCACCACCGAGGTGCTGGCCGAGTTCAGCCGCGGCAATTGGCGCAACATTGCCGTACAAGACGATGCGGTGATGGCCGAGATCGAGACGCTGAAGCGCGAGTTCGACGTGGCAGTGGGCAAGATCACCGCCCAGTTCGACAGCAAGGTCGAGAAGCTGCAGCGCGGCGACGAGTTACCGCCTGGCGTCATGAAGATGGTCAAGGTGTTCGTCGCGGTGAAGCGCAAGCTGCAGCCCGGCGACAAGATGGCCGGCCGGCACGGCAACAAGGGCGTGGTCAGCCGGGTGACGCCGCTGGAGGACATGCCATTCCTTGAGGACGGCACGCCGGTGGACCTCGTGCTCAACCCGCTTGGTGTGCCAAGCCGGATGAACGTCGGGCAGATCCTGGAGACGCACTTAGGGTGGGCCTGCGCCAATCTCGGCCGGCAGGTGGGCGAGCTGGTGGAGGAGTATCGCCGCACCGGCGAAAAGCGGCAGGAGCTGCTCGACCGGTTGCGCG
Organism: uncultured Acetobacteraceae bacterium; assembly: GCA_964246785.1. Classification (GTDB taxonomy): domain Bacteria; phylum Pseudomonadota; class Alphaproteobacteria; order Acetobacterales; family Acetobacteraceae; genus LMUY01. Next base: position 387 of record CAXTRX010000080.1, on the reverse strand, counting down.
ACATCTATGGCGAGCAGGAGTTCGTCGAGCAAATCCTGCCGATGAGCAACGATCAACTAATGGAGCTGTCGGACAACTTGAAGAAGGGCATTCCGATTGCAACGCCAGTGTTCGACGGTGCGCGGATGTCCGACATCGAGACCATGCTGACCAAGGCAGGGCTTGCCACGTCCGGTCAGGTGTCGTTGACCGATGGGCGCACGGGAGAGATTTTCGAGCGCAAGGTCACGGTGGGCTACATCTACATGCTCAAGCTGCATCATTTGGTGGACGACAAGATCCACGCGCGTTCGATCGGGCCTTACTCGCTGGTGACGCAGCAGCCGCTGGGTGGCAAGGCGCAGTTCGGTGGCCAGCGTTTCGGCGAGATGGAGGTTTGGGCGCTGG
>CAXTRX010000079.1:6393-14806 GCA_964246785.1 uncultured Acetobacteraceae bacterium | reverse complement strand
AGCGACTGCACCTGACCGCGCATGATAGCCTGCGCCGTGGCACCCAAGCCGGGTGAGGCAACGAGATTGTTGACCGTCCCAAAGACGACCCGGGCCAGGTGCACGGCCAGCGGCACCGTGGCAGGCCGCAGCTCCGCCTTGCCGGTGACGGAGCCGGTCAGTCCCGCCAGGCTAAGCGGCTCGTGGGTCAGCAGCCCGTAGCTGGCGCAGGCGATCGCAAGAAAGGTAAGGCCGCACACGCCGGCCATCAGCCCCGCCCGCCAGAACGCCGCTCGCCAACCTGCACCACCTTGCCGAGCCGCAGCGAGCAGCGCCACGGCTGCCAAAGGCGGCACGGTCAGCACACTCGCCAGGAACGCAGCCCCCAGCGCCAGCAGGACTCCGCCGAGGGCCAACAGGCCCCAATCCGACCCTCTGTCTCGGCTCTCGGCGATGCAAAGGCATAGAAGGGCGCCGTTGATAAACGGGAACGCCACCAACTTTGGATGGGCGGATGGCGCCAGCGTCAGCACGCTGCAACTACCCGCCAGGATCACCGTGCCGAGGACGGCCTGCCAACGGCGCACGCCCAGCCGCAGCAGCAGGAGGTGGAACAGCCCGACGGCGACCGCCGTAGCAAGGCTGCTGAGCGCCTTGAGCACCACTTCCGGAGTTGCACCCGACCCGCGATGCAGCAGTAGCGCGGATGGCTGGAGCAGTATGTGGCCAATATCCCAGACGAACGAACCGCTGCCGACCTGGTCGGTGAAGCGCTGGGCATCATGGTAGGGCAACTCACCCTGCAGGGCGAAATAGGCCAGCCCGGCCAGGACCGCCGCCAGCCCGGCTTCTGCTGCTGAGCCGAAGCCTTGCAGCCCCGCTTGTCGGCTCAGCGCTACAGCCGTCATTGTGCCGACAGCGCAGCCAATTGCGTAGACAGCCCTGCCGCATTCGCGCCCTGCAGGGCTGCCGCAAACGGCAATCCGCCCGTGCTGGCCACCGCCAGCACGACGTCATGGCCAGTTCCCAGAGTGGCATCGCGCGCCTGCTGCATCCGGCCGCGCAGTCCACCGGGCGCCGGGCCGCCATCCATCCACAATGCGGTCGCAAGCATCCGTGCCGGATTGGTGGTCCGCACACCCAGCCAACCCGGCGCGCCCGCGGCTGGCAGCGGCGCTACCGCCACATCCTCAGCCGCCTCCTGCCCCGTCAGGCTACGCTGCGCCGCCAAGATGAGCGCCGGGTTGGTGCGAGGCGGCAGGACCACCACCAGCACATGCAGCCCATTGTGACAGTCAAAACCACGCGCCACCGCCCCGATACGGGCCAGCGCCTGCTTCGCCGAGTCCGCGGCCGTGCCGCTATCCGCAACGCAGCCCGCCAGAGCGGCAGGAGCGGAAACCAGCTCGGCCGCAGCCGCGCGGTCCAGCACACCAACCAGCAAAGGACCAGCGGCCGCCAACGCCGCCAGCAAAACCGCCGGTATCGCCATGCGCAAGACAGGGATCGACGGTCGCGCCACCGTGGCCGCGGCCTTGGGCCGACCGTCTTGGCGGAACGGTAAGCCAGCCAGGATCAGCAGCATGATGACAGCGGAGAAGAACAGCCAGCCATAGATCAGGTGATCCGCCGCCGCCGCCTCCGCGCTTCCCAGCCAGTGCCCGGCGGCGACGATGCCCAGCGCCCGCACCCCATTGGCCAGTACCGGCACCACCACGGACACCGCTACGAACAGCACCCGCCGCACCGGGCTGCGATACAGCGTGAAGGCATACAGCACGCCGAACGCCACCGCCGCGATCAGAAAGCGCAAGCCAGCGCACGCCTCGGCCACGAAGAACACGCCCTCGGGGATTTCAATCGTATGGCCGTCCGAGTAATTGGCGATGCCCAACCCATTGAGGCCCCAGACGACGAAATGCGCCGTGAAATCCTGCAGCGGCGACGTCAGGAACGCTCCAAAGGGAACGAGAAAGACCAGATAGGCCAGCGGGGCGGCGAAAGCGCGAACCATGCGCCAGCCAAGCACCACCAGCATCAACAGCTCGATGCAGCCGAGGGCGGCGAATTGACGCCCTTCCATGATGCCCAGCCGCTCGGATAGCAGCCACACCGCACCTAGCGGCACCACAAGCAGGACTGCCCAGGGCAGCGGCCAAGCCGTTACACCCGGCAAGCGGCCGCGGCGCTCATAGGCGAGCCAGGCGGCGATCGGCAGCACCAGGAAGCAGTGGTTGTAGGCTGTCGACGCGTTCCATACCGCGAGGGCTGCGGCCGCTTCTTGCCGGAACGCCAGGCCGAGCAGGACCAGGCCCAGCAGTGCGGTCACCGCCGGCGCGCGCAGGCCCTGCCAGCGATCAGCTTGCGCCATGGCGAGATGCGCACTCATGCAGGCGCCAATAGCTGGTCGAGCCGCTGCAGCGTAGTGGCCCATGGATAGGCACGCTCTACTGCCGCCCGTGCGGCCGCCCCCATGCCGGCATGGCCGCCATCCAGGATTTCGGCGACGCCGGCGACCATGGCCGCCGGGTCGTCGGCCGTGAGCAAATCCCGCCCGGGTTCGGCGTGCAATCCCTCCAGCGCCTGCGACGAGACCAGCACGGGGCGCGCCATCGCCATCGCCTCCAGCACCTTATTCTGTACGCCACGGGCGATCTGCAGCGGCGCCACAGCCAAGGCTGCATGGGCCATGTAGGGCCGCGTGTCGTCGACCCGCCCGGCCACATGCACGCCGGGAAGATCGGCCAACGCCTGGACGCCAGGGGTCGGGCTGGCGCCCACGATGTGGAAGGCTGCATCTGGGTGGCGAGCGCGCAGCAGCGGCATCACGGAGCGGGCAAAGAAGGTGACCGCCTCCACGTTCGGCCGGTAATCCATGGTTCCGGTGAAGACGATGGGGCGACCGCCCTCATACGGGTTCGGCCCGGCATGGCGAGGCGAGAAGTAGTCCAGGTCCACCCCGTTCTCGACCCAACCGGCGCGGCCGGCAGCCTCTGGCGCAAGGGCCACGAACCGGCGGCACTCGTCCTCGGACACAAACAATGTGCGGTCGAACCAGGCGGCGGCTCGGCGCTCGAACGCGAGCAGCGTGCGGCCCTCGCGCGCCCATACCGGACGCATCGGCAGGCGCGTCTGTTCGGCGTAGGTGGTCCATTTCTCAGAATCGACGTCGACCATATCCAGGATGGCGGGGATGCCCGGGGAGCCCTGCATGACATAGGGCGCCATGGCCGACGAGAACACGAACATGCGGCCGATCGGCTCGCGCCTCAGTGTCTGCCGCACCCAATCCTGCAGCCCGGCGTGGTGGAAGTAGTCGAGCGTAAGGGGGCGTCCAGGACGCAGCCGGGCCAAGGCACGGATGCGCTGGCGACGCTTGTCAATCGCCGGGCAAGCGACACTGGCGCACAGTGCGCGCAGCATAGGCAAGTGCGCCAAATCCGCCGGATCGTCGGCCAGGCAGCCCAAATGCACCCGGTGCGTCTGGGCCAAGTGGCGCAACATGTGCCAGGCGCGAATTTTGTCGCCCTTATCCGGTGGGTAAGGGATGCGGTGGCAGAGGAAGAGCAGATCTTGCATACAATTAAGCCAGGGCTCTGGTCTGGATCGGCCAAAGGACGCAGGCTCTTGTCGCCCCTCTCTTCACGATCATCCGATCCCGCGCACGATTGGCGGCCCGACCAGCTTTGCCACCGGCAGCGGCAAGCGTTTCCACGCGGCGATGAACAAGCGGTATTTTGGGTTCAGCGGGTTGTGGTCCGGGAGCGCCGCCCCGGGCTTGAGCAAATAGCGGTAATGCAGTGGCGCCGGCTCGAATCCTAGGTTCTTCTTAAACGCGAACGCGCCCGTGCCGATCTTACTGCGACCGAAATCGAACAGACGGATCCCCTGCTCGCCCGCCCGGCGCATCACCTCCCAATACATGAAATCATTAGCCGCCCGGTGCCGCGCCGCCATAGTTCCACCGCCGTAATACGGCAGCACCTCGTCACGGAAATAGAAGTTCAGCACCGAGGCAAGCGGCTGCCCCTCGTCGAGCACCGTCAGCACGTTTGCCTGTCCGCCGAACACCGCCCGCAGCACTCGGAAATACTTGGCGGAAAATACCGGCGTGCCAAGATTGCGGACGCTTTCGGCATAAATTCGGTGCAGCCGGTCCACCCCGTCATCGAGCACTGCAGTCAGCCCGTTTTGGATGCCTTTGCGCACGACCGCTCGCTGCTTGCGCGGGATCGCCTTCAGATTGGCCTCGGCGTCGGCCACGATCGGCTTGCGGAACGTCACATACAGCTCGTCTGAACGGGACACCCAGCCTTCCCGCGCCGGCGCTTCGGCTGTCAGAAAGCGGAACTCAAGCGACGGGACGCCCGTCCCACGCATCAGCCCGGCCGCGTGATCCGTCAGCGCGTCCGCACTCTCGGCGTCAGCGGCAAGCGGGCCGCCATAGACGCAGAACGGGTTGGACACCAGCGCATTTCCGAACAGCCGGCTGCGCATGTGCACCAGCGGCAGCACGCCGGTAATGGCACCATCCCGCTCGGCCAGCACGTAATGCGTGGGGTGGCCGAAGGCGCGATCGATCACGTGCCGCCAGCCAGTCAGGTGGAAAAACGTGCCCGCCTCCTGCCCGGTCACGAAGGCATTCCACGCCGGCTCGGCGGCGGCCGTGAGCGGGCGGCAGGTCACGGCCATGCGGTTAGGCCCCTAGCAACGATGCGAACACCCGGTCCATGCGGTCCCAGGCAAAGTCCCGCAGCAGGCTGTCCAACCGGACCGACATGCGCCGCAAGCCCACGGTGTGCCGGAACCGAGACACCCGGCTACCGGCAATGCGCGGCTGATCTGGATCCACCTCCCATGGGTGGAAGTAGAAGATGCCGGGCCGCTGCTCGGTGCGGTTGACCCGCCGCAGCCCCATGCGGAACGCGGCATACGGCAGCAGCCGGAAATAGCCTCCGCCCGCGCATGGCAGGTTGCGTTGCGCGAGCCGCACGGTGGTCATCGGCAACTCCCACAGCGCTCCCGCACCGGGCCGGTAGGGCGCTCGCGGCGCGTCGGGCGCCCCATACAAATCATGCTGAATTGGGAATACGCTGGAGCTGTACCGGTAGCCTTGGACCTCGAGTTGTTCGAACGCCCAGGGATTGCGTGGCCCAATCGAGAAGGTCGGCGCACGGTAGCCCACCACGGGCACCCCGCCGATATCCTCCAGGATCCGCCTGGTGCGCCCAACGTCTTCTCCGAACGCGGCGGGCGAGAAGTCGTGCGCCAGCACATGGTCGTAGCCGTGGCTGGCCAGTTCATGCCCGGCGGCCACGATGCGGCGGACCAGCGCCGGGTGCCGCTCGGCGACCCAGCCCAGGGTGAAGAACGTCGCATGCACGCCGGCCTGCGCCATTTGCGCCAGGATGCGGTCCGTGTTGGCTTCAACTCGGCGCGGGATGGCATCCCAGTCCGCCCGGTTGATCACGCCAGCGAAGGCTTGCACCTGGAAATAATCCTCGACGTCGACGCTCATCGCGTTACGCAGTGGCTGGCCGGTCATGATGCCGCACCCCGGCTCAGTCCCTCCAACAGGCCGAGCAAGCGGGCGAATTTACTTTCCAGCGCCTTCACACGCCCGGTCAGCTCGTTTGTTGGTGAAGCAAGCATGCTCGGCGCCGCCTCGCCGCCGATATCGGCGTCCAGCTCTGCCGCGGTGCTCTCGACCATCGCCGCGGTGATGAGTGCGCTCTCCTCCAGGCCGCCATAGAGAAGCACTCGGGAGCAGAGCCGATTGATCCGCCGCGGAATGCCGCCGGTGTGCTGGTGGAGTGCGGCGAAGGCCGCCTCCTCCCAGGCCGGACGTCCGGTCCAGCCGACGGCGGTGAGGCGATGCAGGACATAGGCCCGCACCTCCTCACGCGAGAGCGGGCCGAGATGATAAGACGCGAGCACCCGCTGCCGCAGTTGGTTCAGCTCGGGCTTGGCCAACGTCTGGCGAAACTCCGGCTGGCCCAGCAGGATGATCTGCAGCAGCGAACGGCCGCCCTCGGCGATGTTGGAGACCATCCGCAACTCCTCCAGCCCGGCGACGGATAGACCCTGCACCTCATCGACCACGAGCAGCGGCCTCCGGCCCTCGGCGCGCAGCCCGCGCAGCCGAGCCTCAATTTGGCGGAGCAGCGTCGCCTTGTCGGCCGCATCTGGCAGATCCAGGCCACTGGCCACCAGCCGCAGCAGATCATCGCCCGTCACCAGCGTCGTCATGATGCGCACGATCAGGTAGGCGGTGCGGTCAAGCTGCGAGGCCAGGACCTCCACCAGGATGGTCTTGCCCGCCCCCACCTCGCCAGTGATGACGATGAAGCCCTCTTGCTGCTCCAGACCGTAGACCAGGTGCGAGATGGCGCGGCTGTGCCCGGTGCTGCCGAAGAAGAATTGGCTGTCCGGCGTTAGCTGGAACGGCAGGCCGGTCAGGCCATAGTATTTTGCGTACATGGGCGACGATTACAGGGTTTTGCGAAGGCCAATGATGACTGCGTTTTGCAAAAATGACTGCCCATACGTGCTGGTTAGCTGCGTGAGGCTATTCGCATTTGATGACTGATTCGTGACGAAATATTCTAATGTGCCGGTCAGGCTCGGGCTGAAGGCATAATTCGTCTGCAAGAACAAACCCAGCGTGTCAAACGAACTCGCCGGGATGGTTTGTTCCGTGGTGTGGCTGTACCGCAGCGTCGCCGTGCCGGTCAGGTCAGGTGTCAGGTCATGACTCCAACTGGCGCTGGCCGATATGGCGTGGTCGGAATAGCCCGGCAGGCCGGGGGCGCTTGCGACCAGTTGCTGTCTTTCTTGCTCAACCGTGAACGTGAAGATGTCCCGCGTGTAGGTGCTGATGGCGGTCGCTGACAGCCGCTTCAGGCGATAGAGGTCGTTCTGCAGCGCAAGCAATTGGTCGGTCACCAGCGTGGGTGCGCCGGTCACGGTGCTGATGGTGTTGCCGTATTGATCGACGGTAGAGTTGTCTAAATTGTCCTGCAACTCTTGGGCGCTGCTGGTCAGCCCCTCGGAGTAGTTTGCGAACACGCGCAGCCGCGCCGTGACCGCGTAGGACGCATTGAAAGTGAATGCGTTGAAGCCATCCTTGTGCCCGTAGCTGGCGGTGAGGGTGCTGGTCTCGTTCGGGGTCAGGCGAACGCCACCGCTCCAGACGGCGTCCTGGATTTTTATCGGCGGCACACCCGCGTAGGCAATGTCCTCATAACCGGCGCTGCCGAGCAGGGCGACGGTGCGATTGATTCCGTAGCCAAAATAGTCAATTGCCGTGGTGCGATGTGCCCGGGTCAGCACGGTGCTGCCCGTGCCGTCGTACTGATTGGCGTCCAGCCGCAGGCTATCGTTGAACCGGCCCAGGTTCTCACCCGAGGTGAAGGTCGCGTATTCCTCGTTGGACCGCGTCGTGCTGTTGCCCAAAGCCGAGGCGAATAGGGGATTATTCAACAGCGGCTGCGCGTTGAGCGTCGATCCGAAAGGCGAATTACCCGTCTGGCTGCTGTAGTTCAGCACGTAACCAGCCTGCACTGACCCGTCTCCGCCGAAGCGATGGGTCACGTAGGGCGACGCCTCGAGCGAGACGATGTTGGTGCGATTTTGATTGCTGTAGTAGGGCAGCCCATTCTGACCGAACGTGCCATTGGCGGATTGCTGAACACCATAGCCGCGCAGGTTTAGAAACAGCGTATCTGGGATGGCCGTCAGCAGGGCCTGGCCGTTGAAATCTTGGGCCACTTGATCCTGCTGCGAGGTCTTGGCGTAAAGTTGGATGCTGGGCGCATAGGTGATGTTGGCCTGGACCCGCTGTGTCTGACCGCTCAATGCCAGTTGCGGCAGGACGGTGGTGACCACATCCGCTTGGCGGGGATTGGCCACCTGGAAGACGTTGTCGGTCACCAGTTCCTGCACGCCGAGCGAGGGAGTGAAAGTGAACGGCCGATCCACCGGCGGCGGCGCGTCAAGCCCATTGACGAAGCCGCGAATGTCGCCAACGCGGACATTGGGATCGCCCGAAATGCCGCCGGGCATGATGTCCGGCGTGACCCCTGTTGGGGCAAAGCCCGTTGGTGCGAAAGCGGCGATGCCAGACTCGTCGGCACGGCCTTGGTGACTTATGCAACAGAGCAGGGCTGCCAGGCTGGTCGCCCCCAGACGGCGGCCGACCCATGGCTCAGTAGCCATAAGCCCCGAATGTATCGCTCCCGGTCAACTGCACCTTGTTGAGCAGGAGGGCCACTGTTGGGCAGGCCTCGACGAGATCGAGCGCCGCCTCCACCTCTGCCCGCTGGGTCTGCTGAGCCTCGATCAGCATCACAACCCCGCCGACGACTGGCGCCAATGTGCTGGGATCGCTGCTCGACAGGCAGGGCGGCGTGTCTAACAGAATGATGCAATCGGC
>CAXTRX010000079.1:1076-6293 GCA_964246785.1 uncultured Acetobacteraceae bacterium | reverse complement strand
TGGGATCGCTGCTCGACAGGCAGGGCGGCGTGTCTAACAGAATGATGCAATCGGCATAAATGCGTCCTAGTCGCTCTAGGACATGGACGATCGGCTTGCCGCCGGATAGCGATTCCTGCAACTCGCCCTGACCAACCGGCAGCACGCGCAAATTGGGCAGGCTGGTCGAGATCAGCACGCCATCAAACACACGGTTCGGTTCGCGCGCCATGTCCAGCAGTCCCGGCTGGGCGTCCAGCCGCAGCCGTGTGGTAAGAGAGTGCCGTTTCGTGTCCACGTCGACCAGGATCACCCTCTGCGGACTGCAGCTTGCCACCGCGCCAGCCAGGTTGAGTGCGGAGAACGTCTTGCCCTCGCCAGGCCTGGCGCTGGTCAGCATGATGATGTTGGAGCGCGCAGGTGGGCGGGCGGTTGTCGCAGCCACCGCTTGCAGCACCTGCGCCTGAACGATGCGGAATTCCTCCGATAGGCGCTCGCGATTAAGGCTCCAGTCGATCATGCCGGCTAGCTTGAGCGTCGCGGCATCGATGCCGGCCGGCTTGAGCGCGACCGTCTCGGCAGCGTCTGATTTTAGCGCATCCGCGCCGCCGAACTGCTCGGCCAGTAAAGTCGCAACGTTGACTGGGGGTGATACCGCCTCGGGTCGGACCACCGGCTCGGCCTCAAGCGCCTGACCCATTGGAGGCGCGCTTCTTGGCGCCGAATTGCGTAGCAGATGAGACGCCACGCCATCCGTTTCGAGTAGACGCCGAGCCGCACGCTCGACCAAGTGCACGCTGTTTGGCGGCTCGCTCACACGAACCTCGACAGCCAGAGTGGATAGGTCACGAAGCCCCCGAACACGACACCCAGCAGCACGACGCTCGCGGCCAGCCCGATCAGCCCAGACCGCCGTTGCTTCCGGCGGTGCTCCTGCATCGAAATGCCCCCCAGCACCGGCAGGCCCAAGCCGCGCAGATCCAACACGGAGAAGAACGAGGTATCAAGCTGCACCAGCAAGAAAACCAGGCCTGCGCCGCCGCCTAAACCTGCCAGCAGCACGCCGACAGTGAGCAGCAGCCGTTTTGGGCCGACAGGGACAGTGGAGATTTGCGGCGCATCGACAACGCGCAACTTGACCTTGTCAGCTTCCTCGTCAGCGGCCGCACCAATGCGCATCGACTCGCGACGAGCGAGGAGTTCGTCATAGTTCTTGCGCAACACGTCATAATCGCGGTTCAGGTTGATGTACTCGGCCTGGACACCCGGCGCTCCGTGCACGATGGCGGAGAGCCTCGTCTCCTCCTGCGCCGCATCGACAGCCTGTCGCTGGAGCGAGGCCAGGTTGCTCTCGGCGTCGATCAAGCGAACTTTAAGTTGTTCGAAGACCGGGTTAGGCACCGAACGAGCATGTGTGGGCCCGACTGTCGGGCCGCCGCCGCCGGCTCGCATGGCGGCAAGGCGGTCACGGGCAGCGACCACATCGGGATGCTTGTCGGTGAAACGGGATTGCAAGTCCTGCAGAGCGCGCTGCGCTTCGGCCACGCTGCCACCTCCGGTGCCGCCGCGGATGCCGCCGCCCTCGGTGTCGGTCACGAGCAGCGGCGACGTGGCAGCCATCTCCTGCTTGAGCAAGTCACGCCGCCCAGTCGCGTCGATCACCTGTCCGGCGAGCAGTTGCGCTTGGTCCCGCGCGCTGTCCAGGCGCGAGGCGCCCGCCGCCCCGGGAAGCACGTCGGCATACTTGACCTGGAACGACGCGCGAGCCTGCTCAGCCATCCGCAGCTTGCCTTCATAGGACACGATCTGCCGTTCCAGAAACAGCTTGGCGCTCGCCATGTCCTCGCGCGAATTTCCCGTGGCGCTCTCGATGAACAGCGTCACGATGGTCTGTACTACGTCACGCGCGAGGCGCGCGTTGCTGTCTGAGTATTCAATGGTAAACAGATTTCGCGTCTGCGGTAGGATACGGATGCTGGTTGTGAGTGACTGGATTAGTTGCTCACGGTCAGCCCGGGTGGTGGCGCGCAGGTCAAGATCGGTCTTGGAGATCAGCTTTTCGAGGTTGGGTCGGCTCAATAGGGTGCGCTGCAGCACGTCGACATCGCTGCCGCTGGCGCTGTCGATCGCCAACCCCTTAAGCAGCGGCGTCAGGACCGCACCGGTGTCAACGTAGAGCCGGGCGCTGGACTGGTATTGATTGGGAATGGTGGCGACGCCCGCCCATCCGGCCAAACAGATGACCCAGACGATGGCGAGTGCGAGCCAGCGCCGCCGCCAGGCGACCACGCCGTAACGGCTGAGCAGGTTGCGGATGTGGTTCATTGCGCCGCGGTCAGAACCAGGTCTGCGGGATAATCAGCGTGTCGCCGGGCTGCATGGCCACGTTCTGGGTAATGTCACCGTCGCGGATCAGGTCGCCCAGATGCACCGGGATGGTGACGGTCTTGTCACCGCTGTGCCGCACGATCTGAGCGCTGTTGCCGGCAGCGAAGCGCGTCAGGCCCTTTGCCTCGATCATGACGTCCAGCAGCGTCATATGATCGCTGTATGGAAAGGCCATCGGCTGCGTCGCCTCGCCAATGACCCGAACCTGCCGAGCAAACGGGCCGACGAAGCCCATGACGACAACCGTCACGGTCGGCTCCTTGACGAACTCCTTGAGCTTGGCCTGCAGATCCTGGGCCAATTGCGTGGGTGTCTTGCCGGCGGCTGCCATGTCGGTGACGAGCGGCATCGACACCCGCCCGTCCGGCCGCACCGGCAGGGTCATGCTGAGGTCGGGGTTGTGGTAAACGCTGATGGAAAGATTATCGCCCGGCCCGAGGATGTAGTTCGAGGCCGTCACGCCATCCCCCTCGTCCACCACGGGGATAGGCGGGCGCGTCCCACAGCCAATAAGACAGATCAGCAGCAAGAAGACGGTGGGGATCGTCGCGATGCGCATCGTGGTCTCGTTCTTCCTGACGCGGGTTATATTGCCAGGGAACTCTTAACAGCAAACTGATTCGCCTGCGGTTGTATGGCGGCAGGCGCGGCCTGCACCCGCCGTTGTTCCGGCCGATTTGGCAGGGCGTCAGTAACCACTCCGCAAAAGCCACACTTCCGCAATACCTGTCGCCTACAACAACGAGCAGTCCAAAGGCGCCCTTATCCAACGATGCATGCGTCCCTGATCACGGTCCGAAGCAGCACCCGCTGCTTCGCCTCACGAGGATGGTCACGTTGCGACCGATCCCGCCTTGCTGCGATAACCCCCGCGAACACCCCAGGAGCGCCGGAGGCATGACGGTCAGCGCCTCGCTCGTTCGCAAGACCGCCATCGGCGCGACCTGGATGGTGGCCTGGCGCATGGTCACCCGTGTGCTCGGGTTGGCCAGCACGCTCATCCTGGCCCGCATCCTGGTGCCGGCGGATTTCGGCATCCTGGGTATGGCCACCACCTTCGCCGCCGCCGTCGAGGCGCTGTCCCAGATGGGGTTGCAAGACGCGCTGGTGCGCCGTGAGGACGGGGTGGCGCTGTTCGACACCGCCTTCACCCTGCAGGCCGGGCGCGCCATGCTCACCAGCGTGCTCGTTGCACTATCCGCGCCTGCCGTCGCCCGCTGGTTCGAGGAGCCACGGCTGGTGCCGATCCTGTTCGTCCTGGCCGGCTGCTCGCTGCTGGGCGGCCTCGAGAACATCGGCATCGTCGCCTTCCGCCGGGACATGCGGTTCGACCGCCAGTTCGCCCTGCTCTCCGTGCCGCGCCTGGTGCAGGTGGCGGTGACGATCCCGATGGCCTTTGCATTGCAGAGCTACTGGGCGCTGCTGGTGGGCATCGTGGTCTCCCGGGTGCTGCGCACAGTGATGACCTACGCCGTTCATCCCTATCGGCCGCGGCTGCGGCTCGCCGGCTGGCGGGAATTGGCTGGGTTCTCGTTCTGGACCTGGGCCACCTGCGTCGCGGGCCTGGCGTGGGACCGCTGCGATCCATTCATTCTAGGGCCCGGACTGGGAGCGGCCCGGCTTGGCGTCTACCTGCTGGCGCTGGAGATCGCGAGCCTGCCAGCCACCGAGCTAATCGCTCCGGCGGCGGAAGCGTTGTTCGCCGGGTTCTCCTCAGCCCAGCGGCAGGGCAGCAGTTCGGTACGTCTGGCGCCGACCGTCGCATTGGCGCTGCTGATGGGCATCCTGCCGCTCATCATCACCATCTCCTGCGGCGCCGGTTTCGTCGTGGCCGCCCTGCTGGGGCCGAAATGGGCGGAGGCGCAGGGTTTGATCGCGATCCTGGCCTGGCAGGGTACCTTCGCACCGTTCAGTTGGGTCGTCAGCGTGACGTTGGTGGCCAATGGGCTCGTGCGACGCAACTTCATCGCCAATGTGGCCGCCTCGGTGCTCAAGGTCGCTGCCCTGATCGGCGCGGTGTCGCTGACCCGGCGGCTCGACGTCGTGGCGGCGGTCACCGCAGGCTGCGTTGCGGGCGAGTCGGCGGTGTTCCTGCTGCTGCTGAAGGGCACCGGCGAGGTCCACCTGCTGCGCGATGTGGCGGGCGGGTTCGCGCGCGCACTGGCGGCGACAGCGATCACGCTCCTGGTCCTTTATCAATGCGGCCTTGCCTGGCAGCAGGTCGACATGGCCGGCATGCCGGCTTTCGCCCATGGCGTGGCCATCGGCTTGGTGACGCTCGCCGTATTCGCCACCGCCCTGCTGGCCGCCTGGCAATTGGCCGGGCGCCCGGATGGGCCGGAGCAGCGCTTGATCGCCCTCGTGTTGCCGCGCATACCGCCGCGCTGGCGCCGCAGCCTGGTGATCGGCGGCACGGAATAGGGGATGGGCGCACCCGGCCGCATTGTCGTGGCCGAACCAACGTTTCGCGATGAGCAACACGCCGCAGCCAATGCCGGCGTGATCGAGACGATTTTGCATGCCGATACCGGGCGCCCGGTCCGATTTCACGCCACCCCCGCGCATTGGGATGCCGTTGGCGCCATGCTGCCGCGTGCCGATCACGACCGGCTGGACGCCGTGCCGATCCGCGTCGACCCGGCGGGCGGCATCCATTTGCGACGCTGGCGGCGCCAGCTCGGCATCCTGTTAGCCGCCACCAGCCAGGCTGACGACTGCCTCGTCGTGCTATCCAGCAGTCCGGAGACGTTCTTCGCCTGCCGGCTGGTGTGCTCGTTGCGGCCCCGGCTGCGTGTTTTCATCATCCTGCACGGCAACCTGGTGCAAGCGCGCGAGCGACGCTCGCGCGAT
>CAXTRX010000079.1:0-1066 GCA_964246785.1 uncultured Acetobacteraceae bacterium | reverse complement strand
GTTCGCGGTGTTCTACGGGCTCGACTGGATCGCGACGGTACCGCCGACGGTGCGGCTGGCGGCGCGGTGCTTCGGGGAGGAGAACGCGCCGGTGATGTTCGGCTGGATCGCGGCGGCGCACCAGGCGGGGGCGGCCTCGGCGGCGTGGCTGCATCATCCGGCCCGGCAACCGGGGGCAGGCGCGCGAGCGCCGCTGGCGCGATCCGCGGCGGCGACTGGTGGACTACACCGCCGGGTTGCGCGCCAGCCGCCATCCGCGCATCCGCCTGATCGTGTTGGAGACCGCCATCCAGCGCACCATGGCGGACGCCCGCATTCCCGGCTGGGACCGCGTGCTCGTGCTGCCCCACCCGGTCAACGCGGCCGAGTTCAACGGCATGGTGGCGCCTCTCGATCGGCCGATGCTGACGCTCGGATTCATTGGGCACGCCAAGCGCAGCAAGGGGTTTGGCCATTTTCTGGCGCTTGCGAAATCGACTTGGGCAGCCAGGCGGCCCTACCGCTTCGTCTTGGCCGGATTTCTAGTCGACGCCTTCGCGCCGGAAGACCTGGCCGGGGTCGACTGTCCGCGCGAACCGCTGTCGCGAGCAGCCTTCCTGCAGGCGCTCGCTGGGATCGACTATGCCTGCTTTCCCTACCCGGCAGCGTTTTATGGGCTGACCGCCAGCGGATCGCTGCTCGACACGGCCTGCGCGCTCAAGCCGGTTATCGCCATGACCTTCCCTGCCCTGCTCGACATCGTGCGTGAGTTCGGACCCATCGGCTTCCTGTGCGACACCGAGGACGAGATGCGCGCACTGCTTGCCGACCCGGCGCGGTTGGCTGACACGCAGGCCTATGCCGGCTTCCAGGCCAATTTGCAGCGCCTGCGGGAAGCGCGTCTGCCATCCGCACTCGGCCCCCAGATGGCCAGGATATTGGCGGCGCCGATCAAGCCGCGTCGTGGAAGATGATGCCGATGCTACGCTGAGAATCCGAGATCGGCCAGGATTTCGAGAGGCTGCCCAGGCGGTGGGCGGTTAAGCGGACGTTTGCCTGACTGGGACACTGCGGCAGACTGACTAAG
>CAXTRX010000078.1:0-14989 GCA_964246785.1 uncultured Acetobacteraceae bacterium | reverse complement strand
GGCTCTTGCGCAAGGCAGCCATGATATCCACAACGTTGCCGCGGTCCTCCGGCTCCTCCTCATCGACCGACAAGCCTTCGCCTTTCACCTTGGCGTCAATCAGCGACCGCAGCCTGGTTTCATAACGATCCTCGATATCGCCGCTATCATATTTGCCGACCTGCCGCCCGATGAGTTGCTCGGCAAGCTGCACCATCTCAGCATCGGGCTTGATGGCCGGAACGCCCTCGAACACATCTTGATAATCGTTCAAATCCCGAGCCTCGTGCAGCGTGTGGGCCACTAGCCCACGGTCAAGTGGTCTGATCGCCACCGCCCGTTCCCGTCGCGCGATCACCACGCGCGACAACGCGACCTTCCCGCTGGCGGCAATCGCATCCCGCAGCACTACGAAAACGTCCGACCCGGCATCACCGTCCGGCGCTACATAGTAGCTGGAGTCATAGTAAATCGGGTCAATCGCGCTGGCGTCCACGAACTTCTCGATCTTGACCGTGCTGGAGCTTTCCACCCGTGCGGTGTCAAAATCCTCTTCCTGCATCAGCAAGTAGCTGCCTTTCTTGTATTCATAGCCTTTGACCAAGTCCCGGCGGGAGAGGGTTTCGCCCGTATCTGCATCCTGTGTAATCATGCGCACGCGATTGCCAGTCGCGGGATTGATCAGGTGAAAGTGCAGCGCGCCTCGGTCATGATTGGCGCTGTAGAGCGCGACCGGACAGGACACCAGGGCGAGACGGATATGGCCGCGCCAGATTGGTCGTTGCGCCATGCTGAGAACCTCGAGTTGGACGGCAATCATTGCCATAGCGACGCCACTCACGGCAAGTTTCCATGCAACCCTGCCCATCCCCAACAGCTTCGACCAAAGCAAACAAGCCGGCGCGATGGTTCCCGCGCCGGCAGATGGAGCTTCGATGACCGACATAACGCTTACGGTAAACGGCGGAGACCACCATCTATCCGTCGATATACGGACCACTTTGCTGGACGTGTTGCGCGAACGGCTAGGGCTGACCGGGTCGAAAAAGGGCTGCGACCAAGGCCAATGTGGCTCCTGCACTATTCTTCTTGATGGTCAATCCGTGCTTGGCTGCCTCACTCTCGCGATGGCCGCGCAAGGCCATAGTGTCACCACAATCGAGGGGCTTGCCGGCGATGGCCAGCCGCTGCATCCCATGCAACAGGCCTTCCTCGATAACGATGCCTACCAATGCGGCTACTGCACGCCGGGCCAAATACTTGCGGCCATCGCCTGCGTGCAAACCGGCCAGGCCGGCTCCAGAGCCGATATTCGTGAAGCTATGAGCGGTAATCTCTGCCGCTGCGCGGCCTACCCGAAAATTGTCGCGGCCGTCGAACAGGCCCGCATTGTGATGGAGCAAGCCTGACGTGGATCGTTTTGAATACGCCGGCAGCCAAGACCTTGCGCAAGCCGCCGCCCTCGCGGCCAAGCCAGGCGCTCAGTTCTTTGCGGGCGGCACCGTGCTCCTCGATCTGATGAAACTCGGCGTGATACATCCGCAATCGCTTGTGAGCGTCGACCCGCTCCGCGCGCGCCATGCTGCGATCCTGAGCAACAGCGAGGGACTGCATATTGGCGGCATGGCCCGCATGTCCGAGCTTGAGCATGACTCAGCAGTTCGTCGCGACTATCCCATCATCGCACAGGCGCTTCGGTCGGCGGCAAGCCCGCAAATCCGCAACATGGGCACCATTGCTGGCACAATTCTGCAGCGAACGCGTTGCTCCTACTTCCGTGATGCAAGCGTGCCAAACTGCAACAAGCGCCAGCCTGGCTCGGGCTGTGCCGCGATCGGCGGCAACAATCGCCACCTGGCTGTACTTGGCGTGAGTGAGCAATGCATCGCCCACTATCCTGGTGACCTTGCAACGGTGCTGGTCGCACTTGGCGCCACGGTCGATCTGGCGACCGAAGCAGCCACCCGCACGATTTTGCTAGAGAACCTGCATCGATTGCCAGCGGACCGACCCGACATCGAGATCAACCTGCAGCCGGGCGAGATCATCACTGCCGTGCACGTCCCCGCTGGGGCTTGGACCAAGCCTTCCCTGTATGTCAAAATACGCGATCGCGAGTCATACGCCTTCGCGCTCGCATCGGCTGCGGTGGCGCTGGACTTGTCGGGCGGCAAGGTCCGTGCGGTCCGAATTGGCTTGGGCGGCCTTGCAGCCAAACCTTGGCGCTCGCACGAAGCCGAGCAGGCCTTGAACGGGCAGGTATTTGACGAACCTGCTGCCGAACGTGCTGCAGCAGCGGCGTTCGCCTCCGCCGTCGTTCACTCAGAGACCGCATTCAAACCCGAGCTTGGACGCCGCACGCTGGTACGCGCCCTGCTGCAAGCTGCCGCCTTGGAGAACGCCGATGCCTGATGACGCAACCTGGCTGGTTGGCGCTGACGTTCCTCGCATCGAGGGCCGCGCCAAAGTCACCGGACAAGCACTCTATGCGTCCGACGAACCCGCCTCGGGAGCGGCGTACGCGTTCCTGGTGACGAGC
Organism: uncultured Acetobacteraceae bacterium; assembly: GCA_964246785.1. Classification (GTDB taxonomy): domain Bacteria; phylum Pseudomonadota; class Alphaproteobacteria; order Acetobacterales; family Acetobacteraceae; genus LMUY01. The sequence continues at coordinate 12,471 of CAXTRX010000078.1, read as the reverse complement.
ACCATCGCGCGTGGCCATATCAACGCCTTCGATTTAGCGCGTGCCCGAGCCGTCCCCGGCGTGCTCGATATTCTTACTTACGAGAACGTCGGTGACCAGGCCGACCCTCCTGCCCCGCATGGGCCTGGGCGCGAGACCACGACCATGCAGGACAACCACGTCTGGCACGACGGACAAATCATCGGCGTGGTCGTTGCCGACACCTACGAGGCAGCCCGTGAAGCCGCCTACAAGGTACGGGTCGATTACGCGGAAGAAGCCCCGTCCGCCACGTTCGGCAGTTCTGGGGCCGAGACCAAGCAACGCGAGCCCGGCGAACACAAGGATTTTGCCGTAGGTGACGCGCAAGCCGCCTTCGCAGCAGCGTCCGTGAAGGTCGATGAGCGTTACAGCACCCCAACGCAGCACCACAACCCGATCGAACTGTTCACCACAACCGCAATTTGGCACGACGGCAGTCTGACGCTCTACGAGCCAAGCCAATTTGTTTACGGCTTGCGCGGTGCTGTCGCCAAACAACTCCGAATGGACCCGAAACAGGTTCGCGTGGTGGCGCGCCATGTTGGTGGTGCGTTTGGCTCCAAGGGCATTCCATCCTCACGCAGCGCCTGGATCGCCGTTGCCGCACGCCGGCTCGGCCGCCCGGTAAAGCTCGTGGCAACGCGCGACCAGTGCTACACCATCGGCACGTATCGTGCCGAAACCCAGCATCACATCCAATTGGCCGCATCAGGCGACGGAAAACTGATCGCGTTGCGGCACGAGGGCTGGGAGGCTACCTCCCGCCCCTCCGACTACAACGTCTCTGGCACGGAAACGACCGCGCGGCTCTACGCCTGCCCGAACATCCTGACCCGGGTCAATGTCGTCCACGCTGATCGCAACACACCCGGCTTCATGCGTGCGCCGCCGGATGTGCCGTACATGTTTGCACTTGAGTCGGCGATGGACGAGTTGGCCGCGCAGTTGGCCATCGATCCGGTCGAGCTTCGGCGGCGCAACGACACCCAAGTCGACCCGGCAACTGGACAGTCCTTTTCCAGCCGTTCGCTGTTGCCATGCTTCGACGCCGCGGCCGAACGTTTCGGCTGGAGCCGCCGCGGCCCGGTTGGCAGCCATCAGGAGGGCGATTGGTCCATCGGCTGGGGTTGTGCAACGGCCGCCTACCCCGCCAATATCGGCGCCGGTGCTGCGCGCGTCGTGCTGGGCGCTGATGGTGCCGCCGCTGTGCAAATAGCTGCGCATGACATTGGCACTGGCTCGCACACCATCATTGCGCAAATGGCGGCTGACGGACTAGGCTTGCCGCTGGAGAAGATCACCGTCCAGATTGGCGACAGCGACTTGCCGCCAGCCGGTCTCGCTGCAGGATCGAGTCACGCCTCGGGCATCTGCCACGCCGTTGCCGCAGCCTGCGAAGATATCCGCAAACGGCTTGCCTTTGCCGCGGTAACCAACAATACGGGTTTGTTCGCAGGGCATGACCCGGCCAAACTACGCTTGATGGCAGGGACGCTGGGCGGGCCTGCGGGGCAAGCCGAGAGTTTGCAGGAGGCGATGTCCCGCGTCAGCAGTGGCGCAATCGAGGCCTATGCAGAGAACATCCCCAAAGGTCTGCCGCCAGACTCCATGGCCAAGCTCTATCAGGGACAGATGGCGATATCGCGTGGAACGACGCGAACTGATCTCACCACGTATGCTTTCGGCGCGCAATTCGTTGAGGTAAGAGTGCATGCCCGCACACGGGAAATCCGTGTGCCCCGCGCCGTCGGCGCCTTTTCCGCCGGCCGCATCATTAATCCCCGTACGGCACACAGCCAGCTTATGGGCGGGATGATTTGGGGCATAAGTTCAGCGTTGCACGAGAAGACCGAGATCGATCCTCGTACAGCTCGCTACACCAACGACAACATCTCGGAGTATCTCATCCCCGTTAATGCTGACATCGACGCAATCGACGTCATCATGCTTCCTGAGCACGATGAGGGCGTCAATCCGATTGGCATGAAAGGAATTGGGGAGATTGGCGTGGTCGGCATGAACGCTGCCATTGCGAATGCAGTGTGGCACGCGACCGGCCGCCGTATTCGAGACCTGCCGATCCGGCTTGAGGACCTGCTTTAACCCCATACCCATCAGCGGCAGCAATTCCGCAAACAGCGATCAAGGCCTGTTGCACTGCGCAACTCGCCTTGAGTCGCTTGATCGCCATCGCTGTTTAGGATGACACAACCGGCAGCCACTCCCCCTTGGTGAAGGCATTCTTCGCCGCCAGGCTGGCTGCCGTTCCCTCGAACGGTGTAAGTAGACTTAGGCTACCGGGCGCGTTCTGAAGCCGGGTCATTCTGGTCGCCACTGACCACCTTCTGTTCCTCGCGGACCGCATTTGGCTTGGCAGGCCCGCTTTTGTCCGCATTGCCGGGCTTCGTCGAATGCGTACCGCCGGGATCAAGACCTTCAACCGGGTCGTTGCCCGTCGTATGGTCGGAAGTCTCTGCCATCGCTTTGTCCCTTGCCTTACCAGGCGTCATGTGCGTGTAGGATCGAAGCATGCAAGATGTTCCCGCCTTGCACCACTTTTTAGCCGCGCAAGATCCTGTGTGGCCACGCGTACAGGCCGAGTTACGGGCCGGGCGCAAACAAACTCACTGGATGTGGTTTATATTTCCCCAGCTTGTCGGGCTGGGCCATAGTGCAATGGCGCAACGCTACGCCATCCACTCACTTGCCGAGGCACAAACCTACTTGGAGCACGATATCCTGGGCAGTAGGCTGCGCGAGGCAACCGATCTCGTCAATGCGATTGAACGCTGCTCCGTTCATGACATTTTTGGTGTGCCTGATGACCTGAAGTTCCACGCCTGCGTCACGCTATTCTCCCGCGCTCAGCCGCGTGATGAGGTGTTCGAACATGCCCTCGGCAAATACTTCCGCTATCAGCCCGAACAACTCACCCTGGCCAAGCTTGCAGAATCGGCTGGCTGACCGTTATGCATCTGGCTTGTTGCAATCCTAATGATCCTGGCTGCGTTTACGGTCTCTATATCAGCTTCCGTCCCAAGGAATGAGCATGACCAAGTCACCGAAAGCAAAGACTGCGGCACCAAAGGGCACGCAAGTCGATAAGCCGAAAGCCGGCCACAAGCCGAATGCGTTGCAGCAGCCGCTAAAGCCGTCTGAGGCGCTGGCGGCTGTGATTGGCGAAGGCTCGATGCCGCGCGGCGAGGTTGTCAGCAAGGTTTGGGAGTATATCAAGGCTCACAAGCTGCAAAATCCGGATGACGGCCGCGAGATACTTGCTGACGAAAAGCTGCAGAAGATCTTCGGCAAAGAGAAGGCAACAATGTTCGAAATGAACAAGTTTCTAGCGCAGCATCTCGAGTAGCAGCGTGATGGCAAAGGCGGTGATATTCGACGTGGACGGCACCCTCGTCGACTCCGTCGATCAGCATGCTCGTGCCTGGCAAGACGCGTTCGTCGAGTTTGGCCACCCAGTCGAGTTTGCTGCTATCCGCAGCCAAATTGGTAAAGGCGGCGATCAGCTGCTTCCCGTTTTTCTCGACGAGGCTGAGCGCAACCGTATTGGAGCCCCACTCGAGACCAGGCGTAAGGAGATCTTGCAGCAGCGCTACCTGCACACGATCAAAGCCTTCCCTCACGTGCGCGAGCTCTTCCAGCACCTGCTGCAAAACGGCTTTCAAACAGCGCTCGCCTCCTCCGCCAAGGGCGATGAACTCGCACATTACAAGCAAGTCGCCAATATTGAGGACTTGGTGCAGGAGCAAACCTCGTCCGACGACGCAGAGCGAAGCAAGCCTTATCCGGATATCTTCCAAGCCGCCATGAACCGCTTGCCAGGGGTGTCGCCACGGGCTGCGTGGGTCATCGGCGATACGCCCTATGATGCGGAGGCGGCCGGGAAGATCGGGCTGCGTACGATAGGCCTACTCTGCGGCGGTTTTGCCCAAGCTGACTTACGCCGGGCCGGCTGCATCGCCATCTACACCGACCCGGCGTCGCTCCTATCAGGGTTCGCCGACTCCCCGTTAGCTGCGAGCTAAACCTCGCACGCGGCTTATCGCCTCAGCTCGAAGTCGGGGCGAGTGACTTAAGTTTGTTGAGGTCGTCCGTCACTGCCGGCAATTCAGCCTCGACCTGCGTCCGCATCATACCGTTGTGGGTGTCAGCATTCTCTTTCTGAAACACCGACATCGCCTTCTGGTGCAGCGCAATTTCGTCGGCGACATAAGCCTGATCAAACGCCGGTCCCTGCAACGACTGCAGCTTGGCAACCTCAGCCTGAACATCTGGCGGCAGTTGCTTCGGCGGAGTAACACCCTGGGACTGTAAAGCGACGGTCAATTGCGGAGCCAGCGCATCGGCTTGGGTCACCAATTGGCTCGAAACATCAATCACACGTGGATCGTGCGCTTTGGTCGGAACGAGCTTGCCAGCTTGATCGTCGAGCTGCGCCAACTCATAGGCCGTGCTGATGTAGGTCGTGTCGCCGGACGCCATTGAGCCGCTTGATTTAATCTGTGCATCCAGACTGCTGCACCCGGCCGTAGCGAGTACTACTGCACTCCAAAGGAAACTTTGCGTTTTCTGCATAGAGAGCCTGCGTTTCGTGCCAACACACACCGCCTGCTACGCGCGGCGCGTTCGACAATAACCGTGCACACGCCGCAAAGTTTCTGAGCCATGCTGTGTCGCTAACCTAGCCTGCGGTTTGGCGGCGCGGCTACTGGGAACGTCCAACTCGTAGCGCACGAAGAGCAGCAATCGCAGCACCATAGCCGTTGTCAATATTGACGGTCACAATACCGGGAGCGCAACTGGCCAATACGGAATTCAACGCCGTTTGCCCCCCGGCTGCCACCCCATAGCCCACTGAGGTCGGCACTGCGATCACCACCCCGCCGACCAGGCCGCCCACGACGCTTGGCAAGGCGGCGTCCATCCCCGCCGCAACAATCACCACCCGAGCGGTCCGAAGCTCCTCTACCCGCCGCAACAGGCGCCACAGCCCCGCCACCCCAACATCCGCCACAAGCCGCGCCTGCTCCCCCTCAAAGGCCAACGTCCGCATTGCTTCGATCGCAACCGGAACGTCGGACGTTCCAGCAGTGATGATTGCGACGTCGGCTGGGCCCTCGGCCGGCAAAGCAGCGCCAGAGAATGCCGTGTGGGAAATGGGATCGTAATCCAGCGACGCCTGCTGCGACTCTGGCAGCGCGGCATACTTCTCCGGGTCCAGCCGAGTGAGCAGCATGGGGATCGTCGCATTATCAATGATGGCGGCAATCTGCCGGGCAGACTTCCCAGCGCAGAACACCGCTTCGCCAAACCCCAGCCGTGCGGTACGCTCTTCGTCCAAAACGAACTCGCCCGCTGCGCCGGCCGTTCCGGACACGCGAGCGGTCATGATGGCACCTGTAGGAATGCGCTGCCGGTGCGATAGAGTGCAAATGCGATCGGCTGCGTGAGACCAGCAGCATTGGCCATCTGGCCCAACTCGTCCTGAAGCGATTGCCGGTTGTTGTCCTCCAAGCCAGCCAGCGTCGCCTGATCAAGCTCCACCACCACGCCTTGCGCGCGGACCCGGCAACGCACGGTTCGCGGAGATAGGCGCTTAACGACAAGGTTTTCCGCGGCATGCACCATTGCCAACATGGGAGCCTCGATCCGGATCCCGGTCTCGACCCGGCTGGACAAGCAGGGTGAGGAAGGCAGTTCGGCTATGGTCCCAAGCCCCATGTCCGACGCCAAGTGACGCACAGTGGCCTTATCGATCCGCGCTTCCACAAAGGGGTGTCGCACGCCATGCTGCTTGGCGGCAATTAAGCCGGGGCGGTACTCACCAAGGTCGTCGAGATTGGTTCCCGAAGCGATCGGCGACTGCGTTCGCGCAGCCACCGCCCCATAAAGATTGATTTTACAGAAGAAGCAGCGATTGACGGGATTGGCGCGGTAAGCCGGGTCGTCAAACTCCCCAGCGTCGAACACGTCCAGCTCCCAACCCTCTTGCGCGGCCAGCGCGCGCGTACGCTCCGTCGCCTCGCCTGGCACGGCGGGCGACGTGGCGTGGTGCATGGTCACGCGGCTGCCAAGCGCACGGTGCGCGGCGGTTGCCAGCGTCATGCTGTCCACACCTCCGCTGACTGCAACCGCCAGGCGGGGAAACTCAAGCAGGACCTCACGTAACCGACCTGCGGGCGTCATTCGATATTCCTCCTGGTTACTTGGCCTATTTGGGTCAGCGCGGCAGACTCGGCTTGTTGCCGCGCTCGCGCCCGCCTGCCGTGCCCTGCCGTCTTGCGTACATCCTCGGCCTCGGCCTTTGCTGTCGTGATAACCCCGCCTCCATCCGCTGGACGCTCGACAAGCTTCACCCGCACCGGGTCGTCCGCCAACGTCATGGTCGCCATCTGCCGCGGCAGGGCCTGACCTTGCACCAGATGCGTGCGCAACCCGATCGTGGTTGTCTCGCGAAAACATGCCTCGGTGACCCTCGTCATACTTTCGTACGTAGTTAACACTTGGACGTGAATACCCATGCGAGATTTCTTCCCGAAACATGGCATTTGCACGATATCGTGAACGCCGGGCAGATGTCGGAGCTGGTCGATCCCCATTGCGAGGTCTTCGCCGGACTGGTCGTCGACCTCGAAGCTGATCACAGCCAACTCGCGATGCCCGCGCTGGCCCTGGCTATCGGTTGCGAACACAAGTGCGCGCAGGCAGTTGCTGCGGCCCGGGAGCGTGCGCGTGCCAAAGCCCGTGCCGCTGCGTTGTAATGTGCCCTGCACGCTGCGGCTTCGCTCGTGAACAAGATAGCGCAGGATCGCCGCACCCGTTGGAGTGACCCGCTCACCGCCGATGCCATCATCTGCCACGGCAAAGCCCTCCAGCAGCAAGGCGGTTGCAGGGGTGGGGACCGGCATGACGCCGTGAGCGGTTTGAACTGTGCCGCCACCAAGCGGCAGGGCGCCAACGCTCCACATCGCGGGGGAGACGGCCGCGATCACACTTGCCGCAGCAACAATGTCGGCAATGGAATCGGCTGCTCCCACCTCGTGAAACACGACCTCATCTGCTGGTCGGCCGTGCACGCGCGCTTCCGCCTCGGCGAGAGCCGCGAAAATACCGATGGCATGCTCCTGAACGGCTGTGGGCAGCGCTGCGCTGGCGATGCGGCGGCGGATTTGCGCCCAATGGGTATGGCCATGGTGAGCCGGGCCGGAGTGGTCAGGGCTCGATTTCCCCTCCACAAGGAAGCGACTGCCCGTCAGCGTGTCGCCCCGGTGCGGCACAAGTCTGCAGGCGACGCCGGCGAGTTGCTCCGCCATCGCCAGCGCCGCCTCCTGGTGTTCCGGAAACGCGTCCAGCAGGCAGGCCACGAACATATCGCCCGCCGCGCCCCCGAGCGGATGAAGTTGGATATGCCGCATGCCTGCTCCTGTTCCGAGGATGCGGAGGTAACGCCGCCGGGTGGTAAAAGTCTGCCACCGTCGCCCTGGCGCTTGACATTCTGGGCGCGCCATGGTGCAAGCCGCGCCTTCCCTGCTGGGGGCGAGGCAGCCCCTGGCTATGCCCATTTCGGGCCGAACCAGCCATAGGGACCAATCATGCCGCTCTATGAATGCGTGCTCATCGCGCGCAATGATGTGACTCAACAACAAGTCGAGGCCGTCGCCGATGCTGTGGCCACACAGCTCGAAACGGACGGTGGCGCCGTTCAGAAGCGTGAGTATTGGGGTCTGCGCTCCCTCGCCTACCGCATCAAGAAGAACCGCAAAGGTCACTATATGCTGTTGGGGATTGACGCTCCTCCTGCCTCCGTGACCGAGATGGAGCGCCAATTGGGCCTCAACGAAGACGTGCTACGGTTCATGACCATTCGCGTGGATGAAATTACCGAGGAACCCTCCTCTATCCTGTCGCGCAAGTCCGATGACCGGGAACGCACTTTCCGCGGCCCCAAGCCCACCGGACGGTTCGAAAGCGGCCGCAAACGCGGCTTCGACGACCGCGAGGAGTTCCGCGCCCGCGACGAGTTCAGCCGCGAGGGCGGCTTCAACCTGGTGGAGGAGTAAGCCATGTCCGACGCCACGCTCGAAAGCGACGTCAATCCCGCTAGCCGCCGCTCCGCCGTCGGCGCCCGGCGTCCGTTCTATCGCCGGCGCAAGTCCTGTCCGTTTTCCGGCCCCAACGCCCCGGTGATTGACTACAAGGATGTGCGCCTGCTCTCCCGCTTCCTCAGCGAGCGCGGCAAGATCGTACCCAGCCGCATCACCGCGGTCTCCGCCAAGAAGCAGCGCGAACTCGCGCAGGCCATCAAGCGGGCGCGTTTTCTCGCCTTGCTCCCCTATATTCTCGCCTGAGGAGCCGCCGCCATGGCCGCCGTCGAACTCATCCTGATGCAGCGCGTAGAAAAGCTCGGACAAATGGGCGATATCGTACGCGTTAAACCCGGCTACGCCCGCAACTACCTGCTGCCGCAGAAGATGGCGCAACGTGCCAGCAAGGCCAACCGCGAGCAGTTCGAAACGCAGCGCGTGCAACTCGAGGCACAGAACTTACGCCGCCGCGAGGAAGCGGAACGACTGGCCGAACGGATCGGCGAACTTACCGTGACGATCATCCGCCAGGCCAGCGACGCCGGAAGCCTTTACGGATCGGTTTCCGCGCGGGATGTGGCCGATGGCTGCATTGCGGCCGGCCTCACCATCGCCCGCCAGCAGGTTGTGTTGGATCAGCCGATCAAATCTCTCGGCCTGTCCAAAGTACGCCTCGTGCTTCACCCCGAAGTGTCGCTGCCCGTCACCGTCAACGTCGCGCGCAGCCCGGAAGAGGCGGAGAAACAGGCGCGTGGCGAGCGAGTTGGTCAAAGCGCCGACGATGAGGAAGCCGCCGCCAACCAGGAAATTGCGGCACTGTTCGAGCCCGGTGCCGAGCCCGGCACGCTCCCGGACTAAGGATCGACAAACCAGTGCATCCTCGTTTGTCCAACGACACGCGACTAGGTCGAAGCAGCCAAAGCTTTTTCGCGCGCCAGACTGCTGACCAAGTCAGTGATGCTTTGGCACAACCGCCGTGTGGGAAGCAGGGTGGGGCGCCACGACCTGGACCGCTGACTCCCCCTTTGCGACCGGCGCCTCGGCACTCTCGCAAGCACCGGTATTGCCGGTGCCGAATTGGATCGTTGGTAGGATTGCCGCGGGCGGAAAGAGTATGCCCAGGCCAACAGCCGCCCCACCCTTCAGCGCCAGCGGACCGACTTCCGGCTTGATCGCTGGCGCCTTCAGCGTGCCTGTTATGTCGATCGGTGTGGACAGGGTGAGGACCGAGAAATGCTTGGATTTGGTGACTAGCTTGTAGTCCAGCGTCTCGTTAGCCAGACTGATATCGCCTGTTCCGCGTACTTCGGCTTCACTGGTGTCGACAATCAAGTTCTTTGTCTGCATCACACCATTGACCAACGTATACTCGGCAACAAAACACTGCAAATCAGCGCGCTGCGGGATGCCGAGGGCCGACAGCAGAGCATTGCCGACTTCAAGACCCGCGATGTCTACCAGGAGCGCGCTTAAATCGCCGCCCGACATGCCCGCCGCGAGGCCTCCATTGCCATGTGCGAGCAAACTGGCGAGCGAACTGCCTTCGGAATCGATTTCCGCGTTCCCCGTCAACGTGCCCGCGCCCTGCACGAGGTGTGTGGCCGCGAGCAGCCGTGCAAGACTGACATGGTCCAGGTCAATGCGCGCCTTCGCCTTTACCTCATGCGCGTTCACCGGTGCGAGGTCGGTGTGCAACACGATGTTGCCGCCGCCAACTGCAAAGCTCAGCGGCTGTAACTGAATGCGCCCGTCATTGATGTCGAGGTTGGCCACGATATTGTCCAGCGGCACCGAGCGGCCTTCAATCTGGTCGCCCTTATAGTGCAGGCTGACATCGGCAAAGTTCACCTTAGGCAGGTTGATCGGCGTCTGTGGGAGGACCTTGTCGCTGCTGCCTTCCTTGTGAGCCAAAGCCTCACGTTGCGCCGGCGTCGCATTGACTTCGCTCTTCTGACCCGGCGTGGTGCCGATGAAGCCGCCCAGATCTGCCAAGTTCACGCGGTGAGACGACAACGTCGCGTCCACAAACGGGCGCGTCCGCGTTGGGTCCACGGCGATAGTGCCATTGAGATCACTGTCGCCAAGGCGGCCGTGGAAGTCATCGAAGCGAACCTTACGGTCGGCGTAGTTGAGCTTGCCTGTCACGGAAAACGGGGGTGTCTGCGGTATCGGCACACCCGTGAGCGGCGTCAATTGCGCCATATCCGGCCCAGTGAATTGCAAGGTGATGTTGGCGCCGGCAAAATTCAGCGGGTTCTCCACCGTCCCGGTCAGCGAAACCCGGGTTGCACCATTGGCGATGTGGAGGTCGATTGGATAAGGGTGGCTCTTGTCCCGCAGGGAAAGCAATGCGCCACCGACGAAATGCCCTGTAATCGGCTGTGCCGCGTAGGTGCCCTTTGCATCGGCGACAATCTCACCAGCGTTACCGGACGTGGATGCGTCGTTCGACGTGCCGCCGCTGTTTGCTGCGCCGGATGTTCCCGCCTGGGTCGCGGCATTCACATTGAAGTCCGCCTTCAACTTCGCCAATGCAACGTGCGCCTGCCCGTTGTTGATCACCAAATTGCCGATTTGCGGCCCTGGAGAGGCATTGCTCAATGGCTTGCTGCTTGCCGACGCATTGCCGGTGGGCCAATTTGCATGGCTCTGCAGATCTTGGTCCGCCTCAATCACCGGATGGTCGACCGTGATCTGCGGAATCACGATCTGACGCGAGTGAACATAGGACAACACGTCCAGCGCCACTGAAAGCCGGTCGATATTGGCAAAAGGCTTGCCGCCGGCAAGATCGGGCACGCCATCCACCTGTACGCCGTCAAGCGACACGGTGGTGGTTCGACCCAGGGCGACATGAAGGTGCTGCGCAGTGACTTTACGCCCGGCCGCGGCACTGGCTTGCGCGTCCACCAGCGGCAGAAACCAGTCCCAATCCCATAGTGCAATGAGAACGATGACGGCAATTCCTGCAACACCCAGCAGCCACGCCCAAACGTGGCGGCGACGGCGGACCGGTCGAGCAGGGCTTGATGGGACGGAACTATCCATGTCGGATTAACGTGAGCCTGTTAGCACGGTTGCAGTAGCCCGATGGCTCGCGCATGGTGCCATAAAGCCGAGAGGTGTCCAGATGATCTATGAGTTGCGCGTGTATCACTGTTTGCCGAACCGTCTGCCCGCGCTACTGCAACGCTTCGAGACCATCACGTTGGGCATCTGGGAGCGGCATGGCATCCGCCAGGCCGGATTTTGGACAACGCTGGTTGGCGCTTCCAATCACACGCTGACCTATCTAATCGCATGGCAAAGCCTAGCCGAGCGCGAGCAGAAATGGGCAGAGTTCCAGGCCGATCCGGAGTGGATCGAAAAACGTGCGCAGACCGAGGCCAACGGCGCCATTGTTGCTTCAATTACCAATGAGTTGCTGTTGCCGACGCGCTTCTCCAGCGTGCAGTAGCACTCACCGGCCTGCTTGCGGGCGAGAGATAGTTCGCCGCCTGCCACGACCCAAAGCAATCGGCAGCAACGCTCGAACTGAACGTGATGATTGTCCCCCTGAGGCGCCTTTCTCCAGCAGCCTGCTAGAGCCTGACTATGTCTGGTTGAACCCGCCTGATCTGCGGATCAGCCTTTCAAACACGACATCAGGGCATGATTGCTTCGTGTGTCAGAAGCAATAATGCTCGCCAGCCCTTAGCGCACAAAGCAGTTCGCCAGCGATCATAGCCCCCCTCGTAGCAACAAAAAACACGCACCAACCGCTCCAATTTGCCCGCGTGCGCGCGGCCGGCGCGAATTGGTTGAACGTTTCGCCGCCGTCAAAGCTCGTTGGCTGAGCGCATTGCTCTAAGCAAGTCGATGCCATGAGCCAGGTCGGACGGCTCAGCTCCAGCCTTTTGAACACCGTGCCCGGCGTGATGTCGCTCGGCAGCAGCTTGGGTGCCAGCATCTCGCCGATGGAGTGGCGGAAGAGCTCGGCGTTCATTGCAGGCGCCCGGACTTAAGCCGTGGCTGGTCGGCGCGCCAAGCCAAGCGTGCCGCGACGAGGTCGGGACAGTCCTGCTCGGCCGCGTGCTGCGACTTTTTTTGAGCGTCAGGCCAAGGTGCCGCAGTTTGCGCCACAGCGCCGTGATGCCCGCCGACATCGCGCGCTCGGTGCGCAGCCAGGTGCACAGCTCGGCCAGTGTGAGGTGCGATCGCATCATGACTTTATTACGCAGCGCATCGCCGTGAGCCGCCAGGCGGCGGACCTGCACCTAGCGGGCTGTCAAACAGCACGCAAATCTAACCCCGGTCTGGAGTGCGCCCCTGCGGGTGGACAATCTCAAGCTGCTGTTTTGACCATCTGCCG
>CAXTRX010000077.1:0-15003 GCA_964246785.1 uncultured Acetobacteraceae bacterium | reverse complement strand
ACACCGCAAAGGCCAGCAAGCGCCGATTGAACAGGGCGCGGACGAACGGCTCGCGCTTGGCCGCCGGTTGGCGCACCGCGGAGGTTTCCCGGATTAGGCGCAAGGCATAAAGCGACGGCAGCACGAGGGCGGCGGCCAGGAAGAACACGGCCCGTTCGGACACGAACTGGCCAGTCGCACCCATGAGCCCGGCGGCAAGCCCGCTGCCGCTCGACGCGAACCGGGCGTTGCGGCCCAGCCGGTCCCCGAACATGCCGCCCTGCTTGCGCGCCACCGAGAGGCTAATGGCAGCGATGGCCGGGGTGAGCAGGCAACTCGCTACGCCATGCAGCACCTCGGCCACGACCACTGGCAGCCGGTCCGGTGCCACGGCCAGGATCACCGCGCTGGCCGCAATGGCCGCCACGGCGAAAAACGCCACCCGGCGCTTGCTGGCGGCGGCGTCCACCGCGGCACCTGCCGGCACCTGCACCGCAACCGTGGTGAGCGTGCCGATGCTCAACGCCAGGCCGATCTGCCCCTGGGTCCAAGCTTGCGATGCCAGGAACACGGCGATGAACGGGCCGAACCCGGTCTGGACGTTCGCGACGAAGAAATTAAGCCAATCGAGGCCTGGGCCGCTACGGTCCTGGTTCAATTGGGTGAAGATTGAGCACCTCCCGGAGCTTCCGGCGGCTTTGACGCGGGGGGAGTGCTGGGTTCAGGTGGCGGCGTGATGGGCGTCGCCTCCTGGTCCGGTTCGGCCGTCGTGGCCGGGGCAGTCACCGGGCCGACGATGGTGGCCGGCTTGCTCCGGTCGGTGTAGGCGGGTGCGTCGCGGATCTGCTCGTCCGTCATGTCGATGCTGACACGCGGGTCAGGCGCCCCGGGGGGCGGCACGTGCACGGCACTCCACGCCACCGCGACCCGGCGCGAGCCCACCCCCATGAAGCCGCCGATATCGATCACTGCGGCGCGCGGCTGGCCGGCGGGATCGACCACGACGTCCACAATGCGTCCCACTTCTTTGCCGCCCTCGTCCTGCACCATGCGGCTCAACACGCCCGTTGCGTCGGCCTTGGTCAGCTCGGCGGGCTGGGAGGGTGCTGCGGCGGGGGCGGCGGCTGCCACCCCGAGCAGACACGGCACCAGCGCCGCCCGCAGCACAAACCGCATTGCCAATCTCCATCCCATTCCACTGCCGACACATTGCCGGGTGCATCCTACCCCGGCAAGCTGCGTTGCAGTGTCCACACGGAGGGGGTTTGCTCATGGGAGAAACACTCATGGCGCGCAACGATGAAGGCCGGTTGGCCCTGCTGGAAGTAAGCTTCGCTCTGTCGGGCCTGCTGAAGCTGTTTGGCCTGCAAGCGCGCTTGTTTCGCCGCTGGGGCTTGTCGCCCCGGGCGATGCGCCGCATCGGGTTGATGGAGACGGCCGGGGCCATGCTGGTGGCCAATGAACGGACGCGGCCGATCGGTGCCACCGGGTTGGCCGCGATTTCCGCCCTTATGCTGGCCGCCGAACTGCGCAACCGGGAAGCAGAACTGGTGCTCCCCCGCCTGGTGATCACCGGCTTGGCCGTGAGCGTCGCGATGGGCGCCTTTTCGGCCCGGCGCACGTGATCCGTTCCGCACTCACGCGCCGCGCCCTGATTGCTGCCGCGCCAATGGCAGCGCTCGCCCGGCCCGCTCTCGTCCGGGCCCAATCTACGTACGGAACTCCGTTGCGCGTTGGCGAGATCAACAGCTACTCGACGCAAGCGGCCTTCACCGAGCCGTACCGCATGGGGTGGCAGCTTGCCGTGGCGCAAGCGAACAATCTTGGCGGGGTAAACGGCCGCCCGCTCGAGTTCGTCTCCCGCGACGATGGCGGCAGCCCCGACCGCGCCGTCCAACTCGCCGCCGAACTGCTCGACCAGGACAAGGTGGATCTGCTGGCTGGTGGCTTTTCCTCCGAAGTGGCGCTCGCCCTGAGCGCCTTCGCTGCCCAGCGAAAGACGCTTTATGTCGCTGGCCAGGCGCTCACCGATGCCTTGGTTTGGCAGAACGGCAACCGTTACACCTATCACGTCGGGCCCTCCAGCTTCATCCTTGCGGCCATACTGGTGGAGTCTGCCGCAGCCCTGCCCGCCAAGAGTTGGGTGACGGTGGCGCCTGATGACGATTACGGTCGCTCCGCGGTGCGCTGGTTTCGTCAATTGCTGTCGGGCCGCCGCGCAGACGTGCGCTTCGTTGGCGAGCAGTGGCCCAAACCGGGGCAGATGGACGCCAACGCCGTGTCGAGCGCACTCACGGATGCGACGCCTGATGGCGTGTTCAATGCGCTGTATGGACCTGATCTTGTTTCGCTTGTCCGCAGCGGACCCGGCCATGGCTTGTTCACCAACCGAGCCGTGGTGTCGATGCTGACCGGCGACCCTGAATTTCTGGATGACTTGGGCACGGATGCGCCAACAGGATGGTACGTCACCGGGTATCCTTGGGACGTATCAGATGACCCCTCCAACAAGCAGTTCGTGCTCGATTACCAGCAGCGGTTCCATACCTCGCCGACCATGGCCTCGGTGATCGGAGCCGCCCTGGCCAGCGCCATCGCCGCGGGCATTCTGAAGTCGGGCAGCAGCGACAGTGAGGCATTGGCCGACGGTTTTGCCGACGCGAGTTTCGTGACGCCGTTTGGCATCTGCCGGTTTCGCGCCATTGATCACCAAAGCACGATGGGGTGCTATGTCGGGCAGTTGGGCAAGCAGGGCAGTCAGCCGACGATGGTGAACTGGCGCTTTGTTGATGGCTCAGCCGTGCTGCCGCCCGATGACCTGGTTCGCAAGCTGCGCCCCGCCTAGGCAGGCTCGCCTTCAAGTGAGCCCGGCCAGCCGCAAGCCGGCCGTGTAGTGCTCCAAATCCTCTGCCCGCTGATATGGCGCGGAGGCTCGGAAGCGTTGCAAGGAAAACCTCGGCTCAAGCACACGCAGGCGTTGCAACACCGCGGCCGCTTCCGCACGCTGGCCTAAATGGCCCAAGGCCGAAAGATAGCTCTTGAACGCCGAGGTGAATTGCGGGTGGCGCTCGGTGACCCGGCGGCCGATCTTCACCGCGCCCTCATGATCCTTCTGCAACAAACACACGATCCCCAGAGCTCCTTCGGCAAAAAAACCGTGCGGATCGGCCGGCGCGAGCTCCAGGCAATGGGTGATGCAACGATGCGCTTCAGCCAGACGGCCCGAATACGCATGTGTCACGCCAGCGAAGTGCCAGGCCAATGGCATGGCGGGGTTGAGCTGTAGCGCCAACTCATGCAATGCGGCCGCCTCGTCCAAACGCCGGCTGAGGAAGGCCTTGACATGGCCGGCCACCGTGACGCTGCGGGCATCCTTTGGGTCCAGCATCATAGCACGCTCGGCGGCGCGACCAGCCCGGCTCATGGACTGCGCTGGGTTGATCGCCCAGCCTTGGCCTACAAAGAACACGTGCCAATAGGCCAGCCAGCTCTGCGCCAACGCCAACTCGCGGTCTAGCGCCACGGCCTGCTCCAAAGCGTGCCCGGCGCCGAGGAACGACTCTCGTTCAAGCCGATGAATGGCTGGGATCGCCTGCAGCACAAGGGAATATGCCTTGCCTCGCCGCAGCGGTGCCGCGCTGCGATGCCCCGCCTCGATTGTCAGCAGCTCGGTGTCCAAGCAGGCGGCGATCCGCTCGGCAAACCGGTCCTGCAAGGCAAAGCCGGTGCTGCGGTCTTCGACAAACGTGTTCGCCCACACGATGGCGCAACTGCCGAGGTCCATCAGCTTGATGGCAAGGCGGTACTTTGTCTTATCGGCCTGCAAGCTCCCAATCAGCGCGTAGTCGGCGAACTTGGAAAGGTCTTCGCTGCCGCTGGAAAACCGGCCTCCGTCGCGGCTCCGCGTGATGACACTGAACCAGCGCAGCCGAGCCAGCGCCGTCGCCACCTCCTCGCTCAATGCGCGACCGAACTGCTCCTCGCCACGCGTGCCCAGCATATCGAAGGCAGTGACGACGACGACAGGGCCGCTCCTTGCCAATGGCAGGCTTGGGCTCACCGCCTCGTCGATGCCCGCATCTGCAAGGCGCTGCTGCTGCCGCTCCTGCCGCAAGCGGATCAGCCATTGATCAAACGCCGGGTCGAGCCCGTCCAGCTCGCTCAGGAACGACGACCTGTTGAGCCCAGCGCCTTGCAAACCCTCGTCTTGGACAACCACGGCACCTTCGCGGAAGGCAATCGTTGCATCCTGCAGCATCAGCACGTCGGCATCCGCCGCGCGCAGTTCCTTCTGCAGGTTGTGCAGCGTGTCGCGTAGGCGGGCCAGCGCATCCGTGCGCTCCACACTCGTCCAGAGCAGCCCAGCAGCTTGCTGGCGGGTGACGCTGCGCGACTCACTCAGTGCGATCAGCACCAGCAAAGCACGGGCTTTGCGCGACTTGGGCAGCAGACTGTTGCCGTGCTGCGTGGTGAGCGCCAACCGCGGCGCCAACTGCAGATGCAGCGCCGCATTGCGCCCCGGAAACGATGCTTGCTGCAAAGATATGTCCAGCACGATCTCCAACCCAAGCTCTGACATGCTGCTGCGAGGGCCGCGATGGTCGGCGCGGAGGGCAATGCCGTGGCCAGTCGCCATCAATAGACAGGACCGAGCGACGACGCAGTGATCGCGGCGTCTAATTGACGTTAAATGCGCTAAAATGATGAAAACTTATCACTTTACGGAGGAGAAATGCGCGCGAACGCCGCCTCGCGCGCTCCGAACAGGGGATCCGGTGGCACATTTCCGACGGCTGC
The DNA here is from genome assembly GCA_964246785.1 of uncultured Acetobacteraceae bacterium. Classification (GTDB taxonomy): domain Bacteria; phylum Pseudomonadota; class Alphaproteobacteria; order Acetobacterales; family Acetobacteraceae; genus LMUY01. The sequence goes on along the minus strand of CAXTRX010000077.1, from coordinate 10,227 downwards.
CAACGCCTGAACGACGTCTCATCACGGCGTGGACTGTGGGAGAACGGACGTCACGCCTACCACGTCTTTTGCCGCCTCACTGCACCAGCATCACGCGCGGGATTTACCAATCATGTATGTAGATACGGCCACCAGTCACGTCGAAACCGGCACCGCTGCGGGGCTCAGCGAGCCAATCTTGCGCGCTCGCTGGCCGAGCGGCACGCGCCGGGTGTTTTGGGCGATTGAGCCAGGCAAGGAAGTCCATCCGGCCGAGCCGCGCAAAAGCAACGCGCCAAGCGGTTTGATTGAGATCACGCTAGGCGATGGCATTCGGGTTCGGGTCGATAATGACGTCGATGGCACCGCCTTGCGCCGGGTGCTTGAGGCCTTGCAAGCCCACCCACCCACATAGGGTGGGTGCAATCCTGCAGCTTAATACCGGCTACGCCGTCTCCTGCACCAGCTTGCGTCGCATGGCTTCGGCGAACGCTGTGTAGTCGGGGCAGGTGACGGCGAAGGCGTCCGGGCCGCCAATCACCTCCTCGGTATAGCTTTGCAGCAGGTCTGGCTCCTCGTGCAGGACGCATAGGCCATTGATCGTGACGCCGCGCTTGCTCAGCCGGTCACGCACTGGTCCGGGCGGTGTTCCGGCGTTACTGCGGCCATCACCTGCCACGTCGATCACGCGCCGGGTCGCGGGGCCGGGCAGGGCGGCCAGCATGGTCTCAGCCACCAGCAGCGCCTCACCAATCGCGGTTTCACCCGCTGGCACCGACCGCGGCGCATCGGCCACCCGCCGGGCCAGGGCCGCGACGTCCGCCTCCGAACTGACCCTTGTCCAGTTGAGCACCACCTGTTGCGCGCCCGGCCCCGACCAGAGCAGCAACGCCAAAGCGCTTGCACCGTTGGCGCCGCCGATCAGTGCGGTCACCACGTCCGGGTCCTGCAACGCCGCGCCAAGACCGCCCGCTATCATGTTGAACTCGTCGAACGTGACGCTCGCGGAGCCGTCCAGCGCAATCAGCAGGGCAAGATCGTACACCGGGTCAGGCGGCGGCCAGCCGCTCCCGGCGGACCTGCACGGTCAACTCGTCCAGCGCGCGCGCCATCCGATCCAGCATTTCGGTGATCTCGGCCGCGGTGATAATCAGCGGCGGGCTGAAAGCAATGGTGTCGTTGGCCAGCGAGCGGGAAATCACGCCATGCTTCTCGCCGAGCTTGGTGAGGCGCGGACCCATGCGCAATGCGGGATCAAAGTTGCGGCCGGCGTCGCGGTCCGCCACCAACTCGATGGCCGCGATGAGGCCGAGGCCGCGCACTTCGCCGACCAGTTCGTGCCCGGCGAAGCGGCTGCGAAGTTGCTCCTGCAGCACCGGCCCGACCTCGCGCACGTGTCCCACGAGATCGATCTCGTCGTAGATCTTGAGTGCTTCGATCGCGACGGCTGCCGGGACCGGATGGCCGGAATAGGTGTAGCCATGGCCGAACGTGCCGATGCGATGGCTTTCGGCGGCAATCGGCTGGAACACCGCGTCGCTCACCATGGTGGCCGAGATCGGCATGTAGGCGGCCGATAGCGCCTTGGCGCAGGTGATGATGTCAGGCTTCATGTCGAAGGTCTGCGACCCCCAGTAGTTGCCGGTGCGCCCGAAGCCGCAGATCACTTCGTCGGCCACCAGCAACACGTCGTATTTGTTCAGCACCGCACTGATCTTGGCGAAATACCCGGCTGGCGGAACAATCACGCCGCCTGCGCCCATGATCGGCTCGGCGAACATGGCGGCGACGGTGTGCGGTCCTTCGGCGAGGATCAGAGCCTCGAGTTCGTCGGCGCAGCGGGTGGCGAAGGCGTCCTCGCTCTCGCCCTCGACCGCACCATGGTAGAAATGCGGTGTCATCGTGTGCACGAAGCCGGGCAACGGCAGGTCGAATGAACGGTGATTGTACGGCAGGCCAGTCAGCGATGCGCTGCCGATGGTGATGCCGTGGTAGCCCTTGAGTCGCCCAATGATCTTCTTCTTTTCCGGCCGGCCAAGCGCGTTGTTGTAATACCACACCATCTTGATGGCGGTATCGTTCGCCTCCGAACCAGAATTTGCGAAGATGATCTTCGCGCCGTCTAGCGGCGCTCGGGCGGCCAGCATTTCCGACAGCTCGATCAGCGGCGTGTGGGACTTGGCCGTGAACGAGTGATAGAACGGCAAGGTGCGCATCTGATCGTATGCAGCCTTGGCCAGGCGCTCATTGTCGAACCCGAGCGAGGCGCACCACAGCCCGGCCACGCTCTCGATATATTCATGCCCCTCGTCATCCCATACCCGCACGCCTTTGCCACGGCTGATCACCATCGGCCCGGCCTCCTGGTGCGCGACCAGGTCGGTGTACGGGTGCAGGGTGTGAGCGATGTCGCGGGCGGCAGCAGAGTTCGGGCGGATCGACATGGAGGGCTCCTGAGGGTCGGCGAGACCATGGGTCAGCTTAGGCCCATGGTGGGCCGCGTTGGAACCCTTCGTGCTGGTCCTGGGCCTTGGTCCCCAAGCCTTTACCTCGGCCTTAGTCCCTGGGCTGCGAGGGAGCCTTGCGCAAGATAGGCTTTTCCAGCGCGGGCAGGGCGGCTAGGAAGCGCCGATTGGCAAAAGGAGGAGCGATGACGAAGCACATTCAGCCTGCCGCATGGCTGATGGCCGGTTTGCTGGCCTTGCCTGCGGCCATACCAGCGCAGGCATGGGCACAGGCCAATGGCGCCGTGCCCGCGCCACGCAGCCGTATACCGACCGATGATGACATCCACCCGAACGTGCCGCCGCCGGTTTCGTCTTTGCCGCCCACTCGCGGCATTTCCGGGTTGCGGCTGGACCCGGGGGCAGTGCTGTGCCGTAGTGAGGCCGATCTCCAGCATCGCGCAGAAGTGACTGAGAAGATGTCTGAAGGCGCGGCGGACGCAGGCGAGCCGCTGCTGGGCTGCCGTTTGATCACCCAGGTTCGTGGGGTGGACGTGCTGCAGCGCGCGGGCCTTGGGCGCGAGGAGGTGAAGCTGAAGCCAAGCGGAGAAGTGGGCTGGACCGACGCTTATCTGCATTAGAGCCTGATGGCTTCGGGTTGAAGCGACCTGCAGCGTGAATCAGCCTCTCGAACAAAGGGTTAGAGCAAGGCCGGTTCGCCTACCAGAAGCGGACTTGCTCTAGGCGATGACGGCTTGAGGGAGCCGGTCATGCCTAGCGCTCGCCGCAAGGGCAGGGCGATCGCATTTGGCTCTTCTCGATCTCCCGCGGGCGGGAGAAGGTCGGGATGAGGGTGCGAAAGCTGGTAGATCGCGGGGTCACGGTGCTGAAGACGCCCTCACCCCGACCCTCTCCCGCAAAGAGCGAGAGAGGCAGACGCCATATGCGACCGCCCTGCCGCAAGGGAGCGGGCCGTTATGGATCACTCTGCTCGGCGCTTGGCGGCTGCCTCTTCGGCGCTGCCAACGCCGCCATGGGCACGGGACCACGCCACCGGGTCCTCCAAGAAACGCCGCACCTCAGCCAGCGCGGGTTCAGCGAAATACGGCCGGTCGCGGCATGCCTCGAGCACGTCCCACCACGTCGCTAGATGGAGCAGGGTAATGTCCATGCTCGCCAACGTCTCAAAACTGCCGGGGAACACACCATAGAAGAACACCACGAAGGCATGGTTGACCAAGGCACCCGCATCCCGCAGCGATTGGGCAAATTGGATTTTGCTGCGCCCATCGGTGGTCAGGTCCTCCACCAGCAGGGTCTGCTTGCCTTCTGGAACATCGCCTTCAATGAGCGCGTTGCGGCCGAAGCCTTTTGGCTTCTTGCGCACGTAGGCCATGGGGGCCAACATCCGGTCGGCAATCCATGCGGCAAATGGAATGCCGGCTGTCTCCCCTCCTGCGACCGCCTCGATGGTCTCCAGGCCGATTTGGCGGTCGATCTTGTCCACGCCGAGGGCGCAAATCTTTGCGCGCGCCCGCGGAAAGTAAATAATTCGCCGGCAATCGATATACACCGGCGATTTCCAGCCGGATGTGAAGGTGTATGGTTCTTCGGGACGGAAATTGACCGCTTTTATCTCCAGCAGGATTCGCGCCGTCGTCAGCGCCGCATCGCGATCCCAGTCGGTTTGGTGCTGCTGCGGCATGGCTGCGTCCCCCGTGGCCCGCTGGCTCGATAGCGCCTGGCGTCGAGCCCGTCCATGCTTGCCCATGGCGGTGAGCTTAGGCTTGACTGTGGGCGCCAGGTGGGCCGGTCATGCGTGAGCGCGCGGAGCTGAGCCGTCCCGTGGGGCCACCGGTCGACGACGTCGCGCCGGTATGGGTGCTGGATGACCGTGCGGACCCAGCGTCATCGCAAGCAATCTCCGTGGCGGAGCGATTGGGCGTGCCGCACCTGCGCGTGCCGCTGTCATGGAGCTGGCGGGCTCCCTTCGCTGGGCTGATCACCGGGCGCTCGCTCGCCGGCCTTCATTCATCCGGCTGGCCATTCTCGGCACCGCGTGGCCCGGCCCTGGCCCTGTCCGGCAGCGGCCGCTCACAGGCCGTGGCGCTTTGGCTGCGAAGCAATTTCGGCACCCGCATCGTCCATTTCGGCCGGCCGCATCTGCGCGCCAAGCAGTTTGATCTCCTGGTGCTGCCCAAGCATATGCGGGTGCCCTCGCGGCCGAATGTGGTGACCGTGCTCGGCGAGCCCAATCGCATGTCCCCGCTGGTGCTGTCGCAAGCTCGCGTGGCCTGGGCTGGCCGCATGTCCCACCTGCCGCGGCCTTTGGTCACCCTGCTGATTGGCGGTGGTCGGCTGGGTGCTGACATGCCGCCCGCGCTGGCATACAGCTTGGCGCGTCGCGTGGCGCGCAGTGCGGCAGCGCTCAACGGCGCCGTCGTCGCCAGCACCAGCCCTCGCACCGGCGACGAGGCGACGGCTGCGCTAGCGGAAGGCCTGGCACCCTGCATGCACCTGCTCTATCGCTGGGGCGAGCCCGGCGACAATCCGTATGCCGCGATGCTGGCCCTGGCAGACGCAACCGTCGTGACAGGCGATTCCGCCACCATGATTAGCGAGGCCTGTGGCGCGGAAGCGCCGGTGTTTATCGCCGCCCACGCCGAGACACCCAGCCATCGCCGGCTGCACCTGTCGCTGTATCGCGCCGGACAGGCACGCCCGCTCGGCGACAGCCTCTCTCCTTGGCCGCGCACGCCGCTTGATGAAGCCGGCCGGGTCGCAATGGAGATCCGCACCCGCATGTCCGTCGGGCCACGCCCGGTCGACTGAGGGCCAACCAGCCTCAGGAGTCCAAGGCCGGCTTGCCGCGGTCAGGCACACACCCTACAGTATCTTGCAGATTGCGAGCGACTCGCAACTGGAGAACACCGTGGGCCGAGGCCAGTCTCTTATTGCACGCCGTTGCGAGCGAGCTGTCGTGACGGCCTACCGCGACTTGCGCGCGATTGGCAATGCGGACATGGACGCTTTCCGCGCCTGCACGACGTTGTATCGCATCCACCACCCGGAGGCATCGATCAACGAAGCCCGGCGACTTGTGTCCGAGTGGATCGACCATCACGTCGTTCGTGGTGTAACCGGGCCGACGCCCGGCTGCGAGTGCGACGAGTAGCTCGCACGCTTGGCATAATCGGGCACCGCGGGGCGCGCGCGCTCTGGCCGGAAAACACGCTGCAGGGGTTCCAGGCCGCCATTGCCGCGGGCGTGAGTTGGTTTGAAGCGGACGTCGGGTTGACCAGCGACGGTGTGCTCGTTCTCAGTCATGACGCTCGGCTGTCGCCCGACCTGGCCCGATTGGACGGCCGATGGCTGTCTCAGCCGAGCGCCCCGCTGCATCGGATGACATGGCCGGAGTTGAAGCGCTACGATGTGGGCCGCTACCGGCCCGGCAGCGCGCCGGCGCGGGCGTTCCCGCGGCAAGCGGCAATCGACGGCGCCCACATTCCCACCTTGCAGGATGCGCTTCGTCTGCCGGCGGGATGGACCATCGAGATCAAGACATATCCGAACCGGCCCCGTTTGACTGCACGCCCGGAAGCCATTGCCGACGCCGTTGCCGCCGCCGTTGACGCTGCCGGGGCGCGAGCGGTGATCCAATCGTTTGACTGGCGTGCCCAGCGTTACCTGCGCCGGTTGCGTCCTGACTTGACCCTGGCTTGGCTCACCGCCCGCAGCACGCGCGCTTGGCGGGGCGGGCAGGCGAGCTTGCCGGACACAGTGATGGCCGAGGGCGGCGGCACTTGGTCGCCCCACCATAGCGAACTCACGCCCCACTTGCTCGAGCGGGCCAAGCGCGCCGGTTTGCAGGTGGTGCCCTGGACGGTCAACAAACCGGCCGACCTGATCCGGCTGGCAGGCTGGGGCGTTGACGGCCTGATCACCGATGACCCGGTCGCCGCCCGCAGGCTGTTGGCCTGACGCGGCATCGCCATGGGCTAAGCCGCTGCCCGTCTAGTCATGAAATTGGCCTTCATGGAGGTGCGCGCCACCAGTTCCTGCATCGCCGGGTCGCGATCCCCGTGCTTGGCCGTAAGCGCCTCCATCGGGACAAAAAACTCATGCGGGTGAGGCACTTGGTGCTGCAGGAAGCCCGCGTAATGCCGCTCCCGCAGGCCGTACATCACCCGCAGGTCGCGCACTGGAAGGATAAGCGCCGTCGTCGGCGTGTCCCGGACCACCCCGGTCGCCGTCCCGCGCGGTATGTTGGTGGAAGGCGCGGCGGGTGGCAGCAGCCCAGCCCCCGGGCAGACAGCCATCAGAGACTGAGTGGAGGGTGCGAAGCGGGAGCGCTTATCCAGAAAGTTTGGTAGCGAGGCACAAGCCTCGATGGCGAAGATGTCGGCAAAAGGCTCGTCGGGGGTGCCGCCGAAGTTGAGCCATAGACCGTCGGGCATGGTGCGCAGCCGTTCACTGCCTGGCAACTTGAGGAAACACAGTCCCGACGTGGTGATATCCGGGCGCCCGCGCAACCATGCGCGGTTGTCGTCGCTGTCCAGCCCTGGGGGGTGTTGGGGCCATTGCGTCAGCCTGGCTCGAACAATTGAGTCGAGGGAGTGTGAACATTCGGACACCATAAAGCTCCTTCGCGGCAGCGGAACAGGCATGCCTACAAAGCCTGTATAACCAGCAGACTTGGCTTGATGGGGTTTTTGGATGCGGAAATGAGCAGAAGTCGCTGGTTTACTGGCTTTTAACGCTTATTCGCTGTGAAAGAGCAGCAAAAACATTGCCTTAGGGGGTTTGCCCGCGATTGGACAGCAGCCTTCCTGTATAGTGTTTGCAAATGGAAACAATGTGCTGCGCGGTCATGTTCATGCATTTAGCCAACGCAAGCAGGGGCTTGTGATGACAGGCCGGAATTTTCAGCGAGTAAAAACGTCATCCTTGCGGGCGGGGCGCATTTCGGCACCCCACCCGCACCGGCACAGTCGTGTATTGCCGGATTGCAACGTACTCCAAGGGTCTAACCCCGGTCGGACGCCGGCACGTAATCCCGCTGCGGCGCCCCGACATAGACCTGGCGCGGGCGGCCAATCCGTTGTGACGGGTCTTCCATCATTTCCTTCCACTGGCTGATCCAACCAACGGTGCGCGCGACCGCAAACAACACCGTGAACATGCTGACCGGTATTCCCATCGCCTTGAGAATGATGCCAGAGTAGAAGTCTACGTTCGGATAGAGCTTCTTGCTGATGAAGTAGTCATCATGCAAGGCAATCCGCTCCAACTCCATCGCCATGTCGAGCGTTGGATCGTCCTTGATGCCTAACTCCGCGAGCACGTCATGACAGGTCGCCTGCATGATCTTGGCGCGGGGATCATAGTTCTTATAGACGCGGTGGCCGAAGCCCATCAGGCGGACATGACTGCTCTTGTCCTTCACCTTGTCGATGAAGCTAGGAATATTTTCGGGCGTGCCGATCTCGCCCAGCATCTTGAGCACGGCCTCGTTCGCTCCGCCATGCGCCGGGCCCCAAAGGCTCGCGATGCCAGCGGCGATGCAGGCAAACGGATTGGCGCCTGTCGAACCAGCCAAACGAACGGTCGAGGTCGAGGCATTCTGCTCATGGTCCGCATGCAGGATGAAGATGCGGTCCATTGCCCGGGCCAGCACTGGGCTCACATTGTATTCCTCGGCCGGCACCGCGTTGAGCATATACAGGAAGTTCTCAGCGTAGCTCAGGTCGTTGCGCGGATAGATGAATGGCTGGCCGATGTTGTATTTGTAGGCCCAGGCGGCAATCGTCGGCAGCTTGGCGATCAAACGGAAGGCGCTGATGCGCCGATGCTCCGGGTTGGTGATGTCCAAGCTGTCGTGATAAAACGCCGACAACGCGCCAACCACGCCGCACATCACCGCCATCGGGTGGGCGTCGCGGCGGAAGCCGCCGTAGAAGCTGCGGATCTGCTCATGCAGCATGGTGTGATACATCACCCCGCGCTCGAAGTCGGCCCGTTCCGCAGCGTTCGGCAACTCGCCATTCAGCAGCAGGTAGGCGACTTCCAGAAAGGTCGAATGTTCGGCCAGCTGCTCGATCGGATAGCCGCGATGCAGCAGCACGCCCTCATCGCCATCGATATAGGTGATCTTGCTTTCGCACGCGGCCGTCGCGCCATAGCCGATATCGTAGGTGAAGACGCCGAGGGAGCCGTAAAGCTTGCTGATATCGGCCGCCTGCGGGCCAATCGTCCCGTTCTTCAACGCAACGGTAATGGATTTGTTGGTTCCATCCAGGGTCATCGTCATCGACCCATTTGCGGTGCCGCTCATGCTTTATTCCTGTTGAAATTGGCTCGGCGGATCGCCGCCGCGGCGCACCGGCCAGTGGGCCGACCGGTGATTGGCTGCAATTAAGCGGTTGGCCGCTAAATTGCCACTATCGCACGTGCAGCAAACCCGGCCAACGCCGCCACCGGGTCAGTGTTCCAGCCAAATTCCGCGCTTGTGGGTGCGAGCGTCGCGTTCTTCGGCGCTGAACGCGGAGCTCGCCGCGCGCACCCAGCCCGCATCCACCAGCGCTACGTTCAGATCCTGCCCGCCGGCCATGCAGCGCGCCGAGGGACGGCCCATCGCGTCATGCCCGAAAACTTGGCATTCGACGGCATGGTCCTGCACCAGCTCGGCCAAGGCCGCCGTCGCAGTACGGCCGCAATCCGGCCCGGCGGCGCAAGCCTCGCCACGCTGCGGCGCAGCCACCCCGCTCAGTCGGACGACCACGCCGGCAAGGCTCAACGTATCCCCATCGATCACCGCGACTTTGGGGCCCGGCGCGGAAATAACCCTTGATTCGACCGCCATCTGGCCAAACAAGTCTCCGGCATAGCCGATTGCCAGCACCGTCATCGTCACGAGCCCTGCGCCGGCGAGAACCACGCGCGCCAAACGGCCCGACACGCGGGGATGATAGCTCGGCCGGAAAATGCGGCGAGGACGATCAATCGACAACGGCCAACGCCCCCACGGACGGCGATGGGGCAATGCCTAGCCCGGCTGGCTGCGGCGGGCAAGCAGCCGCTTACGAATGTGTGTCAATCCCAGAACGGATCGGCGCGACGGAACTTGGACCAGCTCCGCGCAATCGCCGACCGGGCCTCCAAGCTGCGCGCCGCGGCGAACCCTTGTACCGCACCGGCCGCAAACTGGCGGTCCGGCCCGCCGCGTAGCGACTGCATCAGCCCGGCCGCAGACGCTGTGTCGTTCAGATGGCCGAGCGCGTCCTGCAGGTCCGATACCCGGCGGACAAAGCGGCGTGTCGTCCGCCGCCCATGCAGCGGGGCAAAGAACTCGGCCGCATAACGAAGCCGCTTGCCCTGTTTGCGCAGCGCGTGGAGTTCTTCCGCGGAGAGGCCGCTGATGTCGTGGCCGGGTGCCAGCATATGCTCGTGCCGCTTGGCCAGCAGTGCGGCGGCGTAACCGCCGGCATCCTCCCGCAACACGCCCAGGCGCTCCTCGTCGGCGTCCAGCTCCCAAGGGCGCAGCGCCGCCAACTGCACCAGCGCCAAGGCGATCTGGCGGAACTCGGCCGATGCGAACAGGCGGCGCAACTCGACATAGGCGGCCTCGCGCTGCCTGCGCGCGGCGGCAAGCATGGTCTCGATGCGACGGTCGCCATCGAGAGCCGCGGCGACCTCCTGCCCAGTGCCGAGCAGAAACACGTCCCAGTCGCGGGCTTGGCCGAGCGCGGCGGCCAGGCGTTGCAGCCGCGGCTTCACCGCAGCGACGGCCGGGCCATCCACGGCG
>CAXTRX010000076.1:13423-15022 GCA_964246785.1 uncultured Acetobacteraceae bacterium | reverse complement strand
ACACCGCCTCGTCGATCCCGTTCAGGATGCCATGCAGCACGGGCCGCCGCGCCCGCAGCAGCCCGTCGAAGCCGCAGCCGAGCGCCGGGGTTTGGATTTCCTCGGCGTAACGCGGGCTGACGGCGGTAATTGCGTCAGCATGATACAGCCCGGCCTTCATAAAGCCGATGGATTGATAGAACTCCACCCCGTCAGGCTGGAGTGCCGACTGCGGCAAGCCAAGCTCTTGCCACAGCGACAGCGGCACCTGCCCGGTGAAAGACAGGTTGTGGATGGTCATCACAGTGCGGGGGCGGGCGCCGCCGGCGTAGGCGAGATAGGCGGGCGCCAGTCCGGTCTGCCAATCGTGGCAATGCACGCAGGCCGGCACCCAGCCTGGCACCGCGCCCAGGCCGATATCGGCCGCGACGCGCGCAAGGGCGGCAAAGCGCTGCGGGTTGTCCGGCCAGTCCTGCCCGTCCGGCGCGACATAGGGGTTGCCGGGGCGGTCGAACAGATGCGGGGCGTCCAGCACGAACAGGCGTAGGCCGCCGGATTGGCCGGCCAACACGCGGGCGGCGCCGCCATGCAGGTTGGGGTAGGCATGCACCGGGTCGGCGGCAGCCAGAGCCGCCATCACCGCGGGAAAGCCTGGAACGAGGGTGCGCACCTCGATGCCGCAATGCGCCAACGCGGCGGGCAGGGCACCGGTCACGTCCGCAAGGCCGCCCGTCTTGACGAGCGGATAGATCTCGCTTGCCGCCGCCAGGACCTTCACGCGCCCCTCACCCCGGCTTGCTCCCACAGGGAGAGCGCGCCTCGCAGCGTTGCGGCACCCTCAATTGGTCAGGCGGTCGATCATGGGCTGGGTCACCAGGCAGACGCCCTTGTCGGTCCGGCGGAAGCGCTGAGCGTCGAGCACCGGGTCTTCCCCAATCACCATTCCAGCCGGCAAGCGAACCCCCCGATCCACCACCACATCCTTCAGGCGGACGCCGCGGGCCAGGTCCACATACGGCATGACCACGGCGTTTTCTACCCGTCCATAGCTGTGCACGTGCACGCCGGTGAACAGCAGCGAGCGGATGATGGCGCTGCCCGAGATGATGCAGCCGCCGGAGACCATCGAGTCGACCGCGAGCCCTCTGCGCCCGTCGTCATTGTGGACGAACTTGGCGGGCGGTGTGATCTCGCCATAGGTCCAAATCGGCCAGTCATGGTCGTAGAGATCAAGGCCGGGCACCACGTCGGTCAGGTCGATATTGGCGGCCCAGTAGGCGTCCACGGTGCCCACATCCCGCCAATAGGTCTCGGAGTCCATCGTAGAGCGGACGCAGGAATGCTGGAAGCGGTGCGCCACGGCGGTGCCGTGCTTGACGATGTAGGTGATGATGTCGCGGCCGAAATCGCGCTGCGATGCCGGGTCGGCAGCGTCGCGGCGGAGCTGGTCGAACAGGAAGGCGGTGTCGAATACGTAGATGCCCATGGAGGCCAGCGCCAAGTCCGGCTTGTCGGGCATGCCGGGCGGGTCGGCGGGCTTCTCCAAGAAGGCAAGCAGCCGGTCATGGGCGTCCACATGCATCACGCCGAAGCCGGTCGCCTCCATGCGCGGCACCTCGA
>CAXTRX010000076.1:0-13413 GCA_964246785.1 uncultured Acetobacteraceae bacterium | reverse complement strand
GGACTGGACATGCTGCTGCAGCATGACCTCGTAGTCCATTTTGTAGATGTGGTCGCCGGCCAGCAGCACGATGTATTGCGGCGCGTAGCTCTCGATGATGTCGATGTTCTGGTACACCGCGTCGGCTGTCCCGGCATACCAGGCGGTTTCGCTGATGCGCTGGCTGGCGGGTAGGATGTCGAAGCTTTCGTTTCGCTCGGTGCGCAGGAAGTTCCAGCCGCGCTGCAGGTGACGGATGAGGGAGTGCGCCTTGTATTGCGTGGCCACTCCGATGCGGCGGATGCCCGAGTTCAGCGCATTGGACAAAGCGAAGTCGATGATGCGGGATTTGCCGCCGAAATAGACGGCCGGTTTGGCGCGGGTATCGGTCAGTTCGTGCAAGCGGGAGCCGCGTCCCCCCGCCAGCACATAGGCCATCGCGTGGCGGGCGAGAGGGGCGGTGGAGGTTGGAATGGCTGTCATACGTTTCGCTCCGGGCGCATGGGCCCTGAGTGCAAACCGGGCGCGGCACGGCCAACAGTATGGCCAGACGCGGCCCGCGGCAATTCACCGCGTTTCGTTGTTTTAATTAATGCGCGCTTGGCCGCAGTGTGCGCTTGGTCGGAGCGAGAGGATTCGAACCTCCGGCCTCTGGCTCCCGAAGCAAGCGCTCTACCAGGCTGAGCTACGCTCCGACCGAGCGCGCCGTATAACGCCCGGGCTGTTTCCCCGCAAGCGCCGCTAGGTCCGGATCGAGGATATGGGCTCGCGCGCTGGAATGGTCAGCAACCGGCGCAAGATCGCGGGGACGTCGGGCAAAACCTCGTAGAGGGCGCGGGCTGATGGGTCGGCAAAACCGTCGGCGACAATGCCGTTCAGGACATTGAGCAACCCGGATGCCCAGCCATTAAAGTTGCCGATCAGCACCGGGCGGTCATGCAGGCCCAATTGGCGCCAGGTGATGATCTCGACCGTCTCATCCAGCGTGCCCAAGCCGCCGGGCAGGGTGACAAAGGCGTCCGCCTGCTCGAACATCAAAGCCTTGCGGCGGTGCATGCTGTCGGTGACGACCAGGTCCTGCACCCCGGGATGGGCCACTTCGCGGGCGCGCAGGAAGTTCGGAATGATGCCGGTGACGCTGCCGCCGCCGGCAAGCGCGCCGTCGGCCACGGCGCCCATCAGGCCCACGCGGCCGCCGCCATAGATCAGCCGGATGCCCGAGGTGGCGAGGCCCCGCCCGAGCGATTCGGCGGCGGCTCGCCAACTCGGGTCGTGCCCGACGCGGGAGCCACAGAATACGACGACGGCACGGATGGAGGCTGGCATGTGCGGTTCCCTCGAGCAGGCCTAGCTCTGCCGCGAAAGAAGCTTGCTGTCATGCGATTTTGCGATGCGGAAAGACATCCTTCGCTGGAAGACTCTCGCTTGTTTCTGAGCCCGTTCCCTTCGGGAGAGGATAGCCCAGGTCTCGCTGGTTGTGCGTGGACCCCCTCACCCCGACCCTCTCCCAAAGGGAGAGGGAGAAGTAAGGCGGGGTACAGAGACTACCCTGCCGGGTCGTTGAACAGCGGTTTGCCGTGGGGATACATGACCACGATATCGGCCGGGTCGGCCAGGTTGAGCATCGCCCGGGCACGCTCGTCCAGCGTGTCGGCATCCAGGTGGGTGTTGCGCAGGCCTGTGACCCGGCGCTCCCAACTGTCGAGGTCACTGTTTGCCGCGGCCAGTGCCTGTTGCGCCAGATGGAGCTGATCCTGCTGGCGGACATAGGATTGCAGGCCACGCGGACCCTGCGTGGCGCTCCAGCAAAAGTAGGCGGCAACCGTCAGCAACAGCACCGGCGGGGCGCAAAGCTTGGCCCGGCGCTTGATTTCTCGCCCAATCGACATCGCGAATCCATTCGGAGCTTGCACCAACCCTACGGTCTCAGCCCAGCAAAGCAAGCAGGAGAGCCCATCGCCTGGCGTAATGCCGCATCGTGTGGCCTCAGCGACGCAGGATGCCACGCCCGGCGTAGCGCGCCTGAGTGCCAAGTTCGGCCTCGATGCGGATGAGCTGGTTGTATTTTGCCGTCCGGTCGCTGCGCGAGAGGCTGCCGGTTTTGATCTGCCCGCAGTTGGCCGCCACGGCGAGGTCGGCAATGGTGCTGTCCTCGGTTTCGCCCGATCGATGGCTCATCACCGTGGTCATGCCCGCGCGATGGGCGATCTCCATCGTCTCCAGCGTTTCAGTCAGCGTGCCGATCTGGTTCACCTTGATCAGCACAGAGTTGGCTGTGCCGAGCTTGATGCCCTGGCGCAGCCGGGCCGGGTTGGTCACGAAGAGGTCGTCCCCCACCAGTTGCACCTTGCTGCCAAGGGTGGCGGTCAGGTGGACCCAGCCGTCCCAGTCGTCCTCGGCGCAGCCGTCCTCGATGGAGGCGACTGGGTAACGCGCGACCAGGTCGGCCAAGTAGGCCACCATGCCCTGTGCGTCGAGCGACTTGCCCTCACCTTCCATGGCGTATTTGCCGTCGCGGTAGAACTCGGTGGCGGCGCAGTCGAGTGCGAAGAAGATGTCCTCGCCGGGTCGGTAGCCGGCGGCTTCGCAGGCTTTGCTGATGAAGCCGAGCGCCTCGTCGGCCGACTTCAGGTTGGGGGCGAACCCGCCCTCGTCGCCCACATTGGTCGCGTGCCCGGCCGCACTCAGCGCCTTCTTCAGCGCTTGGAACACTTCCGAGCCCATGCGGATCGCGTCCGCCATCGTCGCCGCCGCGACCGGCTGGATCATGAATTCCTGGATATCGATCGGGTTGTCCGCATGCTGCCCGCCATTGATGATGTTCATCATCGGAACCGGGAGGGTGCGGGCATAGACGCCGCCGACGTAACGATAGAGCGGCAGCGCGACATCTTCAGCCGCCGCCTTGGCCACGGCCAGCGAGACGCCGAGAATGGCATTGGCGCCAAGCCGGCTCTTGTTGGCAGTGCCGTCCAGGTCGATCATCATCTCGTCGATCTTGATTTGGTCAGTGGCATCGAGCCCGCTCAGCAGGTCGAACAACTCGCCTTCCACATTGGCCACGGCCTGGCGCACGCCCTTGCCGCCGAACCGCGCCTTATCCCCGTCGCGCAGCTCCACCGCCTCATGCGCCCCGGTGGAGGCGCCCGAGGGCACTGCCGCGCGGCCCATGGCGCCACTTTCCAGCACCACATCCACTTCAATGGCCGGATTGCCACGGCTGTCGAGAATTTCACGGGCAACGATGTCGGTAATGGCGGCCATGACACAGTTCTCCAACAGCGGGGATTGTTGCGTGGCGGATAGGATGGCACGGAGGACAACGCAAGCGCAGCCGATGCCCGGACCCGCGCGACGGAGCTGATCCTCGATGCCAAGAGTGCCGATGCGACCTGAGCTAACTCGATCGGGATTACGCGCCGCAGCCCGGCCTGTTATCGCGGTCATTTGCGGTTTGGCCCTGTCTGGCGCCCTGTCCGGCTGTCAGCTTTTCTCCGTGTATCGCGATCCGAACGGCCGCGCCGAGGACGACATGGCTGCCGTGGTGAATAGCTACGTGAAGTCAGGCGCCAAGCCGGTGCATACGCTGAGTGTGGCGCAAGCCCGCGCGCAGCCAACCATGCAGGACGCTGCCCAGGCTGTGCTCGCGGCCCAGCACGTCAGCGAGAGCGCCGACGAGCGGGCGGTCACCACGCAGGACTTGCAGGTGGATGGCGCCGCCGGGCCGCTCGCCGCCCGCCTGTACGACCCGGCGCCCGCCAAGTCGGGTGCGCCGATCGTGCTGTTCTTCCATGGCGGGGGTGGGATTACCGGCGACCTGAACGGGTCGGATCTTGCCGTGCGGGCGCTGGCGGCGCAGGCCCATGCCAAGATCCTGTCTGTGTCGTACCGGCTGGCGCCGGAAAACCGCTTTCCGGCGGCCGAAGATGACGCTGTTGCCTCCTATCGCTGGTTGCTCACGCACGCGGCGAGCCTCGGCGCGGACAGCCGGCGCATTGCTGTGGCGGGCGAGATGCTCGGGGCCAACATGGCGATGAACATCTCGATTGCGGCGAGGGACGGGCATTTTACTCCGCCAGTGCATGAGCTGCTGATCGACCCCATTGCTGGGACCGAGTTCCGCGACCCGTCCTACATCGCCGACCAGAATGCAATTCCGCTGGACCGTGCGGATATGGCTTGGGTGTTCACTCATCTGACCAGCAGCCAAGCCGACCTGGCTGATCCCCGGCTCGACCTAATTGGCCATGCCGACCTGCACAACTTGCCGCCCACAACGGTGATTTCGGCCGAAATCGACCCCCTCGATTCGGACGGACGGTTCCTTACTGGCAAGCTGCGCGACCAGGGCAATCAGGTGGACCGCACCGAATATGGCGGCACCACGCACGGCTTCTTTGGCACGGGCGTGGTGGTGGAGCGCGCGGCGGAGGCGGAGGGCTTTGCCGCGCAAGGCCTGGACGGGACGTTCGACCGCATTGGCGACCCGCCGCCGCCGCCCAAGCCGCCAGCGGCTGTGCGCCGCGCTCGGCGGCGGCGCCAACCAGCACATTAGAGCAAGTTCGCTTCTGGCGCGCGAACCGAACTTGCACTAACTCTTTGTTTGAGAGGCGGATTGACGCTTCAGGTTGATTGAACCTGAAGCGCTCAGGCTCTAGCCGCCACACGGCTGCCGAAGTACTACTACTTTACAGTCCCTCGCGATCGTTGCCTTCGGTCAATGCACGCGGTAAGTCAATCGCAACGATTTACGCTCGCAGTGCTGGTGATCTAAGTCCAGCACGGAAGCAGGATAGGGTCGCAGAAACCGGTTCAGAGGTCGAGACGATTGCGTCCGGTCAGGCGATGGCCTGACGGGGGCGATTTCGTCAAACCGGCCGTCGGTGAAGTCGCGTGACTTCAGCGAGTGGTTGGCAGCGCCGCACGCGGCGGTTCTAAGAACGGAGCTTGCTTGATGCACGGCAGCGATGACACGATGAGGCAAACGACATCGCCGGCTGCCGCCGGAGCGGTGAGATCTGGCGAGCCGCCGCCAGTCTCCATAGTCATCCCGCTTTATAACAGGGAGGACTTGATCAAGCGGGCGATTGACAGTTGCCTGGCACAGACATTCCAGGATTTCGAGATCGTGGTCGTCGATGACGGCTCGACCGACCGATCGCAGGATAGGGTGCGGGAATACGACGATCCCCGTATTCGCCTGATCGTTCACCCGGTAAACCGTGGCGTTTGCCCAACCAGAAACACCGGAGCGGAGGCGGCACGCGGCGAGTGGGTGTTGCTGCTCGACAGCGACGACGAGTTGCTTCCAAACGCCATGGCGACCGTGGTGCGGGAAACCAGAGCTGTTGCTGCGTCAGTCGGGCGGCTGCTATTCCGCTGCCAGTTGGATGACGGGACGATATCTCCGACTCTTGAGCACCATGCAGGATTGCTCGACTATGGCGGTTACTTGCGCTATATCGAATCCTGCACGGGCGGCTGCCGAGAGTCACTACACTGCGTCCGCCGGTCATGCTTCCAGCAGGTGAGGTTCCCAGATAATTACGGCCTGGAAGACCTATACCATCTAGACTTCAGCCGCATGTTCCTGTCGATGCGATGCGAGGGCGTCCTGCGCCTGTATCATCAGGACGCAACGAACAGCTTGGTCAACCGGACCAAGGTGTTCGACCGAGCGCGCGATGAACGTTTCGTTCGCGAGCGCGCCGAGAACGTCGACGTCGCTTTGCGTGGGCATAGACGAGCGTTATTGGCGCACGCGCCATCTTGGCTGGCCGAGTTCGAGTCCCGGCAGTTGACGCTGTGGCTGCTGTGTGGCGAACGAGTGAAGGCAGCCCGCGCGTTTTGGCGCCTCACCCGGTACCCTGCAGAGCTGCCGCGCCACACGATCATCTTTGCTGCTGGAGTGCTGGAGCCGCGTTTGCTTGAAGCCTTGCGGTCCGGGACCCGCGGTATCCGCAATCGCCGAGTTGCTAAACCTGTTCCGGCCTAGCCCACCAGGCTGTTGCAGTCACACCTTGGAGGTGTAGTAGTCGACCATCGCCCTGGGCGTCAGCGCCAGCTCGGCTTTGCGGCCGAAGAAGAAGGTGCCGCTCGCGGCGTCGGCGTTCGGGCCACGCTGCATGAAGCGCTCGAGGAAGCGGATCCAGAAGAACGGCAGCACCGCCGCCGTAATGCCCCATCGGCCGACACCGAACGCGCGCACGAAGTAGCGGATCGACCACAGCAGCGTTCGACCAGCGCCACCGGATGTGCCAGCCTCGATCTCGGCGAAGTTGCGGAGCAGCCAACGGTGCCCGCTCAGGGTAAACCGGGTGAAGTCGTATGCGCCCTCATGGACGTGCTGCATGAAGGGCGTGTCGGCATAAAGCAGTCCGTTGGGCTTCAGCACACGATGGATCTCGCTTACCGCCTGTGGCGGATCAAGCACGTGCTCGAGCACAGCCTGTATCCAAACCGCGTCGAAGGACATGGACGCGAACGGCAATCGATGGGCGTCCACGACCATGCAGGTGTTTTGCGAAGCGTAAACATCGGTTCCGACCAGATCGACGTCCTCATTGGTCAGGAACGCTTCCGTGCCAAAGCCGACCGTGCCACCGCCGATGACCAGGATTTTGGGTCGCGGCGTCATCTGCTTCGCCAGCACGATCATCTCGGAGCAAAACCGGCCGGCAACGTCGTTCTTGCCGAACATCAACGCGCGAACCCTGGTATTGAAGTTTGTTCCCGCGTCATCGCGAGGCAGCACTGAGCCGCCCCGGTGAGCGTAGCTTGCCGGGTCGAAAATTGACTGGTCGAAATCGATAAGCACCGGCTGCCCGGACACGTCTGGAAAGCCCTGCCGGTAGGCACATGCCTGGTTTGAGCACGCCCAAAGGCCGTCCGCATGGCTGATCGCGTTATCGCACCGAGGGCAATGCAGCAGCGGCAGAAGCGTCGACGCCTCAATCAGCATGAAGAGCCCCCTTTTGATTTATCCCCAAGCCATTACGAAAGGGCGCAATGGTATCAGCTTTGATCCATTGCTGAACTCTTCTTAGGAAGTACTACGCATCCGAAGAGAGTGGGGTGTCAGACCGGCCGCTGCAGCACGGCCAGCACGGCGGTGGCCGCGAGATCTGACGGCAGCTCGCCGCCGCTTGGCCGCAGGCTGGCGATCACCTCGGCATAAGCGGCGCGTTGCGACGCCGCCCGTCCCGGGTCGCGCAGCAGCGACAACACGGTGGCGGCCAGGATGGGCGGCGTGCAGTCTTGTTGCAGCAACTCCGGCACCACCTCGCGACCCGCCAGCAAGTTCACCATGGCCACATGCGGCACACGGATCATCCGTCGCGCCATGATTGCCGAGACCGCGTTGACCCGGTAGGTCACCGCCATCGGCACCCCAGCCAACGCCAGTTCCAAGGTGGACGTGCCTGACTTGGTCAATGCCGCGGCGGCGGCGGCATAGGCATCGTGCTTGTCGGCATCCTGCGTCACGATCAGCGGCTTCACCCTCCAGCCAACGGCGGCAGCCTGCACCACCTCCGCCACGGCCGGCGAGACGGGGACCACAGGCACCAAATGGGGCAGCTCAGCGGCCAGCAGCGCCACCGTGCCGCCAAACACCGGCAACAGCCGGGGCGCCTCGCTGCGGCGGCTGCCGGGCATCAGCACCAGCACGGTCGCATCCATGGGCAGGCCGTGGCGGGCGCGGAAGCGGGCGGCATCGCCGCTGCCGGCGCCGGACTGCAGCACGGGATGGCCCACGAAGCGGGCGGGCAAGCCATGGCAGGCGAAGTAGCCGGCCTCGAACGGCAACAGGCAAAGCAGCGCGTCCCACAGCCCGGGAAAGCGCCTCACCCGGTGCTCGCGCCAAGCCCAAACCTGCGGCGCGACATACTGCACCCGCTTGACGCCAAGCGGCGCAACCCGGCGCAGCACGTGCAGCCCGAAGCCCGGCGAATCCACCGTTACCACCACGTCCGGCTTGCGCGCCGCCACGTCCGCCACCACGGCAAGCAGGCGGCGGCGCAGCAGGCGGAGGCGGGGCAGGATTTCCACCAGGCCCATCACGGCCAAGTCCCGCATCGGGAACAGGCTTTCGAGACCCTGCGCAATCATGTTCGGGCCGCCGACCCCGGCGAACCGCACGCCCGGTTCGGCCGTCCGCAGCGCCGCCATCAACCGGCCGCCCAGAACGTCCCCGCTTGCCTCACCCGCGACCAGATACACCAGCGTCAGGGCGCGGCCACCGGGCAGGACGCCGCCACTGGCCAGGGCTCTGCCACCGGGCAGGGCGGGGGAGCGGCCGGGTAGTCGCGATGGTTGCGCACGGCGCCATCCTCGCGCACCCGCGCCAGCCTGGCCGGGTCGAGTTCGGCATGCAACCAGCCGGGCGTGTCAAGCGGGAGGCGGCAGACCACGCCGTCATCGGCAAAGCCGTGGTCCACCGGGCCGAACACGGCGGCATAGCCGCGGTTGCAATCCAGCGCGGCGATCCAGGGCGCGTCCCCCACCGTGGTGACCACCGCCACGAAGCACTGGTTGGCCATCGCGCAGGCGCGGGCGGCCAGACGCACCCGGTTGAACCCGGCGATCGTGTCGGTATCGGTGGGCACCAACAACAGCCAGGCGCCGGCCTCCACCTGCGCCCGGGCCAACGGCGGATGTTCGATGTCGTAGCAGACGCAGACGCCGATCCGGCCCCAGGGCGTCTCGAACACTTGGGGCGGGGAGCCCGGGGCGACGCCCCAGAGTTCGGTCTCGAACCGGGTCACGAGATGCTTGTCCTGGAACGCCACGGCGCCGTTGGGTGAGATCAGCGGGGCATGGTTGGTGACGTGGCCGCCGGCCGCGCGAACCGGCAATGAGCCGCCCAGAAGCCAGACGCCATGCCGGGCCGCACAGCCGCGCATGATATCCAACACGGCGTCGTGCTGGCCGCAAGCGGCGGCGAGTTCTGCGGCCAGGGACGGCAAAGGGGCGGCTATCGCGTCGAGGCTGGCATACTCTGGCAGCGCCACCAGCTCGGCGCCTGCACCGGCGGCTTCGGCAAGCCTGGCGTCGAGTGCGGCGGCCCAGCTTGCCCGATTCCGGTAGCGGCCGACCTGATACTGCAGCAGCGCGAGCCTCACGGCAGCGGCGCACCGGACAGCGACTTGATCCAGAAATCCAGGGTGTGTTGGACGGGCTGCGAGTCGCCGCGATCGGGCCACGTCATCGCGCAGGCGACACCCGGCATCGGCACGTAGCCGCGGCGACGCCAAAATGCGTCGTTGGTCTGGGCGTTGGCCGGGCGCAGCGGGTGGTCGGGCGGCCGGCGCACGGAGCAGAACACGGTGTAATCCGCCGTCGACACCGCGCGCGCGTGCGACTCCCGCAGTTCGAAGAAGCGCACGCCCAGGCCCTTGCCGCGCCACTCTTTCCGCACGACGCCCTCGCCGAAGTAGAAGAACCGCCGCACATCCCAGCCTCGCTCGCGGAACGGCGCCTGAACGTTGTCCGACTCGTCTTCGAGCGGCAGGCACGTGGCGGCACCAACGGGCTGCTCGTCCGCCGTGGCCAGGAACAGCGCGGCGCGCGGGTGGGGCAGGTAGCTTGAGATGTAAGGTTGTTTCTGCGGTCGGCCGTCATAAAGGTAGGGCCAATCGTAGAACACGGCCACGTGGAGCTGCTGGAAGGCCGCCAACCCCTCGCGCATGGCGCCGCCGGTGAAGGTGCGGATGCGGACTTGCGGTTCTGGTGTCATCACGCGCTCCATAAGTGCCATCCGACGGGGGCGCAACCGAATGGCGGCGGAACATCTTTGTCACGTGACAACGCAGGAGGCGCTGGAGAGTGCCGGCGAATGGCTCAGCGCCGAGCCGTTCTTGCATTGCTGCACGCAGGCCCAGCTTGGCTTCGTGCTGACCCGCCATTTCGCCGGCCGGAGCGGCCTGCTGGTGGTGCGGTTTGATCCGCAGACGGTGGACGGGCGGATCGTTTGGGAGCGCAGCGAGCCCGGTCAGGACCCGTTCCCGCACCTCTACGGCCGGTTCCCGCTTGCGGGAGCGACGCGCGAAGACGTTCCTGCTTCCGCTTGCCGGTAGAGGGATGCGGGGTCGACCAGCGGCGCGGTGATCGTCTCCAGCCTCCCCTCCCGCACGGCCCGGTGAAAGCAACTGCGCTGGCCGGTGTGGCAGGCGGCGCCCCGCTGATCCACCAGCAGCAGCAGCGCGTCCCCGTCACAGTCGAGCCGCAACTCGCGTAGGGTCTGCACCTGGCCGGACGTCTCGCCCTTGCGCCACAATGCGGTTCGGCTGCGGCTCCAATAGCAAACCCGGCCGGTTGCCAGCGTCTCGGCGAGTGCCTCGGCATTCATCCAGGCGAGCATCAGCACCTCGCCGGTGTCGTGCTGCTGGGCGATGGCGGGGACCAGGCCGTTTTCGTCGTAGCGGATCGGCAGGTCAGGCGCTGGGACGTTATAGCTGGCCATGCATCTCCTCCAGGGCGGCCGCAAGGTCGGCGATCAAATCCGCCGGGTCCTCCAGGCCGATGTGGAAGCGCGCCACCGGCCCGCCGAATCGCTTGCCGCCGGCCGTTCGGGTGATCTGACCGCTGGTGGGGATCGCCAAGCTCTCGAACCCGCCCCAGGACGCGCCGATGCCAAACAGCGCCAGCCGCTCAATCATGGCGTGCATGTCGGCCTGGCTGAACCGCGGCTGGAACTCCACCCCGAACAGGCTGCACGCGCCGGTGAAATCGCGCCGCCAGAGCGCATGGCCCGGCGCCCCAGGCAAGGCCGGGTGCAGCACGCGGGCGACCTCCGGGCGGGCTTGCAGCCACTCCGCCACCGCCAGGCCGGACTGCATCTGCCGCGCGAGCCGCACCGCCAACGTCCGCGCGCCGCGCAGCGCCAGCCAGCAATCATCCGGGCTAGCATATTGGCCGAGCATCATGGCCGTGTCGCGCACCCGCGCCCAGTCATGGTCGGTGGCAACGGTGATGCCGCCGAGCAGCACGTCCGAGTGGCCGGCGACATACTTGGTCAGCGCCTGGATCGAGACGTCCACCCCATGCGCGAAGGGCTTGAAGGAGCAGACCCCCCAGGTGTTGTCGAGCATCACGCTCAGGCCTTTGTTATGCGCGACCGCCGCCAACGCCGGGACGTCCTGCACTTCGAAGGTGTGGCTGCCGGGGCTCTCAGTGTAGAGCACGCGAGTTTCGGGCCGGATCAGGGCATCCAATGCCGCCGGGCCGATTTCCGGTTCATAGTAGGTGATCTGGACGCCCATGCGGCGCAGCACGCCGTCACAGAAGCCGCGCGAGGGGCCGTAGATGCTGTCCGGAATGAGGCAGTGGTCGCCGCTGGACAGATAGGCCAGCAAGGGCACGGTGACTGCGGCCAAACCGGTGGAGACGATTTGGCAACGTGTGCCGCCCTCGATCTCGGCCACCAGGTCCTCAAGCGCATGGTGAGTCGGGCCACCTGCCGTGCCGTACAGCGGCCCCCGCCCGCGATGCTCCTCGGACTGGCGGATGCGCGCTTCGCAGGTCGGGTAAAGCATAGTCGAGCCGCGATGCACCGGCGGGTTCACGAAGCCCTGCGTTCTGGTGCCGGCGCGTCCCGCGTGGGACAGCCGGGTGGCGAGCGAGGGCTGTGGGCGAGCAGGCGGGACGCGATCTGTCATCAAGCAGTGGCCTTTTCCGTGGTCGGGTCGGCGCCCCATTCAGCCCAGGAGCCGTCATAGACCGCGCCTTCAGGCAGGCCCGCGCGGCGCAGCGCCATGGTGAGCACGGTGGCCGACACGCCGCTGCCACAACTGGTGATGACGGGGCGTGACCCGTCTGCCCCGGCTGCCGCCAACCGCTCCCGCAGCGCGGCGGACGGCAGGAAGTGGCCGCCCGCGTCGAGCAGTTCGGAATACGGCAGGTTGACCGCACCCGGAATATGACCCGGCACCACGCCGGGGCGCGGCTCGGGCGCGGACCCCGCAAAACGCGCCGGCGCCCGTGCGTCCAGCACCAAAGCGCCGGTGCTTTGCATGTCGCCCAGCCCGCGCAGACGCTCCGCGCGAAAACGCGGGACGAAGGGCAGGGGGCTTGCCGCCGCGGGCTCACCGCTTTGCGCCGTCTGGCCGGCGGCTAGCCAGGCGGCCAGGCCGCCATCCAGCACGGCAACGCTGTTATGGCCGAACAGCCGCAGCATCCACCAGGCGCGGGTGGCCCACATGGTGCTGTTCTGGTCGTAGCACACCACGCGGGTGGCATTGCCAATACCAAGCGCTCCCGCCAGGCGCGCAAAGCGGCCCGGCGTTGGGACCATATGCGGCAGCGGGCTCTCCACGTCGGCAATCTCGTCGATGTCGAAGTAGCGGGCGCCGGGGATATGCGCCTTCAAGTAGGCCTCGCGGCCGTCGCCACCCTGCGTGGGCAGGTATTTGGTAGCCTCCAGCACAACCAGATCAGGCGCCGCAAACTCTGCCACAAGCCACGCCGCGGTTACCAGATCGTCCATGGTCAGCTCTCCAGGGCCAGGTAGATGCGGCGGTTCTGGCGCCCCTTGTTCTCGATCTTGAGCACCCGTAAGCCACCGATTTGCCCGGCTGAGCTGACATGGGTGCCGCCGCAGGGCTGCAGGTCGATCGCTTGAGCCGGCGAGCCGATCCGCACCAGACGCAGCCGCCCCGACCCTCGCGGCGGCTTGACCGATAGCGTCCGCACCAGCTCGGGATTGGTATCCAGCACGCTGTCATCCACCCATTGCGTGGTGACCGGGTGATCGGCCGCCACCAGCGCCTGGAGCCGGGCAGCGATCTCCTCCGCCGCAGGCGGTGCGGCAAGGTCGAAATCCAGGCGCGATTTTTCCGCGCCGATCTGCCCGCCGGTCACGGCCGCCTCGGGCAGGACGCTGCAAAGCAGGTGCAGCGCAGTGTGCATCCGCATGTGGGCGAAACGGCGCGGCCAGTCCACCTGCACCTCGACGCTGCTGCCAACCGCGGGGGCCTGGCGGTCCAGGGGCAGGATGACGGCCTCGCCCTCGCCCTTGGTCGCCTCTCCAACGGCAAGCCGGCCACCCTCCCAGACGAGCTCGCCCATGTCCCCAGGCTGGCCGCCACCGCGCGGGTAGAACGGCGAGCGGTCTAGCACGACACCGCCGGGGACGACGGCGGCCACCCGGGCGGTGGCGCTGCGCAGGCCACTGTCCTCCAGGTAAAGCCGCACCGTCATGCGGCCCATTCTTGCCGCAGCCACTCGCGCTTGGAGGCAAACCAGAGCAGTGCGATCGCGGTGATCGAGTTCTGGTAGTTGCCGGCCAGGGCGTGTTCGATGGCCGTGGGGGCATCCAGGACGCGGATGCGGATGTCCTCGTTTTCGCTGGCAAGGCCGCCATAGCCGGCAATGCCCAGCGAGTCGGGGGGGGGGGGGGGGGGGGGGGGGGGGGGGGGGGGGGGGGGGGGGGGGGGG
>CAXTRX010000075.1:0-15220 GCA_964246785.1 uncultured Acetobacteraceae bacterium | reverse complement strand
CGGTGACGTTGTGGGCGACCCCACGCATGCCGCAGAGCGTGGTGCCTTCCAGCATGCTTTTCGCAAAAGCGACCGGCGCGTCCAAACGCAGACGTTCGGCCCGTTCTGCGGCTGTCATCTCGTCCGAGCCATCAAGCCAGATGGCAAACTCATCGCCACCCAGCCGTGCCACAAGGTCGCTTGGCCGCACCAGGTTGCGCAGCAATCCCGCGGTCAAAACCAGCGCTTCGTCCCCGGTTTCATGGCCGCAGCAATCATTCAACCGTTTGAAGTTGTCGAGGTCCACGTACATGAGCGTTCCAGGCAAGGCCTCACGGTCAAGCCGATCGATGCGCCGATATACCTCATCAAGGAAGGAACGCCGGTTGAGCAGGCCCGTAAGCGGGTCAGTCCGCGCTTGGCGGGCGAGTTCGCGCTGGATGGCTTCGTGTTCGAGCACGACACGAACGATGGCGCCAACCGAGGAGGCGAGCGCGCAATCATCCTCCGTCCAGGCCAGCGAGCCCGGCTCCCGCCAAACGGCCAGCCCGGTACGCTCGCCAAAGCGGGTGTAGCTGGGGCAGGCGAGAATCAGAAAGCCGGCTTCATCAATCGCCGTGACCGGGTCGGGCGTTTCCTCCTGCAGACAATCAGACAGCTTCGGCAGGATCGACGTGGCCTGCATCCCGACCTGATGCAGCACGGACCCGGGGTGCGGTGCGGTCAAGAGGTTAAGCACGACCGCGCCAGAGCAGCCTAATGCCGCGGTCAGACCCTCTAGCACCGCCTGCATCATTCGTGGCGCCAGCACCTCTTGCCGCATCTGCCATAGAATATGCTCGACCACACTCGCCCGGCGCAGCGCCGCCGCCGTCTGCTCCTCTGCCACGTCCATCGCGGTGACGTTGTGGGCGACCCCACGCATGCCGCAGAGCGTGGTGCCTTCCAGCATTGGTGCGGCGGAGAAATCCAGGCAAGCGATCTCACCATCCGCCTGGCGCAACCGGACGCGGCGATTGCGAAAAGCCGGCGCAAGGGCAAAGGGATTGAGTCCGTCCACCGGTTCGAGGAGCAACATGCTTGCCGGCTGACCCAACAGTGCACCCACTGGCCAACCAAGCACCACCTCGGGGGACAGAAACACCAGCCGGCCTTCCACGTCGGTCTCGAACGCCAAGTCCGACGCAAGCGACACCAAATCGCGCCAACGCTGACGGCTATCCAGCAATGCAGCCCGCAGCAGGTCAGCCCCCCGACGTGCCTCCCCTGCTCGACCCTGGGCCCCAACCTGAGATGTTGCCTCAGAGCTAACCAGGCTTCCCGCCGACTCGTTCATCCATCGATCCGCCTAGTTCGTTGCTCCTCCCTCATAGATCGGCGAGGTTAAAAGAGAGTTAGTGCTGAGTGCGTTTGACGCGGTCTGCTGCCATTTTGCCCGGCAGGTTTGACACGTATCCAGCCGCCTGCGCATGGTCCGCCGCCGACCGCCAGACCAAGGTGCCGCTATGGACATGACCAGCCTGCGCCAGCGTATCGACGAACTTTGGGAGCAGCGGGAGGCGCTCTCCACGACCGCCGCAGGCGAGGCGCGCGAGGTAGTGGAGGCAGTGCTGCAGGCTTTGGATTGCGGGCAGGTGAGGGTAGCAACCCCTGATGCGGACGCGCCCGGGGGCTGGGCTACGCAGGAGTGGCTGAAAAAGGCGGTCTTGCTATCGTTCCGCCTCAACGAGTCTGGCCTCATGGCGGATGGCGCCTGGGACAAGGTGCCGCTGAAGACGCAAGGCTGGGGCGCCAACCGCTTTCGCGAGGCCGGCTTTCGCCTGGTTCCGGGTGCCGTGGTGCGCCGCTCCGCCTTTATCGCGCCGGGCGTCGTGCTGATGCCAAGCTTTGTGAATGTCGGCGCTTACGTCGGCGCAAACACCATGGTCGACACCTGGGTTACCGTAGGATCCTGCGCGCAAATCGGCCAGCGCTGCCATATCTCGGGCGGTGCAGGCATTGGCGGGGTGCTGGAACCGCTCCAGGCCAAGCCGGTCGTGATCGAAGATGATTGCTTCATCGGCGCTCGCTCCGAGGTGGCAGAAGGCGTCATCGTGGGCCAGGGCAGCGTGCTATCGATGGGAGTGTTCCTCAGTGCGTCCACCCGCATCATCGATCGTGCGACGGGTGAGGTGTTCATCGGCCAGGTGCCGCCATTCTCAGTCGTGGTGCCGGGCAACCTGCCCGGCCGGCCGCTGCCAGATGGCACACCAGGTCCCTCGCTGTATTGCGCCGTAATCGTCAAGCGGGTGGATGCACAGACCCGCGCAAAAACGTCGATCAACGAGCTGCTGCGCGACTAAGCCATGGCCAAGCTGCAACCTCACTGCCCGCGTTGGCGACTTGCCAGTGCGGCCGCATGATGGCACCCGGTCCACAACGGGCCGACCCGCAGCGCAATGTCTTGCGCGGCATCTTGCTGGTGGTCCGCGGGCGGGCGGACGGGATGGGCCAATTCGGCGCGTCCGCTGAGGCAGTGCTGGCGGCCCTGGCGCCGATTGCGGCCTTTCTCATCGTCGGCGCCTTCCTGGGGGTGGCTGGCGGCGGCTTGAGCGGCCTGACGAACGTGGCTGCGATTTCAATCGGTCTGTTGGCGCCGCTCGTGCTGTCCTTTGAAGGAGCCCGCTGGTTGGGGAGACGGGCGCAATGGCCCCGCTTTGCCGCCGCTTTTTGCTGGTGCCAGTGGGCTGCTCCCGTGGTGCTGGTCGGCATGTTGATGCTGATGACGCTGCTGATGGCGGCGGGACTAAGCGGCGACGCGGCCGAATTGGCGGCATTGCTGGCCACCTTTGCCTATGGGCTATGGCTCAACTGGTTCTTGGCCCGGCATGCGCTGCAGATTTCGAGATGGCAGGCCGCCGGCTTGGTTGCCGCCGTGAACTTGCTCACAGGCGCGCTGATCATCCTGCCGCAAGTGGCTGATTACCTGTTGAACGGCCCGCCGCCATCGTAGTGCACCGACATGAGGCATAGCCCAGCGGCGGGTGCTGTCGGACCCGCAGCACCTCGATTGCAGGCCGCCAGCGCGGCGGCAACGGCGGCCGGCGGCCATCGCCCGCTGCCCACCTGGGCCAAAGTTCCAACCATGTTGCGGACTTGATGGTGCAGGAACGAACGCGCTTCAGCCAAAACGCGGAGTATATCGCCCTCGCGAACCACGTCGAGCCGGTCCAACGTGCGCAGCGGGCTGTTGGCCTGGCAGGCGGCCGCGCGGAACGAGGTGAAGTCGTGGCGGCCTAGCAAATGCCCGGCGCCGGCGGCCATAGCATCAGCATCCAGGGCCTGAGGCAGGTGCCAGACCCGGCCAGTGTCCAAGGCGGGGCGGGCGCGGCGATTGAGGATGCGGTATTCGTAGCAGCGCCGGGTCGCGGAAAACCGGGGGTTCCAGCCATCGGGCGCCACGGCGGCGCGAAGCACCACCACTGGGTGCGGCTTCAAATGGAAGTTCAGCGCCTCACGGATCCGCTCAGGCTCGAGATGGGCAGGCAGCGGCAGCATGGCGACCTGCCCGGCGGCATGCACGCCCGCATCGGTTCGCCCGGCAACGACGCTGGCTGCCGGAGCGCCGGCAAGCTTGGCCGCCGCCGTCTCCAGCACCTGCTGCACGGTGTGGATACCAGATTGCTGCATCTGCCAACCGGCAAAAGCGGTTCCATCGTACTCTAATAGTAGGGCGATGAACCGGCTCACGCCCCGAGCAGTGTTCCGGCGGCAACGGGCGAGCCGCGCAGGTAGTCTTCGGCGGCCATTGCCGAACGGCCGGCGCGCTGGACGCGGAGCAGCCGCAGGGCGCCTTCGCCGCACGCCACCACCAGGCCGCGCAGAACCGTGCCGGGTTCGCCCTCGCCAGTGGCGGGCTCCGCCGCCAGCACTTTGAGCACCTCGCCAAGGATACGGCACCACGTGCCCGGCCATGGATTGAGCGCGCGAACCTGCCGGTCCAGTACTAAGGCAGGCAAGCGCCAAACCAGCTCGCCATCGGCGCGGGAGAGCTTGGCGGCGTAGGTCGCGCCCTCGGCCGGCTGTGGCGTTGCGGCGGGCCATCGCTCCAAGGCGCGCAGGATCAGTTCGGCACCCAGCACGGCCAGGGCATCATGCAGCTCGGCAGCGGTGCCGCGTGGCCCAATCGGCACCGCGGCGTGCAGCAAGGTGGGCCCGGTGTCGAGCCCGGCATCCATCTGCATGATTGTAACGCCGCTTTCTGCGTCGCCAGCAAGCAGCGCAGCTTGGATGGGCGCCGCTCCCCGCCAACGCGGCAGCAGACTGGCGTGGATGTTGAGGCAACCGCGCCGGGGCGCTGCGAGCATGGCCAGCGGCAGGATCAGCCCGTAGGCCGCTACCACGGCAGTGTCGAGATCGAGCGCTGCGAACTCGGCCTGCGCCGCCGGCTGCCGCTTTAACGACGCCGGGGTGCGCACATGCAAGCCCAACGACGCTGCTGCCTCGTGCACCGCCGAGCGGCTGACCGATTGACCGCGGCCAGCGGGCCGCGGCGGTTGGGTGTAGACGGCGGCGATCTCGTGCCCGGCGCCGTGCAGGGCGCGCAAGGCAGGAACGGAGAAGCCCGGGCTACCCATGAAGGCCAGGCGCATCAGCCAGCCGCCTTTTGCTTCATTTCCTTGGCCAGCCGCCGCAGCAGCATGTTGCGCTTCAGGGCGGACAGATGATCAACAAACAGCACTCCATCAAGATGGTCCAATTCGTGCTGCAGGCAGGCTGCCAGCAAGCCATCGGCGGTGATCTCGGCACGGGCGCCGGTCTCATCCTGGAACCGCACGGTCACCCGCGCCGGGCGGGACACGTCGGCATATTGGCCGGGGACTGATAGGCAGCCCTCTTCGCGCGTTGCCCACTCGTCACTGACGGCCACGATCAGCGGGTTGATCAGTGTGGTCGGGCGCGGCTGGTTGTCCGGCATGAGGTCGACCACCACGACACGCAGCCCGACGCCCACTTGCGGCGCCGCCAGGCCAATGCCGGGTGCGTCGTACATGGTCCGGAACATGCGCGGCACCATGTCGCGCACGGCGTCCGCATCCTCGGGGGCAACGCTGCGGGCCTTGGCGCGCAACGACGGGTGGGGTGAGATCAAGATCGGCAGGGGCATAGGGTCGGCCATAGCGGCCAGGATTTAGCGGCCGTGCTGCTCGCTATCAATGACTCCCGCTTGCAAGCGACCCTCTTGCAACCAAGCCCCTTGCAACCAGCCTAGGCTTGTTCCACTTATGTGCTGTTGGGATGCCGTTTGGGTCCCAATGGTTGTCTCGCTCGACGGAGGGGGCGTCTCATGTCTTCAACTCGCCTGTTCACATCCCCGCTTTTTGTGGGTTTCGACCAGCTCGAGCAGATGCTGGAACGCGCTGCAAAATCCTCATCCGACGGATATCCGCCCTATAATATAGAGCAGGTAAGCGGGACGACGTTGCGAATCACGCTTGCCGTTGCGGGATTCACGATGGATGACCTGCAGATTACCCAGGAAGACAACCAATTAGTCATACGTGGGCGTCAGAATGACGACACGCAGGGCCGGGTGTTTCTCCATCGTGGGATTGCGGCTCGGCAGTTCCAGCGTGCCTTCGTCATGGCAGAGGGGATCGAGGTGAAATGCGCTTGGCTCGACAATGGTTTGCTCCATATCGAACTGGCACGTCCTTTGCCGGAGACCCGTGTCAAGACGATACCGATTACCAAATCCGGCGCGTCGCGGGTGGTTGATGCGGAACAGCGTTTCGTACAGTCGAAGAGTGACAAGGCCTAGCCAGATAGAAATGCATTGCCGTGCTTGCCGATGCGGGAGCCGGTTTGAGGAGCGCGATGATGAGTGACAGTACAGAGTTGACACCCGCAGACAAGCGTATTCCGGTTGACGTTCACGCGATCACAACCGAGCAGCTACAGCGTCTTGGCCTGTCCCAGGTGGCTTATGTGAAGCCCATCTATCTCAATGGCACGACGATGTTCGCCATCCACGGTGCCGACGGCTCGCCGATGGCGTTGGCTGAGGATCGCAACCTGGCAGTCGCAGCCATCACGCAGCACGAGATGGTTGCCGCTCTTGTGCACTAGCGCCGCCCTTTAGCTCGCGCTGGGCGCCGGGCGCGCAATTCCACGCGCTTTCCTGACCGGCCGCTTGGTTGGCGCGCAAATGTCCACCTTGAAGCTCTCAATGACCAAGTTGGCCAGAAGTCTGCGCGCCATGTCCTCAGCGGCTGCTTTGGCACGGCTGGCATCTGTCTCGGTGAGGTCAAGCTCGATCACCTTGCCAGCTCGCACCTCGCCGACGCCAACGAACCCCAGGCTGTTGAGCGCGTGGCCGATGGCGCGGCCCTGTGGGTCGAGCACGCCATCCTTCAACATGACGGTGACAACCGCCTTCACTGGATGCCCTCTGGCCCTTTAAGGTCCCGCACGCCTGCTTCAGGAAGGATGCCAAGCCGCCGGGCGACCTCCTGGTAGGCTTCTTCCACCCGGCCCAGGTCACGGCGAAACCGATCCTTGTCCATCTTTTCGTTGGTTTTGGAGTCCCACAGCCGGCAATTGTCAGGGCTGATTTCGTCGGCCAGGACGATGCGCATGTCCTCGTCCTCCCATAACCGGCCAAATTCGAGCTTGAAGTCCACCAGCGTGATACCCACGCCAAGAAAGAGGCCGGTCAGGAAGTCGTTGACCCGCAGCGTGAGGGCCACGATGTCGTCCATATCGGCGGTGTTGGCCCAGCCGAAGGCGGTGATGTGCTCCTCGGCCACCATCGGGTCGTTCAAAGCATCGTTCTTATAGTAGTACTCGATGATTGAACGGGGCAGCCGGGTGCCTTCAGGGATGCCAAGCCGCGTCGACAGCGACCCGGCGGCCACGTTGCGCACCACGATCTCCAACGGGATAATCTCAACCTCGCGAATGAGTTGCTCGCGCATGTTCAACCGACGCACGAAGTGGGTTGGCACGCCGATCTCGCCAAGCCGAGTCATCAGATACTCGCTGATGCGGTTGTTCAGAACACCTTTGCCCGTGATGACACCCTTCTTGGCGCCATTGCCCGCGGTTGCGTCGTCCTTGAAGTATTGCACCAGAGTTCCCGGCTCTGGCCCTTCAAACAGGACCTTTGCCTTGCCCTCATAAAGCTGCCGGCGCCGGGCCATTCGCTAAATCCTCGTCTCGTCGCCACCCTATAGCAGCCGGTGAGCCCCCCCGCCACCCGCGGCGGCGGCGGGCAGTTGGACGGGAGTGAAGCCCGCCTGCCCGGCAGGCCCTGCCGCAAAGCACCAGCTCACCTCGCCCGCGGCTGAAATGGCCAACAGCGAGGCGCAGACCGTGCCGAAGCCATCCGTGGGCGGAACCGTCAGCGCGGCGTCGCGGGGAGGCGCTGCGTCCGCCAGCAGGGCCGGCCAAGCGCCCCAGTCCGGCGGCTTCGGCCAAGGTGCCGCCTGGAACCGCGGCCAGTGGCGGGCGATGCGGGGGCTGGCAAAATCGTCCGGGTCATGCGCGGTGACCATGTGCAGGCCACGCGGCAGCACGCTTATGGTGCGCTTGCCACTGTCCTCGTTGCGGACGAACCAAACCGAGCTGCGGTCGGCGACAACCAGGTTGAAGCTGCGGAATGCGCTGCCGTCCAGTTCGGCAATGGCCGTCGCTGCTGCGCGGGCGCTGCTATGCTGGGTCGCCAAGAGCGGGAGCACGCCGCGGCTGCGCTTTCCCGGCATTGGTCCAAGGCTGCCGGGCCGGTTGAGCACCGCGGCTACCACCCCGGCGGTGCCGACTGCCATCCAAGTCCCGCCCCCGGAACGGTCCCTGCCGCCCACGGCGTCGGGATAGTCTGGCCAATGCGCGGCCGGAGCGTCCCATTGGCGGTCGAGCCGCTCGTCCCGGTTGGCTGCAAACAACAGCGGCCAGGCATCGCCGGGACGCAGCAGCGTGATCACGGTGCACACGGCGCGGGAGGTGGCCCCGCGCCGCTGCCGTTTCTAGCGGTCGCCGCCGCGCCAACCGTGATCGTGGTGCCACTCCTCCCACCGGTGATGCCGCTCCCACTCGTGGTGGCGCCATTCGCGGGCGCGCCAATCGTCGACCCGAGCATAACCGCCGCCATAACCATAGCCTGGCGGAGGCGCCTGCACCCAGACAGGCTGGGCAAAAGCTGCTCCCGCAGCAGCGATGCCGGTAAGAAGCGTGAGGCTGAAAAGGACTTTGCGCATGACGGACCTCCTTGATCCTAGGCGGTAGCCTGATGCGCGATGGTGGCAGCAAATGGCAGGCTTTGTGGCCATATCAGGGCGATGCGTTGACGGCAGGGCACGGCGCCCGCTTAATCCCTGTGCCCCTTGAGCACGAGCTTGCCATGATCATACGCAGCGCCTTCGCCATGCTTCTTGCCGCTGCCGGGCTCGCCCGGGCCGCGCCAGCGCACGACACGCTTACCATCGGCATCGCCCAATTTCCTTCCTCGCTGCATCCCGACATTGATGCCGAGGTGGTGAAGGCCTATGCGGCGGGCTTTGCGGTCCGCCAGATCACGGCGTTCGACGCGAGCTGGAAGAACACCTGCCTGCTCTGCACCGAGCTGCCCACGCTGGACAACGGCCTGGCCAAGATCGAGGACCGGCCGGACGGCAGCAAGGGCCTGGCCGTCACCATCAAGCTCAAACCGGACCTGCAATGGGGCGACGGGCAGCCGGTGACCGCCAAAGACATCGCGTTCACCTGGCATTTGGGGTCCAATCCGGCCAGCGGCTTCTCCAACAACAACCCCTGGAACCGCGCCACCGCCGTGGACGTGGTGGATGACCACACCGCCGTGCTGCATCTCGGCCGGGTCCGCGCCGACTACAACCAGTGGGACCAAATCCTGCCCGAGCACATCGAAGGCGCAGTGGTGGCGAAGGATGACAGCCCCGGCGCCTACATCAACGGCACCGGCTACAACCGCGCCCCGGTCAACCCCGGGCTGTATGACGGCCCCTACATGATCACCGGCTATGACAGCGGCAACCAGATCATCCTGGAGCCCAACCCGCATTGGGCTGGCACCAAGCCAGGGTTCAAGCGCATCGTGCTGCGCCACATCGAGAACACGGCGGCGCTGCAGGCAAACCTGCTTTCGGGCGATGTGGACATGGTGGCGGGCGAGAGCATCGGGCTAACCATTGACCAGGCGCTGGCCTTGCAGAAGTCGCACCCGGACGAGTTCCACTACGAGTTCAAGCCTAGCCTGACGTACGAGCACGTCGACCTCAAGCGCGAGAACCCGCTGCTCCAGGATGTGCGGGTGCGCCGTGCGCTGCTGATGGCGACCGACCGGCAGACCATGGTGGCGCGGCTATTCCAAGGCAAGCAGCCGGTGGCCGCCACCTGGGTGAACCCGCTGAGCCCGTATTACGACCCGGATATCCCAGTGGTGAAATACGACCCGGCGGGTGCCAAGGCCTTGCTCGCCCAGGCGGGATGGACGCCGAGCCCGGATGGTATCTGCCGCAATCCCGCGGGGGAGCGGCTGTCGTTCGAAATCGGCACCACTGCCGGCAACCGCCTGCGCGAGCTGCAGGAGCAGGTGCTGCAGTCAAACTGGAAGAACGCTTGCGTCGAGGTGACGATCAAGAACGAGCCCGCCCGCACCTTGTTTGGCGACACCATGAAGCATCGCAGCTACACGGGCATGGTGATGTATGGCTGGAGCAGCAATGTGACGGAGACGCCGTTCCGCACGCTGGCCACAGCGTCGATCCCGAGCGAGGCCAACAACTATGGCGGCTCCAACACGCCCGGCTTCAGCGACCCAAAGATGGACGCCGACATCACTGCCGCCGAGGGCGAGCTGGACCCGGCGAAACAGAAGGCGATCTGGGCCGACATGCAGCGGATCTATGCCGATGCCGTGCCCGTGCTGCCGCTGTTCTTCCGCGCCGAGCCGCATGTGACGCCCACCTGGCTGCGCGGCTACGTGCCGACCGGGCAGGGTGACATGTCCTGCGACTGGTCCGAGAACTGGCATCCTGCTTGATTGCCAATTGTCGCCTTTCTTCTCCCTCTCCTTCTGGAAGAGGGCCGGGGTGAGGGCTGCCGCCGCGTGGAAAAAGCTGGCAAGCACCGCATGTCGGCCCGTTACCCTAACCCTCTCCCAGAGGGAGAAGGCACTCAAGGTGGTTGTACTCGCCTGCCTCGCGCTCCCCGTCCAGGCCCAACCCCACCGCACCCTCACCCTCGGCGTCGCCTCGTTCCCCTCGACCTTGCATCCCAGCATCGACCCGGAGCTGATCAAAGCCTACGCGCTGGGTTTCGCCGACCGCCCGGTCACCACCTACGACGCCAACCACCAGCTCATCTGCCTGCTCTGCACCAATCTCCCCACGATCGAGAACGGGGGCGCCAAGCTCGAAGGCGACGGCATGGCGGTCACATTCCACTTCAAGCCGGGGCTGACCTGGGCAGACAGTGCACCTCTGGGCGCCGCCGACTTGGCGTTCACCGCGCAGGTTGGACGGGACCCCAACAGCGGCTTTGCCGAAACCAAGTTCTGGACCCGAGTGAGCCGCGTGGACGTAACGGACCCGCAAACTGCCGTGCTCCACTTCACCGAACCCTACTATCGATACAACGCCTTGGCCGAGCTTCTTCCAGCACATTTAGAACAGCCGGTATATGCCGCCGCAACCGGCCCGGCCGGCTACATCGACGCCAGCCACTACAATCGCGACCCCACCAACCCCGGCCTCTATAACGGGCCGTATCGCGTCAGCCGGGTCGACACTGGCAGCGACCTTGTGCTGGACCGCAACGAGCACTGGACCGGGCAGCGGCCGTATTTCGACCAGGTCGTGATCAAGACCATTGGCAACACCGCGGCGCTGCAGGCCAACCTGTTGTCAGGCGATGTCGAGATGGCGCCAGGCGAGGGCGTGGCG
The DNA here is from genome assembly GCA_964246785.1 of uncultured Acetobacteraceae bacterium. Classification (GTDB taxonomy): domain Bacteria; phylum Pseudomonadota; class Alphaproteobacteria; order Acetobacterales; family Acetobacteraceae; genus LMUY01. The sequence continues at coordinate 4,304 of CAXTRX010000075.1, read as the reverse complement.
CTCACCCTGGACCAGGTGCTGGTGCTGCAGCATCAGTATCCGCAGCGCTTCCGCTACCTGTTCCAGCCCAACCTGTCATACACCCATATCGACCTACAGCTCGATAACCCCATCCTGGCCGACACGAGGGTGCGGCAGGCGCTGCTGCTGGGTGTCGACCGCAAGGCCATCGTGGACCGGCTGATGGGCGGCCAAGTGCCGGTGGCCAACAGCTTCGTCGGCCCGCTCGAGCCGCAATACACGCCCGACGTTCCAAGCTATCCGTACGACCCGGCGCGTGCGCGGGCGCTGCTGGCCGAGGCAGGCTGGCACCCCGCGCCAGATGGGATTTGCCGCAACGCCGCCGGCCAGCGGCTGAGCCTGGCGTTCACCACCAGCACGGGGGTGCGGGCACGGGAATTGCAGCAGCAGGTCATGCAGAGCCAGTGGCGCGACATCGGCATCGAGGTCACCATCCACAACGAGCCCCCACGCACCCTGTTCGGGCAAACGCTGAAGCAGCGCGCATTCACCGGGCTGGCGATGTTCGGCTGGAGCGGCGCGGTGGAGAGTTCGCCACGCCAGGTGTTGTCGAGCGGGCAGATCCCGACTGCGGCCAACAACTGGGGCGGCACCAACTACACCGGTTGGCACGACGCCAAGATGGATGCCGATATCGACGCCATGGAGCGAGCGCTGGATTTCACCGCCCGCAAGCCGCTTTGGGCGGATATGCAGCGGATTTACGCCAGCCAGCTTCCTGTACTGCCACTGTATTTTGGCGCAGACGCCCATGTGCTGCCGCTCTGGCTGCATGGTGTCACGCCCACCGGCACCAACGCGCCATCGAGCCTATGGGCGGAGACCTGGAGCGCCGATGACTGACGTCTTGGCGGTCGAGGACCTATCCGTCGCCTTTCCAGCCGCCGGGGGCATGCGCGAGGTGGTGGCCGGTGTCGGCTTCCGCGTGGCGCCGGGCCGCACCTTGGGCGTGGTGGGGGAGAGCGGCTGCGGCAAATCCATGACGGCGCTGGCAGTGATGGGCCTGGTGCCAGGGCCGGGCCGTGCGCGTGGCTCGGTGCGCGTCGAGGGCCGGGAGATGCTGGGCCAACCCGCCGCAGTTTGGCGCAAGCTGCGTGGCGAGCGCGTGGCGATGGTGTTCCAGGAGCCGATGACCGCGCTCAACCCGGTCATGACGGTGGGGCGCCAGATTGCCGAGGTGATGGTGCTGCATCGCGCTCTGAGCTGGAAGCAGGCTGGAGCGCGTGCGGTCGAGCTGCTGGCTGATGTGGGCATCACCTCGCCCCGGGAGCGCGCGGCGGCTTATCCGCACCAGTTGTCGGGCGGGATGCGGCAGCGCGCGATGATCGCCATGGCGCTCGCCTGCCGCCCGGCGCTGCTGATTGCCGACGAGCCCACCACGGCGCTCGACGTGACCATCCAGGCGCAGATCCTCGACCTGATGCTGGGTTTGCAGGAGGAGATCGGCACCGCAATCCAGTTCATCAGCCACAACCTGGCCGTGGTGAGCGAGGTCGCGCACGAGATCATCGTGATGTACGCCGGCCGGGTGGTGGAGCGGGCGCCAGCCGCCGCGCTGTTTGGCGACCCGCTGCATCCCTACACGCTGGGCCTGATCGCGACGTTGCCCGACCCGGCGCGGCGGGCGGCGGACTTGCCGGTGATCCCCGGCGGCGTGCCGAACCTGGACGCCGGGTTCGCTGGCTGCCGGTTTGCCGAGCGCTGCGAACGCGGGGACGCGGGATGCCGCCGCGCCGAGCCGCCACTGGAGGAGGTGGCGCCGGAGCATTGGGTGGCGTGTTTCAAGGTGCGGATGTGAGTGTCGCACCCTCACCCCGACCCTCTCCCGCCCGCGGGAGAGGGAGGCAAGTGGGCCCGCAGCGTCTCCAGGACGCCCGTGAGATTGTCGTGCACATCGTTGTTCCAGAAGCGGAGGATGCGGTAGCCGGCATCCTGCAGCCGCGTTGTTCGGTATCGATCAATGTCGTCGTTGTGCTGGCCACCGTCTATTTCGACGATCAGCGCGGCCTCGGCGCAGGCGAAGTCAACGATGTATGGCCCGATCGTCACTTGGCGGCGGAACTTGAAGCCGTCCAGCCGACGATCCCGCACAGCGAACCAGATGGCGCGCTCCGCGTCCGTCATCGCACGCCTCAGCGGCCGGGCATGGGGGCTTATCGTCCGCATTGCCATAGTATGCATCAGTTCACGCCTCGCGCTAATCTTCTCCCTCTCCCGCCTGCGGGAGAGGGCCGGGGTGAGGGGAAAGTGGCAGCATGACCCCGCTGGTCTCCCTCAGCGGCATCCACGTCCACTTCCCCGTCCGCCGCCAGACCCTCCGCGCGGTGGAAGACGTCTCCTTCGACATTGCCGAGGGCGAGACCCTGGCGCTGGTGGGGGAAAGCGGCAGCGGCAAGAGCACGTTGGGCAATGTCGTCGCCGGGCTGCAGGTGGCCACCGCCGGCAGCATGCGCTTCCGTGGCCAGCCAGCGGACCGCAAGCAAACCGCCCGCGCCATCCAAATCGTGTTCCAGGACCCGTTTGGCGCGCTCGACCCGCGCATGCCCGTCTCCGCCATCATCGCCGAACCGCTGCGCATCGCCGGGATCGGCACCCCTGCCGAGCGCCGCGAGCGGGCGGCCGACCTCGTGGAGCAGGTGGGCCTGCCCCGGGACGCGCTGAACCGCTATCCGCATGAGTTCTCCGGCGGCCAGCGCCAGCGCGTCGCCATCGCCCGCGCGCTCGCCCCGCAGCCGACGCTGATCGTGGCCGACGAGCCGCTCTCCGCGCTGGACGTCTCAATCCAAAGCCAGGTCCTGAACCTGATGCGCGCTTTGCAGCAGGAGCGCAGCCTGGCCTACCTGTTCATCAGCCACGACCTGGCGGTGGTGAACCACCTGGCCGACCGGGTGGCGGTGCTCTACCTGGGGCGGCTGGTGGAGCTGGCGCCGCGCGAGGCGCTGTTCGCCACCCCGTCCCACCCCTACACGGAGGCGCTGCTCGCGGCGGTGCCGCGCATCGGCCGGCGCCGCCAACGTGGCGCGGCGATCCGCGGCGAGATGCCAAGCCCGCTGGCGCCACCGCCGGGCTGCGTGTTCCATCCGCGCTGCCCAAAGGCGCAGGCGGTGTGCCGCGAGGTGGCGCCGGCGCTCGAAGCATCGCCTGGAAGGGCAGGGCAGCTGGCCGCCTGCCACTTCCGGGCATGACCCGCTTCATCCTCCAGCGCAGCCTGCAGGCGCTGATCGTGCTGCTGGTGATGTCCTTCGTCATCTACAGCCTGATCGGCCTCATGCCCGGCGACCCGATCGACGTCATGATCTCGTCCAACCCCGGCGCCACGCCCGAGGTGGTGGCCCATCTGCGCGCCATCTACGGCCTGGATCAGCCCATCCTGCTCCGCTATTGGCATTGGCTGGCGGCAGCACTGCAGGGCGATTTCGGGTTCTCCCGCACCCATGCGCAGCCCGTGATGCAGGTGCTGGTCCCCGCTTTGGCGCAAACCTGCAAGCTGATGCTGGCTGCCTTCGTGCTCTCGGTGGTGGTGGCCTTTCTGCTTGGCGTGGTTGCAGCGCTGCGGCCCGGCGGCGTCATCGACAGCATCGTCAGCCTGTTCGCCTTCGCCGGCATTTCCGTACCGATCTTCTGGCTCGCTTTGGTGATGATCCTGGTGTTTGCCGTGCGGCTGCATTGGCTGCCCGCCAGCGGCATCAGCACGGTGGGCAATGGCGACCTCACCGACCAACTCCGGCACCTGGCGATGCCCGTAAGCACGCTCGCTTTGGCCAGCACGGGGCAGTTCACCCGCTTCGTGCGCGCCTCCATGATCGAGACCATGCGCATGGACCACATCCGCACCGCGCGGGCCAAAGGCGTCGGAGAGGGCCGGGTGGTGAGCGTGCACGCCCTGCGCAACGCCCTGATCCCCGTGGTCACGGTGATGGGCTTAAGCTTCGGCACCTTGTTCAGCGGCGCGCTGATCACCGAGACCATGTTCGCCCAGCCCGGCATGGGCAAGATGATCTACGACGCCATCCTCGGCAACGACTTCAACCTCGCGCTGACCGGGCTCCTGTTTGCCACCCTGGTGACGCTGCTGAGCAACCTGGCGACCGACCTCGCCTATGCCTGGCTCGACCCGAGGATCGCGCTATGAGCCCGGAAGGCAGCTTCGCCCCCGTCCGCCCCGCTTCCCCCCGTCCTGGCACCGACCGGGCCGTTTCACCCTGGGCGCTGCGTTGGCGCCGCTTTCGCCGCCATCGCACGGGTATTGCAAGCCTGGTGATCATCGTCCTGCTGCTTCTGTT
>CAXTRX010000074.1:0-15228 GCA_964246785.1 uncultured Acetobacteraceae bacterium | reverse complement strand
ATGCCATTGTAGGCCGTAACGCCTGGTTACCATGTAAGTCCAGGCAGCTACCGGGTCCGCCGGGTCCCATTGCGGCTGGTGATAGACGTCCAACCCGATCACGTCGACGAAGAAGTCGCCGGGGTAACTCAGTGCTGGGTTGTTTTGACCAATATTTGGGCACCAGACCAGCTTGAAGCGTGGGGAGACGGCGCGAAAGCAGGTCACGAAACTCTGAAACGCACCGACATACTGTGTTTCCCGGCCTTTGGCGGCCCACTTCATCCAGTTGCCGTTCTGTTCCCAGCCGGTGCGCACATAGATCACTGGCTCGCTGCAGCGCTGTTCGATGGTTCTCGCTGCCCGGATATAGTGTTCGTTGTAGGCGCCGCTGGCTGCTTGCTGCAGCGTTGCCCCGGCGGTGATGAGCGGGACGGACCAGTTCAGCGGGCGGTCAAGGGCGCCCAGCAAGTCGGCCTCATAGGCGGGGCCGTGGCTAAAATCCTCCCACGAGGTCTCGCCGGTGAAGACCGTAATGAAGTCGACCCGTCGCCCCAACCAGGCCTCGAAGGCGCTCACGGCAGGTGAGTCGTTACCGGCGTAGACGCCGAGCAGGGTGCTCATGCGGGGCCTGCTACCGGGCTGCTTCCTGAAGGCCTGGATCAGACGAGCGAGGTGTAATGCGGTGGCGGCGCTCGCGCAGCTGACGGACGATGAAGCCGTATGCCCAGCCCATGTGCATGACGATGGCGGCGGGTGCTGCGGCTAGTAGCCATGGGTCGCGCTGGCGCAGGCTCAAGGCGCCTGCCCATAGCACGCAGATTGCCGCGTAGCCGGCTGGTAGCAGAAGGACTGCTGGGGCCACCGGCGCAAGGGCGAGACCGACCAGGCAGAGCAGCAGCGCGGCGACCGGGGCCATTTGCCGGGGCTTCGGCGCCATACCGTGAAGCAGGAGCGTGCGGGCCCGCCCATCGCCGTGCCGGCGATACTGCCTGGCGAGCGCTCCCAGCGACTTACGCGGGAAGTACGTCACGACGGCAGTGTGGCACATCCAGATGCGCTCGCCGGCGCGGACCAGCCGTATATCGAACTCTGCGTCTTCGTTGTGGGTGAAGTGGGGATTGTAGCCGCCGAGCCTGAGAAAGCTCGCGCGATTGAATGCGGCGTGATGGCCGTGATCAACGAAGCGGGACTGGGCGCCGACCCGGTGCGCCGCGCCGCCATTGCCAAAGCGGCTGCTCTGCGCGGCGGCAATGGCACGCTGCAACGGGGTGGCGCCGTGATTGGCCATGGGCACGACCACCGATGCGGCTGCGCTAGAGATGAGTGCGGCCACGCAATCGGCGACGAAATGAGCAGGATAGCAGGCATGGGCGTCGGCGCGAAGGATGATTTCCGCTCGTGCAGAGGCGTGTTCTGCGCCGAGATTGACCGCTGCCGATTGGAGGCGCTCTGGATTGTCCAGCAGCCGGATAGCAGGGTTGTTTGCTGACCGCCGCCTAACAATCTCTTTGGTGGCATCAGTGCTGCCGCCGTCCACGACAAGGATTTCATGCTCAAGCCTCGAGCTAGCTTGGATGAGCGTATCGAGACATGGGCCGATATAGTCTGCCTCGTTCAACGTCGGCACTATGATGGAGACGAAAGGGCGCTCTGTGAGGGGGGACGCTGCTCCGAGACCGTGCTGATCCATCGTCGCTCCAGTCATAGCCAAGCGGCGGCGTGCTGCCTGGCATGACGTAGCTAGCCGAAGCTGAAGCGTGATGAAAGTCGGTTCAAGATCGCTGTTAAGCTGTCAACCCCAGATTAGGAGCGCCACGACTATCCAAACGATTGCGGAGAGCCCTATCGCAATGATGATCCCATGGACAGCGTTAAGCCGCTTAGGTGTGGCATGGGCAGTGCAGTTCCGTGAGGGAGACGCCTGGTTCACCTTAGGCTTTGATGATGACCAATGCATTTTGATGCCTATGCCCTAGCGTAGACACAATAACTTGTAAATGCCGTCCGAGACAAATAAAAACTTAGATGCAAATAGGTTCTAAACATTATAGGGGATCAGATGTATAAACCACAATCAATCTTAGAGCCGTTAGACTACAAACATGAGCCGTTGATACGACCAGAGCGCAATCTACTACGGCATAGACATGTTTTACATGGCCTGGCTATCTTTGTTAGCGAGAGCAAACTAATGTCCTCCTGCAGGATGCTTGAGCTACGATTATCTTGCGATACCGTACTAGAAATGCTGCAAACGCTTGTAACCGTTTAGTGTAACGGAAGTGCATCCTAAACTGGCGTTGCGCCCACCCGACCGGTATGAGCCAGATCATAGCAAAATTTCGGATTGATACAATAGCATGATGCTAACAAGACAGTCACGCTGTCGTATTGTCAAAGCCGACGTTTGCAAGTTTCTGGCGCTAAAGCGATCAGATCTGCTCACTAAGCGGCGTAGTAGCTATAGTTTTGAGCAATATCTGGTGTGAGAGGAGGCGGACGGAATCACTACTGAATGCAAAGCAATGTACAGAGTAGAATTTGGTTGCACTGCAACCTGAACTCTGCGCAATATCTCGCTATCGTGATAGCGTGGTAGGCTCATGAGCGAATCGGCTTTAAATTGTCCAACAGCTAACAGTGATTTAGAAAGTGCGGCGTTTATCACCAGTTCTGGCCCTGAAGATAAAGTACGGTTACTGCGGCTTCTAAACTACACCTCCAGTTCTACTACGATATATGCATATGTCAAGCGTGTGTTCGACCTTGTGGCCGCATTGCTTATTATTGTCTTTATAGCTCCTGTTCTCCTGGCCTTGATCATTACAATTGCACTGTCGAATGACGGGCCGGTTTTCTACGCCCAACGCCGTGTTGGTCGTAGTGGCGCGGTGTTCCGTTGCTTCAAGTTCCGCACCATGTGCCAAGGAGCAGACACTGTTCTTTCGTCCCTGTTGGCGGCTGACGATCGGTTAAAAGCGGAGTGGATCACGACTGGTAAGCTGCGCCGGGATCCACGCGTGTCCCGGGTCGGCCGCTTGCTGCGAGCCACGTCGCTCGACGAATTGCCCCAGCTATGGAACGTTCTGTGTGGTGATATGAGCCTGGTGGGTCCGCGGCCTATTACAGAGGCGGAGTTGCTGGGGCCATACACGCTCTATCATGGGCACGACGCTTACCTAAGCGTGCGGCCCGGCATCACCGGGCTTTGGCAAGTAAGCGGGCGAAGCGAAATTTCATACGAAGGCCGGGTCTCGTTAGACGTGGCCTATGTGGAAACGTCGTCAGCATTGAAAGACCTCAACATCCTTTTCAAGACGGTCGGGGCCGTGATATGCCGCGAGGGCGCGTGCTAAGCGGAGTGCGCCGGCATACAGAGTAATGCTGCTAGACCGACCTGCGTAATCAAACTGCCCGGCAGTAGGACGGGAAATCAGAACCGGCATGCTGCTCTCGATTGGTTTATCTAACAGTTGTCAAAGCTATAAGGTGGGTGGTTTTGCGTTGGCCTAAGACATTACGAGCATCGCGCCGACAACGTCGCTTGCCGAGCCAGGCGTCTGTTCACGAAAATGCTCCCGGCGCCGCCATATCTGTGCATGACCTGTTGGATGTTTTCACCCCAGCACGCCCAAAGATAAGCGGCCGCGCGCTCACAGGGCGGCATACTGAATTAAACCGGATCGTTGCGGCGCTGACGGCTGAACGCTGCCACGTTGTGCTCTATTCCAAGCGTGGCCGGGGCAAGACCTCTCTGGCGAACGCCGCTGTTGAGGTGCTCCGTAGCCGCGGGGTCGCGGTCGCACGCTATACCTGCCATAGCGGCAGCAGCTTCCGGGAAATCATGAACGGGCTGTTGCGCGATCTGCCCGGCTCGCTGCTCGTGGTCTCCGCCGAGCAGCGGAGCGGAACCGGCTGCGAGGCCGCACTACCGAAGGAAGGCCTGTTTCTGGCCGACTTGGTGCTGTTACCCTCCCGGTTGACCTGCCAGAGCCTCGTCTGCGTGGTGGATGAATTTGATCGTATTGAAGATGCAGCCGTGCGTAGCCAGTTTGCGGACGCGATCAAACACCTGTCGGACCGTGGCTCTCAGCTCGTGTTCCTGCTGATCGGTGTCGCCGAAAATCTCAACAGCTTGCTCGGGCAACACGACTCAATTCGGAGGAACGTGGTTCCAGTTGCGCTGCCTTTGCTTACCCGCGATGAGGTGCGGACAATGGTTGCGACCGGGGCGAAACAGGCTGGCTTCGATATTGAGGGTGCTGCGCTCGATGACGTTGCAGCGCTCTCTGGCGGCGTTCCATACGTTGCGCAGTCGGTGGCCTTGCGCATGATGCAGGCAATGGCAGGCCGGGGCAGCGTGTTGGCATCCGGAGCAGATCTTTGCCAGGCTGCGGCTCGGCTTGTGGATGAAGCCAGTCCCAGCATGGGCGAACGGTATACCATGCTGACCTCGCATGGCCATGATCGCTTGATGGTCCGTTGTCTTCACGCGATCGCCACGGCTGAGCAGGATCAATACGGCCGGCTTTGTACGAGCCCCGACCAGGACATGGTGAAGCTGAACAACGGCCCGGTCCCGTTGGCTTGCTGGCAACGTGCGCTGGCGGCTGGCGTAATTGTGCCAGGCGGATGGGTGCAAGGTGGGGTCAGCGGTGAGGACAAGGTTGTCATTGAAGACCGCGAGCTGTTGACCTATGGCGTGTTGCTTGGCCTGGCGCAGCAAAGCCAGCCGGCCGAGCCGCCGGAGGCAGCGATGCGCGTGCCGTCTTTGTTCCCGCGGCCAGCGTTGATCAAGCTGGCGGAGGCACGATGAGAGAGCTTTCTCCGATTGTCGGACCGGTCATCACTGCGCCGGAACGGTTTAGCGCGCAAGCGTTATGGAAGCTGTTGCGGGCGCGCTTATGGCTGGTGGCCTTGTTCGCCATCGCCGGCGGCGTGCTGGCGCTGGGCATCAGCACAAGGCTGCCAAAGCTTTACACCGCTTCGGGCGCGATCGCCGTCGGCGGGCAGAGCTTCACCATACCCGAGCTGCAAGGCGCGCTGCGTGCCAACGACAATGACCCGATGCTGCTGGTTCGCACCGAGGAACAGGCCTTGCTGGCACGGCAGCTGATCGAGAAGGTTGTGGTTCAGCTCAACCTCGCTGAGCGCAAGGAGTTTAATCCGGCGCTGAACTCCCCAGGCCTGATGGCGCAGGCGAGTGCGTTGCTGACACAAGTGTTGCCGGCTGAAAGCACGCCGCCTTCGAACGTGCCGAACCACGGCCTCGTCAACGTGGTCGCCGCGGCGAGCAAGGCGATGACTGTCTTTAACGATAATCGTAGCCTGGTCATCACCATCGGGTTCACGTCGACTGACCCGGTGCTGTCGGCGGCTTTCATCAACACGCTCATCAGCGACTATCAGGCTGAGCGTGCCCGTCAGCGCAACACGGCGGATGAGGCCGCCAAGAGTACGCTGGGCGAACAGGTAAGCCAGATTGATACCGACATCAGCCGCCTGGAACAGCAGGTGAGCGATCTGCGCGAGCAGGGCCGGTTGGTGACACTGCGGGGAGGCAGCGTTGGTCAGGAGGAACTCGAGGCGCTGGCGGCAGAGGCGGTTAAGACGCGCACGGCACGGGCGCAACTCGAGGCCACGTTGCAGCGGGTGATCGCGTTGGCGGCCAGCGGCGCGACCGCCGATTACAGCGGCGCATTGACCTCGGAGACTATTGTGCGGTTGCGCGACCAGGAGGCCGCAGCCGCCCGGCGGTTGGCGGACATGACGACGCGCTTTGGACCTGATTACCCAGCGCTTCGCGATGCCCAGGCCAACGTCGCTGCCATCCGCGCGCTGGTGAAGCAAGAGGATGCGCGGATCGTTGGTTCGCTATCCGCCCAACTCGATGTAGCGAAGCAGCACGAGGCGGATGCGCAAGCCCAGCTGGACACGGTGCGCGACCAAGCCGTCAAAGCGGAAAGTCTGCAATCGCGCGTTGATGCGTTGCAGCGTCAAATCGCCGACCGCCGGGCGCTTGTGCAACAACTGCAGCAACGCAGCCAACAGACGATCGCGCCAGCCTCGTCGCAGGTGCTGGATGTGCGGGAGTTGATCCAGGCCGAACCGCCGCCTAGCCCGTCCAGCCCTAAAAAGGGGTTGGCAGGTGCGCTCGGTGCCCTTGCCGGCGGCATGCTCGGGCTGTTGCTGGTGATCGGGCGCATCAAACAACCCGCGGTAGGGCCGGTGAGCTTCACGACCGGTGGGCTGCCGGTGTTTGCCGCGCTGCCAGCCCGCAGTGGCGCGCGCAGCAACCTCTTGGCGCTCGTCACGAACCATCCAACCGGCGACGAGGCAGAAGCGCTACGTATGTTGCGGACGCGCATCCGTGTCTCCGCGCACGCGGCGGCCCCCCGCGTGGTGGCATTTATCTCCGGTCAGGATGGTCCAGAGGGGGCGCGGATCGCTGCGGCATTTGCCAGCGTCGCTTCGGCCGATGGTGAGCGGACGCTCCTGATCGAGACCGACCTGCAGGCGCCTTCGCTTGCCAGGATGTTGGGAAGCACGCATGGGGAGTTGCCCGCGGTGCTGCGGGGCGATTTAATGTGGCGGGATGCGGTTGTGTGTGATGCACGCAACGGGCTCGACATGCTGCTGGCCTGCGAAAATAGTGCGACCGCTCACGCGATGCTCAGTGGCGTGCGGTTTCAAAGCCTGCTTGCAGAGGCGAGTAACGACTACAACCTTGTCGTGCTCAGCGGGCCCTCCCTACGCATGAGGGCTGGCGCATTGACGGTGGCGCATCGGGCGGATGCGAGCGTGCTCATCATCAACTCCCGATCGGCCAACGAGGCAACGCTTGGGTCGTTTGCGGCCGATCTAACACGGGTTTCGTTCGGGCCGGCAAGCGCCCTGCTGCTGACGGCGCGATGATGGCGCTCCGATAGGAGAGGCTGCGTGTCTGGTTCTAGCGGCAGCCCGATAATGCTGCGCGGTTCACCGGCAACAAGCGTTGTCGTGCCCAATGCCGGGTCTCTGACTGTGTTGGAGGACGAGGCGGTCCGGACGCAGCAGCGGGTGCTGCGTTTTTCGGGTATGTTCCTGGCTTGCTCGCTGCTGTTGCAGCGCTTCGGGGTGACGTCTGGGAGTTCCTATTTAGACAGTGTTGCCCCGATCGGCTTGGGCATTGCCTTCTACGCGCTCCTGGCAGGCACGCTTACGGTTAGCCGCCGAGGGCTGTTCGTGTTCGTGTTCCTATGCTTCAGCGTGCTAACGGGGAGCTGCGTCGCCATGCTGGCGCCCAGCGGCTACGGCGCGGTGAGCTGGACGTCAATGATCCAGTTTCTAGTGCTTTGCAGCTTCGCTACACTGAGCTTTGCGACTCCAGTGAACGAACGGAGCTTTTTTCGTGTCGTTAACCACTGGTTGGCCTTCATTGCGGTGGCCGGTTTGATCGAGTTTTTCCTGCAATTTCTCGGACTGCGGCTTTTTAGTTTCGCTGGCTTGGTACCTGACGCGATGCTGGTTGAACAGAACTGGAACGTCGTCTATCCAATCAATGGCACGCTGTATAATAAATCTAATGGTTTCTTCCTGTTAGAACCATCGCTGTTTTCGCAGTTCACCGGGCTCGCGCTGATCATCGAAATCCTGGCCTTGCAGCGCTTGCGATATCTCTGTCTGTTCGGCGTTGCGATTATCACCTCAATGTCCGGTACGGGATGGTTGATGATCATCGGCTTCGTCATCGCAGCCGTGTTCAGCCTAGGAAGTTTAGGCATCATCATTTCGGCCGCGACGGCAGGCTTCGGTGGCATCATGCTTGGTGCGCTGGCATTCATCAGTCCAGACAACTACGACTTCTTGATCGACCGCATTCAGGAGTTTAATTCGCCCGGAACAAGCGGGTTCCTACGTTTCATAACGCCATGGTGGTTTACTTCCGATGTTCTTGATAAGTGGCCGTTGACTTGGTTTTTTGGGATCGGCGCGGGGCTAGGCGAGCACCCACTGAACGGCCCAAGCTATGACTACAACATCAACTCGCCGGTCAAGGTCTTTGTAGAGTATGGCGGCCCAGCACTGATGGCGTTTCTGGCATTATTTTTTAGCGGCAGCCGCACGCGGGCACAGAACGCGCTGATCGCGCCAATTTTGGTCTGGGTGCTGTCCGACGGTGGCAACAGTGAGACGGCGTTCGTGTTGTTTCCGGCACTCCTGCTCATTGTCACGGCCCGCTTGACCCCATCGGCTAAGTAGCCGGCCGGCGAACTCGTTATTTCTTCTGTAGCGAATCCACGATGCCGGCCAAAGTTCGCTCGGTCAGGCGCGGGCGATAGCTCGCACGATAGTTCCGTTGGCCGGCAATCATATCGTGCAGTGGCTGCAATGAGGTGAAGCTGGTGGTTGGTTTGGTGGCCAGACCGTTTGGCCCGGCGCGCTGAATGAGCAAGGTGAGCTCGTTCAGATGTAGCAGGAAGTCAGGCGGCATCGGCTGTGGCCGCCCCTCTTGCATGGCGCGGACCATTTCTGCGATGCCGAGAAGCTTATCTTGTGCATAGATTTCCCGGCGACGCAGCCAACTGACAAACCGATGTTTCAGGGAGCGGCCGACACCGCGTTCGGCTTCGACGGCGTGAGATTTCCAGCGCCGCACCAACGGCAGCCTCCGACCGCCGACGCCAAACAGGCGGCCCAGGAATGGCTGGGTGCGCAAGGTGTAGGCTTTGCGGGCGCTCAGGCTCACGCGGGAGAAACGCTCGAGGTAAACTGGTGCTTGATCGTGAAAAGCGTTGTCCGCGCAGATTTCGCCGGCATCACCGATTATGCGCAGCCGATGGTCGCGCGGGGCCACCCAGCTGCACGTAATCCTAGCGGCAATACCATTGGCAAAGTGCAGACAGCCGACGGAAAAGTCCGGAGTGTCGGGCGGGGAAAGCGGGGTCGCAGTCTTATGCTCGACCAGCATCTTGGAGAACCCGGTGACCGCCAACGCTGGCCCAAACATGGCACATATCCAGACCAAGTGATAGGCCGCGTGTTCCACCGTGCAACCTTCCTGGAGTTCCTCTGCATAGGGGAAGGGTGCGCCGGTCGGGCTCTGCATCTTTTCGAGGTTCATCAGGTGCGCGGGATTGTCATCGAGTTCGGCATACACCAACGCGGGTTTACCAATGGCGCCGTCTCGCACCGCCTTCCATAGTGTGCTGACGGCATCGCAGTAAAGGTTGCACGGGGCGCCGGTCAGGATAAGGCCCCTGTCTTGTGCCGCGGCGAACAGGGCGCGGCTGCGGTCGAGATCCGTCGTGAGCGGCTTTTCGGAATAGACGTGTTTGCCAGCGTTCAGCGCTCGCCTAACGACGTCGTCATGGGAACCAATGCTGGTCAGGTTGACAACAATGTCGACCGCCGGGTCACCGAGAAGCTCGTCATAGCTTGCATAGGCGTGGAAGCCGTAGTGCCGGGTCACAGTGTTCAGGCGGGCAGTGTCGATGTCGAAAATGCCGGCTATTGCGAGCTCTGGATAAGCCCAATGTGTGCGCATGTAGATGTCGAAGACATAGCCACAGCCTACAAAGGCAAGTTTCATTCGGTCCCGACCTGTGATGTTGCCTGCATTCGGATAGCGTGCCGGATTTCATCGGCGGTGCGAGCAACGGCGATACTGTCGTCCAGCGGCATCATTCGGCTTTCCCGGTCGCCGCGCGCAATGCAGGCGCGGACCTCGTCGGCCTCATAGTGGTAGCCGTTCCCCGCATAGTAATGGTTCACCGGCTTGCCGCCATGACGGCTGGATTTGCCGATCCGCTGAGCCAATGCATGAACGAAGGCGTGTTGCCGCATCAGTCCACGCCTGCCAAGCTGCGGCTGCTCGCGGCCGAGCGGCGATTGCTGCGACAAGGTCATGCCATAGGGACGAACGACAGAGCCTTTCAGGCTAACCAGGCCGTTGGTCGCGGAAATGTTGAACTCGTCCGGTGCCCAGGAGCGACTGCTGACGAAAAAGGAGCCGATGACCGAGCCGGGATACTGCAGCTGGAACGCGGCATCCTCATCCACACCGGTCGGCCCAATGCGTCCGATGGCTTGCACCAGCGTTGGCGAACCAAACAGCCATTGCGCCAGCGACAGCGGATAGGCGGCGAGATAGGCGGTTGCCCCACCGCCAAGGGCGGGATTGAACATGGCGTTAGCGGGGTCGGGCGATTGCGAAGTGCCGAAATTGCCTGACACCAGCCGGACTTCACCAAGCGAACCTACATTGAGCTGCTCCCGCAACGCCCGCGCGGCAGGCAGAAATCTGGTCCACATCGCCTCCATGACAAAGACCGATTGGACTCGGGCGGCTGCGGCAACCTGCGCTGCTTCGGTGGCGCTGGCGGCGAATGGCTTTTCGACCAGCACGGGAACACCAGCTTTGATGCAGAGGAGTGCGTTCGCCGCAAGCTCAGAGGGCGGCAATGCGATGTAGATGGCATCCACGCCCCCGGCTGCGACAGCATCGGCATAGCCGCCGATGGCACGAGGTATGTGCAGCGCGGCGGCAAATGCCTGCGCCTTGGCCTGCGAGCGTGATGCAATGAAGCCTACTTCGGCATCACGGGCGGCAGCAAGGCCGGCAACGAACTTCACTGAGATGGCGCCGGTTCCAAAGATGCCCCAGCGAAACCGCGTCACTTTTCGCGCACCACAATCTCGCTGCTTGTGTTTGGCTGTCAGCCTAGAGCAGCAGCGTTGTGTTTGCCGCCGGGGAATTTGTCAAGGTAATTCACATCAAAGCGTACCAATTACGCGCCCGCCATGCTATCCTCAAGGTAAGTGAAACTTTGATTATGCGAAGGCAGAAAACATGTGTTGCTGTTCTGGCCACACCTCTAAGGTGCAGACTGTTGCCATTTAGGCGACGCTTGGAGCCAAACCTGCAATCGGTTAACTTTGCAAGGCGAACAAGGTCTCTAAATGCAGAACTCCATCACACTCGCGGTTGTCATCCCGAATTATAACTATGCGAGATTCCTGCCAGAGACGCTTGACAGCGTTCTTGCTCAGGAACCGAAATTCGACGAGATAGTTGTAGTAGACGACGGATCGACAGATAACTCACAACAAGTTCTGTCCGCATACAAAAGTCTCATTAAAGTTGTAACCCTTCCGAATGGCGGTCAGCTTGGAGCCTGCCGCGAAGGTATTCGCGCGACGGCGTCGGAGTATATATATACACTGGATGCGGATGACATCGCGGCACCCGGACTTGTGGCCAAGCTCCTTTCCATCCTCGCTAAACAACCGGCGAAGGTGCAGTTCCAGCTGTCTGGGGTCGACGCCCAGGGCATCAGCCTCGGGTCAACTTTCCCAATCTACCCGCCCAAATATGACGCAGCCGCTATGAGGCGAGATGACCGGCTACGAGGAACTCACGTCTGTCCGCCAACCTCCGGCAATGTATTTAGTCGTTTGGCGCTAGAACAGTTACCGCTTGACACTTACGACCCGCGAGGAACAATAGATGGATCTCCTATGTTTGCAATGCCTTACATTGGTGAAGTAATTTCTTTGACCGAACCGCTGGCTTTCTATCGCGTCCACACTGGTGGCATGAGCATAGGCAGCAAACCAACGACGGTTTTGCTACTTCGCGAAATTGAACTCTTTCATAAGGCATGGAATGAGGCCATCCCAGCATTGCGGCCAAAGTTTATTGACTTCAATAGAGAAAAAACTCTCTTTGTCTTAGAGCGGCAGATTATGATCTCTGCTCTTAAGGGAGAGATGCTTATGAGTCGGGTTGTGTACAAGTATATTTCATCCATACTAAAGAACTATATGTCGCCTAGGCAAAAACTAGTCTTTGGACTCTGGGCGGTCGCCTTGTTGATACCTTTCAGAAGTCTGAAGAGGTATCTTGTTGAGGCTCGACGATCCTCATTCAACAGGCCTCGACTCATTCAGACTCTGGTCGCTCGTTTCACCGGCGGTCAACATCCAGAGCCTGCCCATGAAGAGCACTTCTAGCGAGCTCGGGCTTCACGGGTTGATTAAAGGCCAGCGTTCAAAAGACTTCGTCATGGCACGCTCTTGATCCGGCACTGTTAGCCAACCCGCTTGCGCATCCTTAGCAGCGGCGCTTTCGCCATCCGAACGCATGCCCATAGCGCTAAAATGGTAAGCTGAAACTGCCAGCCGATGGCCTCGATTGCACTTGAGGTGGACATC
The DNA here is from genome assembly GCA_964246785.1 of uncultured Acetobacteraceae bacterium. GTDB lineage: Bacteria > Pseudomonadota > Alphaproteobacteria > Acetobacterales > Acetobacteraceae > LMUY01. The sequence goes on along the minus strand of CAXTRX010000074.1, from coordinate 3,051 downwards.
AGCGCCACGGCAAGCAGGATCATGACCATCCGGTACAGTTCGCGCTCCACATCCTTGGCGCGACCGCCTTGCCGATAAGTCAGATAGATGGCCCACATCGTCGCCACCTGGCAGATCAGGAGCGTCGCTCCGAGCGGTGTCGGCGGCAACAAAATGAAAATCGGCAAAAATTTCAGAACCTGTAGAACGGGATACAGGTGCAATCGCAAACGCATGTTCGGCTGGTTGTAGCAATAGAACGCAAGCCGCAGCGATACGAGCGCGGCACACCAGAACAGCAAGCCAAACGCTGGCGCGGCTAGCCCAGTGGTGTCGCGGTAAGCCAGCAGGGTGCCAATCACGCCCGTCACAAGCGCCCAAATCCAGGCGTTCGGCAGCATCGGGTAGGCGCGGAACCGCCACGATGCCGGGGTTAGTCGCGGAGCGTGCTCCTTGGGCGCCGCAATCACGTCGTTTTCAAAGTAGCCAAGCTCGTAAACGCAAAGGATCGAGAGAAACAACAACGCCACCCGCAGGGCATGATGTAGGAGCTCGTCGATCCCGCGCGACACGCTGATTAGCAGCAAGGCAAACTCGACCAGGACGAACTGGTCGAGAACGTAGGAGGCGGTGTATTTGGCTCGCGCAGTATAACGTAGTGGCAAGTACAGCCGTTCGGCCGTGCGAAAGGCCTCACCATGCGGTTCGATCAGCACGCCCACTCTCGCCCTCGACAATAAATCTCGATCGTCCAACGAGTCGGTGATGAAGGTCGATGCCGCTACGGCAGGCGCGCCGGCATGGCGGGTGGCGAGAGCGAGTTTGCCGCGCAAGAGGTAAGGCCATGGCGCGAGCATGGGCGTCGCGACAAGCTCTGCAGACGCCCACTCACTGCCGCGTAGCAAAGCTCCAATGACAAACACTAAACCGAAGCTGATAATGGAGATTTTGCTTGGGTCGAGCCTACGCAAGGTTGCAGCCAGGTCGGTGTGGATGAACTGCGTAAATAAGCCCGGCGCCACGCGACGCCAGTGCCAAATGTTCCATGGACATAGCGCGATAATGACAGCGCAGCAGATATAGTCGCGCACACGATACCAGTTTGGCAGCCGGGTCAGCCGCCACGGTACGCAGCGGCGGATAACGAACTCGATAATCGCGACCACCAGAGACGGCTTGCAGTTGGCGATAAACAACTCAGTGCTATTGCACGCGAACAGGGTATGGTCGAAGTCCACGAATACCTTTGCATCGTCTTGGCCTGCTGACGCCAATAAATCGGGCGTCAGGCTGCGTCTCGTCAGATTTAAGGTAGCAACCGGTTCGGCCGTCATACTCATTGCTGTGCTTCAACTCTAGCGAAGGCGGACCGTATAAAGCCCAGAAAAGACGCTGCGAGGCTACGGTCCAGTAGCGCGACCGCACTGATGTAGATCACCCCGCCAACTGGGATCAGTGCTGCCAGCCGCTCTGGCGCAGAAAAGCCGGGCGGTAGCACGCCCCGCACGAGCAGGACGACAATGGCAAGGGCGGCCGAGGCCAGTAACGGCGTGCGCAACCCGCTAAACTGATCTCTTACGCCGTAGCTCGTCGCTCGCTGTAGCAGCCACGTTGTTACCGGTATCTGCATGCATTCGCTCGCCAGCCAGACGCCGACTGCCCAGCCGAGGCTTGGCAAGCCAAAGACACCAAGCAAGGCCAACATGAACAGCAGTTCCGCCGCGACGCCGATCAATACATCGCGCGGTTGGCCGATCGCTGTGAACACTGGTGAGACGAAGAGCCGAGGGGCCTGAGCGAGCACCAGGCAGGCCAGGGCTACGATAGCAGGTGCGGCCGGCATCCAGCGATGACCGAACACGGTGTCCACAATTTCGGGTGCAGTGACCGCAATGCCGATGAAGCAGGGATACAGCGTAAGGCACGCGAACTCGGTGGCACGTTTATACGCCTGCCTCATTCGTGCCGGATCTGATTGAAGGTGGGATAGCATGGGTAGGGAGACTTGTGACACAGCCGTGGAACTCACTGCCCATAGTACGTCCACAACGCGAAAACTGAGGTTCAGATAGCCAGCAATGGTTACGCCCAGCCCGAGCCCGGCAATGATTGTGAACAATCGTTTGATCGAGAACGATAAAAACAAGGCTCCGACAGAGAAGGCGCCAAAGCCGACAAGTTGCTGCAACTCTCGCATGCCAAACGCCAGCCGTGGCCTGCGTCGGCCAGTGACCCAGAGCACGACGGAGCCGACCAGGGTGGTAACGAGTTGCTGGAGCACCAGGCTCCAAATACCGGCGCCGAGGAAGGCAGCGGCGATGCCGACCACGCCGCCAAGCACGCGCCCGAACAGCGACCGGATGGCAAGCGACTTGAACTCGAATTCTCGCCTTTGTTGGGCCGCAATAGTTGCGCTGACGGCCATGAATGGGAATATCAGTCCCATCGCGGTCAGAACTTGGCTCGAGCCGGGCTGGTTGGTGGTGCGCTGAAAAAGCGGCCCGGCAAGCCAGCACAGTATCATCATCACTATGCTGACGACAATCGTGACGGTGAAAGCGGTGTCGAAGTGCAAGTTGGTAACATCGCGCCGCTGCACGAGCGCATCATGGAACAGCATCAGGACAAGAATGCTAAGAAGCTCAATGAGAGCGCCAATGATGGAGAACAAGCCGAACTCGGCCTGTGAGAGAAGTCGCGAGTAAACCACCAGCGATGCAAGCGAAATAACAGCGAGGCTGCCGTTTTCAACGGCGCTCCAAGCCAGTGAATTCGCAGTTCTCTGGCTGCTGACCACTGCACTTACCATTTCAATGGAACTTGAGAGATGCGCTCGCCTCCAACCGATCGAAAATACAATTGTGCGATATGCTCAAGTCGCAGGCTCGGCCGGTAAGGTTGCAAGCGCGCTTATAGCCGATCATACAAGTTCAGTCACCAGTTCGTCTGGAAGGCTGGTCTCTTAGACGGCTATATCGGGTTGATGCAGCACTGACAACGTTCGTAAATTGCACTCGTGTCGTTGCTATGGAGGTTGTCCCTCCGGGGCTGAGGGTGGAGGCTGTGGGTGTC
>CAXTRX010000073.1:6540-15392 GCA_964246785.1 uncultured Acetobacteraceae bacterium | reverse complement strand
CGCAATCGGCGCGGCGGTTCCCGGCCGCTGATGACTGTGCATCCAAACTGCCGCTTGGGTGCGGTTGGATAGACGTAGCTTGCGCAGCAGGCTTTTCACGTGAACCTTGACGGTGGTCTCGGCAATGCCGAGTTGTCGGGCAATCGCTTTGTTAGAGCCGCCCATGGCGAGGAAGTTAAGGATCTCCCATTCGCGTTCTGAGGGTGCTAACCCGGAGCTACCGCTTGGCGCCGGGTTTGGTGGGCTACTGGGTAGCTGCACCTTTGAGACAGCCAGCTGTTCCGCCGAGGTGCAACCGTTCGCGTAGGACGGCTTTGCCGACCACAACGGGTCATTGGTGCCGACGACGGCTGCTTGCGGGAAGCCTGGATAGAGTTTTTGACCATGGACGATGAGCTCGAGAGAACTCAGCAATAGCTTGCTTGGCATATTCAGACCCAGCAGGCCGTCCGACCCGGCGGACATTGCGTCATCGACGGCTTCGGGTGTGAGCGCGGAGGAGATCAGCACGTGCGGGACGTCGGGGTAGGCGGCGCGCGAGGCACGCATGCCATCGGCCAGCCGGCTACGCTCATAAGGCGGCACGGCAAGGCCGATGACCAGTTTTGGCGCCTTTGCGAGCGAATTCATGGATAGGCTCGCGAAATCATCTCCCTCTGCCTGCACGGTCAGGCCAATTCGTCGCAGGACCTGCTTGATGCCAAGCCGGGTGACCCAGCTTGACCCGAAGACCAAAGCATTATTGCTCATTGCTGCCTCTAGCGCGCAAATCTGTTATCGAAAAAGCCATGGCCGTTTAATCGCTTTTTATTAGAAGATTTACGGTCCCTTACACAATCAAAACCGTTGGCTAGGGGATGTTCAGCGAACACGACCGTGTCATGCCCGCAACAACCTATGTAGGCCGTTAAACCATGCGTAAACAGAGGGATGCTAAAGTGATTTATCAACGTGATACGATAAGCCAATCATCTCCATATTGAGGGACTCAGGCATGCAACCGTGTTCGCGGCACGGCGTACAATGGAGTTCTCTCCTGGTGACATTGCTGGTCAGCCTGTTCAGCTTTGCCAGCAGCCCGGCCGCCAATGACGCTGCCATTGATCCAGCATCCCTTTGGCCGCAGGCGATCCAGCCCGCCAAACTCCTGCCGAGCGGCTTTTTGCATACATCAGGAAGCCAGATTGTCGATGCATCTGGCCAGCCGGTCCGACTGTCTTGTATTGGCTACTTCGCGCCAGGTCGTATCGCGAACGATGTCGCAGGGATGCGTGGTGCCGGGTTCAATTGCCTCAGGTATCCCTGGTATGATCAGACGCTTTCAAACCAGCTTGCGATGATGGACCAGATCGTTGCTTACGCCGGCCGGTTTGGGCTGAAGGTGATCTTGGACCATCATGGCAACGAAACGCCAGCCGCCGCGAATGGCTTCCTGCCATATCCCTGTAACGGCCTGCCGTTCGACCAAGGTCCTGGAAGCGACGGGACGGACGGCTGCGGCGATCATGGTACGGTGGACCTGGCTCGCTTTGTGGCCGACTGGGTGACCCTTGCTGCGCGTTACAAGGACAATCCGACGGTCGTCGGCTTCGACCTGACCAACGAGCCCCATTTTGCGCCCGTAACCTGGCGGCATGGCGGCGGCGCGACCTGGGGCGATGGCGGCCCGACCGACCTGAAGCATATTTACGAACTGGCCGGCGATGCCATTTTGCAGGCCAATCCGGGCGTCCTGATAATCTGTGAGGGCATAGGGCGTTTTAGAGGCGCGCTGTTCGACGGCATGCCGTTGCTCACGACTGGCGTGGTCGACCTCTCTTTCGTCAGGACCGAACCTGTGACGCTGCACGAACCGCAGCACGTGGTCTACTCAGTGCACGATTACCCGGCGACGATTGGCAAGGTGGTTCCCGATGCTGGCCCGGTGAAGATTGCGGCGATGAATGCGGCTTGGGGCTATCTTGTGAAGGATAGGATTGCTCCAGTTTGGATCGGTGAGATGGGGGCGTCCCTTGACGGCCTGGGCCCGGATAGCGCTGGGCCGCGGCTTGCCCACGAGCAGGCCTGGGTGAGAACCTTGGTCGATTACGCAAACGGGGACCTTGCCTCTACTGGAGGACTAGCGTTTGCGGCTGGTGAGGAAGCTGTTGGGACGACCTGGTGGGCGTGGGGAGCGCTTGACGGCCAATCACCCGATGGCACGCTGGACCAGCAGCGGCACCTGCGCCAAGCGCAATGGCAGGCATACGCGCGGTTGCGGCCCCGGCTTGACCCCCCGCAGCCGCACGCGAACGGGGCGCCGGCGAGTTTAGCGCCGCCCTAAGCCTTGGTTGAGAGGCTGGTTGGAGCGGGGGAAGCTCGCAACAGCCGCTCGCGGAGGCCGCGGCTCCGAATGCGGAACAGCTCCAGCCAAGCCGGCCCGGTTAGACCCACGGCGAAGATGGCCAGGTGTTTAGGGAATTGCCATGGATAGCGGCTAAGCCGGATTAGCGCCCAAGTTGCCTCGACCCGATCATTGGCGAGCAATCGAAGGGTAAGTAAGCGCGACTCGTATTCGGCCAGCAACGATGGCGCGTAGCGGCGTAAGGCGGGGGTGTGTCGCGATAGGGCCAGCGCGATGTTGTCGCCGCGGTCGCGCACGAACTGGCGATCCCGTGAGGAGTGAAATGTCGCTGTGCGTTTGACCAAGCTGTTTGGAGCGTCCTGATGGTACAGCCGGATCACCTCTGGCGACATGATGGATGCATATCGCAGGCTGAAATCGAGGTGGTAGCAATCCTCCAGGCCATGATTGTTTGGAAAGCGGACGCGCTCGAACGTATTGCGTCGCACGCATGACAGCAAATCCCGCGAACCACCTGTGCACGCCTGAATATACTCGAGGTAGCCGGCGTGATCCAATTTGCCGATGATGTGGTCGATGGCCGGGGAAATTGAACCATCGTCCTTCAGGCAGCGGAAATAGACGCAGCCAACATCTGGTGTTGCCGAACGGATGCGTTCAGCAACGACGGAGACCGCCCCAGGCAACAACTCGTCGTCGCTGTCGAGCAGGATGATCCACTCGCCGCGCGCATGGTCCGCTCCCGTGTTGCGAGCGGGGCAAACACCGCGATTGGTTTCGTGTTGAATGAGCCGCACACGCGCATCGGCAAAGCCGATCACTACCTGGACGGATTGGTCACTCGAAGCGTCATCGACTACGACAACTTCGAGGTTGGCATAGTCCTGCGAAAGGCAACTCTTTATCGCTCGTCCGACCAGGCGCTCGCGATTGTAGCAGGGCATCACAATGGAAATTAATGGCGGCGTGTTTTTGTGGGCTACTTGGGGGTTCATTGGGCTATGAGCTCCAGCGGACCGGTTGCAGGCCTGCTATAAGCGCTGGTTGTCAGCATGACGAGAATGACGCTGGCAACGATGCCGACGAGTGAGAAGCACGCCAAGGACACCGACGCGTCGCCCACCAGAAAGCCAGCGCCGATGGCGGCGGCGCGAAGGATAGTGGAGCCGATTTCAAGCGAAAGCGCCTGCTTCTGCCGGCCAAGGATCGGCACGGCTGCTGCGAACGGAACGACGGCATTCTGGATCAGCCAGGCGGGTGCCATGATCTGCGCAAAGACGCCTGCCTCCCGCCACGCCGGGCCGAAGAACGTGCTGAACAACAGCGGCCCGAACAGTCCCAGGATCACCACAACCGGTAGGCAAAGCAGGAAGAGTTGCAGGCTGTTCCGCCATAGGGTCGGGCGTAGATCGCGACCATCGTTATGCAACTCGGCAAGGCGCTGGTATAGCACGCTGCGCAAGCTCTCCGTCAGGATCAAGCTTGGCAGCATCAAAAGCCGGTAGGCCAGCCAGAACAGCCCAGACGTTGCCGCACCAAAACAACTTGCCAGCAGCAAAGTCGGGATGTTGCCGGATACGGCGTTCAGCACCGACTGCGGCGTGCCAAACAGCACAAAGTCCTTGTGCGCGGCCAGGCGGCGCTTGACGGCAGAGACGGCCTTGTTGCTTGCGACCGCCTCAACCAGGTCAGCCCGGAAACATGCCACCAGCAGCAGCGCCCCAAGCACCTGACCGGCGAGCTGCCCCACCACAAGCCCGGCGCCGCCACCAATGGCCAGTGCGCAGCCGACCTGCAGCAGGATCACCGAGCCGGAGCGCATCACCTGGTAGGCCGCCAGGCCATGGAAGCGCTTGTTGCGGATGCTCCAGAACTGCAAACCACTGTACAGCCCGGCAACCAGGATCGAGGGCGGCCCATACAGCAGCAGAAGCCTGGCAACTTCCGGGCTAAAGCTTTCTGCCAGCGCGGCTTGACTGCTATATGCCACCGCAAGAGCCAGCAACGAGATGACGCAGGCCGTAATCAAACATGCGCCAAACACAAAGAGCGCGTCGCGCCGCTCCTTTTCGATGACGATCGCTTGTTCTAACTTGAGTGTCGCACCAGCGCTTACCACGCCGACGATAGCGGCAAAGACCCCGAACACACCGAAAGACGCCGGATCGTAGTAGCGGGTGACGATAGGAGAGGCGCCGACTGTTATGAGCTGGCTCGCAACGGTCCCCAAAGTTAGGATCGCGACGTTGCGCAACTGTGAAGCATCCTCGATTTTAAGCTTCAGAGCCGCCCATCCACGCGTTAAACGATCTCTCATAAGCGACCCTTGCTCAAGATGAAACGACAATTCCGCGATCCGCCTGCTGCGTGACCGTGTCTACCGCCAGTGATCGTGTCGACTGCCGCGCACCCCTTTCGCGAGCTCGTCGCGGCACGACGGACAGGTCGGCGGCCGAGCCTAAATCCACGATCCGATCATACACGAATAATCGCGCTCTAACAACAAACTACGGTGTCAACGAAGGAGTATCAGCTGATTCTTTGGAGGTGTTCGGCAAGCCGCAAAGTCATCGCAACCACGGTGAGCGTCGGGTTGGCGTGGCTTGAGGTGGGGAACACCGCGCTGCTCGCGACGTACAAGTTCGGTGTGCCATGCACGCGGCAATCGCTATCCACCACTCCGCTGCGCGGCGAGGCAGACATGCGGGTGGTGCCGATGTGATGGCCGCCATACGCACCGTCCCGCAGGGCGCAAACCTCCACCTCATCGTCATCGAACTGCAGCGTTCCGGACCGGGACGCCGCAAGATCGGCCGCAAGGGCCCGCAACGAAAGCCGTACCGTGCGCATGTCATTGGCGGTATGCCGCCAATCCACCCGCAGCTTGCGCATGCCGAGCCGGTCCTGCTCACGGGTCAGGGTAATGCGGCTGTCAGGGTTTGGTTCCTGCTCGGCGTTGAAATCCACGCTGTATTTGCCGGAGCGAGGCTTGACGATGATCGAGGGGAACTTGCGCTGTGCCAAGGTGTGGGCAAACGCCCAGTGCGCCAGCACGCCGCCCGTCCTTACCGGGTCAAACGCGATGTTGCGGGCATGGGCCAGCATGGTCAGCAACGAGGCCCTGTCGCCGCCATGCAGCCGCTTTCGGTATTCGTAGCTGATGAACGGCTTGGCCAGGAAAATCGCGGACAGGAAACCGCTCTGGTGCGTAGGGTCAGGGATGCGGGGGTGATGCAGCCGGGCGACGAAGTTGCCAACCGCCAAGTCCCGCTGCGCCTGCGGCTTGAGGGTGAAACGCTGGCGGCAGTAGGTGCCTTCCTGAGCGACATGGTAGCCATGCTCGACCGTCACGCCCTTGGCCACTTGCAAGCGGCCGATGGTTCCGGCGATGTGGCACATGTAGCCCCGCCCGATCCAGTCGGAGCCGGCGAAGGCGCCCGGTTGCGCAGCCTGCGAGGACAGCAGCAATCGCGGAACCTCAAGCCCGCCCATCGCAAGCACGAAGCGGCTCGCCGAAACCTCGAAGCGCTTTCCCTTTAAGGTTCTAACGGTAACGCTATCAACTCGCCCTGACGGGGAGGAGTTTATGTTGGTGACGTTGGCATGCAGCAGCGTGCGAATGTTGCGGTCCGACCCGAGGCGCCTCTTGTAACGCTGACCGAAGTCGCTTGGGCAACTGAACCGTTCCAGCGTGTTATCGTCGAATTGCTGGCCAGCGAAGCTGCTGAGGATCGGCTTCACGCCTCCTGGAAACGCCTGCTCCGCCGTGTAGGCAAACCGCCCGGCCTCACAAAGCGCGTTGCTTTCGGCATAGAACGGCTGCAATTCCGCTAAATCGAACGGCCAGCCGCTATGGGCGATCCAAGGCCGTTGTGCAAAATCCATGGTGTCGAACGGAACGCAACGTCCGCCCCAGATCGTGCTTGTTCCACCGAGCCGCCGCTGCCGATAGGTCCTGGGCGCCGGATGCAACGCTTCGTCCGCAACTTCGCCGTCGTACAGCTGCTGCGACTCTTCTTCATACCCTGTACCGCCCGCCTCCAGCAGTATCACCGAGCGGGAGTTCTCGGCGAGTTTCATGGCGAGGGTAATTCCGGCCACACCACCGCCGATGACCACGATGTCGGCGAAGAATGGGTTTCCGTCTTCGAACTCGTCTAGGTCGTGGATCATGCGCGTTGCTGAGTGTTTTGCAGGAACATGTCGGGTGAAGCCTTATTTGCCTGCCGGAGCCATGCCGCGGACAGCGCGATGCCGTGCGCCCGCGGCGTCGGTTTGAAGCCAAGCACTGTATTCGCGCTATCGGAGCATAGGCGAAGCCTTTGGCTGAACAGCTTGGCCAATGCTGGCGATAGCGTCTCAGGCAGCAGCGTGCGGGCCGAAGCCGGCAGCGCTCGGCGCAAGGCATGCAGCGGAGGCGCTATGAGGCGGGTTTCCAGTGCCAGCCGGGACGCCGAAATGCGCCGGATGCGGCGGTATCCCGCCATACAGCCGAGTGTCACCAGGTAGTCGTTCCAAGTGCCTAAGCCACCGTCGCACAGGTTGAACGCGGCGCCGATCGACGCGGGGGTGCTGAGGGCTGCGACAACGGCCGCCCCAACATCGTCTCGCAGCACCAGGTTGCAGATGCCGTCACCCATTGCGCCCAGGTCGCCGAGCCGACCGGCGCGGAGCAAGCGGCCGAGGCGACCAACCCATTGCTCGCCACCGGGTCCGTAAACAATACCGGGCCGTAATGTCGTGATCGGGCAGCCGCGCGCGATGTAGTCGGCTGCGATCCGTTCGCACGCCACCTTGGCGTGGCCATAGCTGCCGAGGGCCGCCCCATCCAGCGGATCGGATTCACGCACCAATCCCTGCACCGGTCCATAGACCGACATGGAGCTGATCAACACCACCTGCCGCAGCTTTGGGTGGGCGAGTGCTGCCTCGCACACCGCGCTTGTGGCAGCTATCATCTGGCGCGCCGAGCCGAGCATGCAGAGCACCACCGCGTCGACGTCATCCATGGCGGCCATGAGGGCAACCCGGTCGGTCGCGTCGCAGCGGCGGTGCTGCACGCCCGTTTGGACCGATGGGCTTCGCCGGCTTGCCACGATGGCCTGCACTTCGCTCATGGCCTGGATCGCGCGGGTAATGCCAGAGCCTACGAAGCCGCTACCGCCGACGACCAGGACGCGGGACAACGTGGGCCCTGCATACGGCGAACTTGGCGCTGCGCCGGGCTGCATTAAGATTTCCATGCACCATATTCCTGCAACAGCCGGATTAATACAGGCGTGCTCGTATGCCGCAGCACCGCTCCCCGCCACACGAAGGCCGCACCCCCCGTGATATAGCGGCTGGCGAGCCGCTTCGGTTCAAGCGCCAAACGGTACAGCCATTCCAGACGAATTTGCCGCAGCAGCTTCGGTGCGCGATCAAACCGCTCGGCGAGAAAGTCGGCAATTGCGCCGCCACTGACGATCAGGATCGGATCGCGATTGCTACCGGCAATGCCCGCCGCGACTTGTTCTTGCTTTGGCATGCTCATGGCAAGCAGCACCAATTCGGGCTTCACTGCGGCGACGGTCTCCACATAAACGTCGGCCGGATGGAAGCCGTGCAGCGTAGAGACGACGGTGCATCCCAGGCGCTCCAGCACAGCCGCCGCTTTAGCCGTCCATGGCTCCGCAGTTCCGAACAGTGCCACTCGGCGCCCGGCATAGCCGGCAGCCAGCTTGGGAATGAAATCGGTTCCGTTCATGTTGCGCCCCGTGGGGCAGCCATTCGCTCGCAGAAAACACTCGATTCCAACGCCATCGCGCAACAGCACGTCCGATTGCCGAAGAGCCGAGGCGAACTCCGGCTTGCTCCAGGCCAGGTTCAGCGCATGCTGGTTAACGAAGGCTACCACGGTGGGCCGTTGCGGCGCTGTCAACCGCCGCAGTAGAGCCGCTTCGGCATTGCCGTCACGAACGATCTCGAGCTTGGCGATGACCGACCAAACATCTTCCAACGCCTGCTGGCGCGGGCGTCGTTCCGAGGTCATCACCTCGGGCGGGAGCATCGTCATCGTTGCTTCGCTCATTGTTGTCTCCCTGCTTATTCGTGTCGATACAAACGAGCCAAACTTTGCGCGACCGCGTCGATCTGCAGCCGAGCCTCAAAGGTCTGTCGCCCTCGTTGCGCCAGGCGCCCCCGCCGAACTGGATCGTCCAGCAGAGCGGCTATGGCATGACTCAGGCTGTCGACATCGCCTGGCGGCACAAGCAATGCTTCCTCGTCATGCCGCAGGAACTCGGGTATCTCCCCTACTGGCGTTGCCACTACGGCCACGCCATGCGCGAGTGCTTCCAAAATAGCCATCGGCAATGCCTCATGATGCGAGGGCAGGACCAACACCGCGGCGCTGCGGAGCAATCGTGATGCCGCCTCCCGGTCTTGCCAGTCCAGGATTTCGCCCCGGTGCGACAGGCCCCGCGCAAGCACCTCCTGGCGGCAACGCGCCCCCGCGCCGTCGCCGGCG
>CAXTRX010000073.1:0-6530 GCA_964246785.1 uncultured Acetobacteraceae bacterium | reverse complement strand
CTCCCCCCCGCGCCCCCCCCCCCCCCCCCCCCCCCGCCGGCCCCACCCGCCCCCCCGCGCCGCCGCCGGCGCCGACGGCCCGCCAGGGCCTCGCTGCCAAGCTGTCTTGCTTAAGCGCTGCCAGCAGTTCAGGCACGCCTTTGCGCTCTCCAAGGCGGCCGAGAAATAGGATCACCGGCGGTTCGCTGGTGGTGGGCCGCTGCTGAGGGGCAGCCGCAGGGCTGATAATCCCGTTTGGAATGCAATGCATGTGAGTCGGTGACACGCCAACGACTGCAGTAAAGAAGTCCCGGCTACGCCTCCCGAGCACGACAACAGCATCGGCCCGGATGAGCACGCGCCTAATCAGGGAGCGAACGGGGCCGGGCAATCTGGCATAGAATTCCTCGAAGTCCGCCCCGTGCTGGTGCACGATGGTGCGGCAACCGAGGCCTTGGCCGACGGCGCAAAGAATGCCTTTGCGGAAGGCGCTACCACGCGTCGTCATATGCACGTGGAGCACGGGGCGCTCCCGTCCAAGGCAGCTCGCCGCGAGTTTGGCCAAGGCTTTCGTAAAGTAGATGGCTCCGCCGGCTTTGCCGCCCGACCCACGCGTGTCGATCACGCGGACGTCAGGAGCATCGGCCGACCCCGCCCAATGGTCGAGCAGATAGGTTAGGAGTGTTCCAACACCGCCCGAAACATGCGTGACCCCGCCGCCGGCAAACATGAGAACGCGCGGCCTGCGTTGCCGCGTGCTGCTATGCTCCGTATGGCTCACTTGCGCAGGTTGGAGCGTTATACCGGTGGCGTGCGACCGATCCACGGTCATTCAGCGGCCCCCCCAATCGCAGCCTTCGAACGGGTTGGCATGAACGGTCTGCCGGGCGAGCATCTTGGAGTTGGGCACGTTGAGGATCACCCGCAGCCCGGTATCCTGCTCCAAGGCTTCTGGCACCAGGTAGACGCGACGGAATGAATGCAGCACGAGGCTCGTCAAGGCGGCCACTAGGCAGGCCAGCACGCCGCCGGCCAGCAGGATCAGTGTGCGGAGCGATGTGGGCGTTGCAGGAGGGCGAGGGGTCTGCAGAACACGCACGTTGTCGCGGCCTAAGTCCTCAACATCCTCAGCAAGAGCCTTTTCGCTGCGAACCTTGTCGGCGGCCTTATAGGCTTCAACCAGCACGTCACGATCGCGGGCAAGGCGTTCGATGGTATGTTCATAGACGTTGATCTGCTGCAACCCGGCGGCAACCTCTGCCAAATGCGCCGTATCCCGCGCCGCCTGCGTCTTATTCGCTTGCAGTTCCACAAGTGCCTTGTGGCGACCCTCGGTGAGCGTCAGCATGACGGGGTTGGACAGCGTCTGATACACAGGCGATAGGCCCTGTATCTGCTGCTCAAACTGAACTATCCGCGATGAGTTCTGATCGGCCTGGTCTCGTGCCGCGCGAAGGTCCGTTTCCAACAGGCCCTGTTGGTTCTGCAAGATCGCGCGGCGCGCAAGATAGTCGTCCACTCCCGCCGCCTGCTTGGCTTCCAGGATCCGCTGGTCGGCTTCGGCCAACTGCTGCTTCATGGCATTGACGTCGTGGTCGATGATCGACTTGTCATGGTCGAGATACAGCTCACGCCGGCGTTTGAGGTACTGGTCCTCCAGCAACTCCAGCACTCGCGCCGCCAAAACAGGGTCTTCGTGGCTGAACGTCATTTCGATGCCGTTGCCGTCCTTGACCGCCGTGAACGACAGGTTGCTGTCCATCCGCATCACCGCGCGTTCCAGCGGGTCGATGACCTTGGGGGGAGCCGTGGTTGGCTCTTCGACCAGAGCCCGAAGCTTGGCGATCGTCTGGGCAAACATGCTGACGGCGACTGGCGTGGGCTCGGGTGGCTTGACAAGGCTAGGGTAGAGGACGCCTACGCCGATTGTCTTGATGACGTTGCGGTGCAAGTCTTCTTCCTGCAAGATTTCTATTTCAGTGCGCAGGATTTGCTCGCGATTCAACGCGCCCGCCGTGCTGGGCGCCTCACCCGGCGCCGAGCGATACGTGTATTCGCTGCCCAACAATACGAGCAAGGTCGAGTGTGACTGGTATAACGGCTTGGTGTGGAAGGCCAAAGCGACTGCGGCCGCCAACGTGACGGCTGCCGCAAGGCCGATCAGCACCACGTCATGCCGAAGGCCGGCAAGCAATACCCTTGTCGTCGAGAACGGTCTCTCGGCCGGAGCCAACCTAAATGTCGCCATGTCGACTCTCCTTAAGCAATGATTTCAGATGGTTCATAGCGGCCGCAGCCCGGGCGATCCGGTGCGGCGGCCGTCACCAAGCGCGGTGTTCAATGATGCCTGTAGTGCGTTCGCCCGCGCCGGTGGGATAGCCTGCTGCAAGCCAGGCGGAGCGGCATAGTCGGACGCACTCATGAGGAAAGCGACGAAAAGGAAGAACACATTGCTTTTCACGCCCACCGAATTGCTCGACGACATCACTATTAGCCCGGCAAGGAGCACCAATCGCCCCTCCACCGTCGAGCGTGACCAGAACTGAAGCAAAAGCGGGATCATGCCGGCGAGAAAGATCGAGCAGCCGACGACACCAAGCTTAAGGTAGATCAACAGCCAAGGATTTTCGATGGCGCCCAACTTTTGATCGAGGTCGACTGTTCTAATAAGAAAGGGGATTTCGTCCTCAGGCACGCCGAATAGCTCGTTCTGCAACGAAATCTTATCCATGACGCGCCATTGCACACTGCGCGTCTCAGCGCTCTCGTCCACAAAGAAGTGCGACGCAATACGAATACCGATTGGCGTGTAGTTCAGCACCGCATATCCGGCCGGCGGCACAACCAGGAGCGCGAGCAGCACGGAGGCAACGAGCTTGCCAGACAACCGACGCTTCGATAGTCCAAGAGCGATACTGCGGCCGGCTAGGAAGATCATGCCAATAATGCTGAACAGCAAGGCCGTGCGACCGCCGAATGCGAGCAGACCAACCGATAGCAGGCCGAAGCTTACGGGCGACCATAGTCCTGCGATGCGGAGGCGCGGCAGGCAAAGCAGGGTCATCATCGTGACGAACGCGCCGGTGAGCGGATGTTCAAAGCCTGCTGTGCCGCGGAAATCGGTCGTCTCTTCCACGTAAGAAACTCCACCGATAAAGGGTGGCACAACGTGAGTTTGAGTCATGGTCTCGCCTATTGCCACCACGACATTGATCAGCGTTAGGACCAGCATGAGTCGGCCGATGCCCTGTCGGTCCGACGCAGACGCCGACGTCAACACGTAGGCGAGCAATCCGGCAGAGACGAAGTTCTCGATGAAGACTGCCGCGCCGCGCGTTCCGATGCTGACTTCAGCGAATATGCTGCAGGAGGTCATGGCGAGGACAAAGCACAACGCAATTCCTGCTTCAGCCATCAGCGCGTCGAGCACGGTGCGACCCTGCCGCCGCTCCTTCAGGGCGAAGGCCGCGGCGATCAGGACGACATAGGTGGAAGGATGGAATTTGATGAGCGGGTTGCCGCCGGGCACATCGTAATTGATGCCGCAGATGAACAGCAGGCTGGAGGACACAAAGAAATGCAACGTGATGGCCACCGCAGCCCACCGGACGGACGTCGGCCAGCGCTTGTCGACCGTCATCGACGGTGGCTTGGCGGTGGAACAGGTCGCCACGCGCAATCCCAGGGCAGCGCTCATCCAGCCGCTCTCAGCTCAGGCGCGCCGAGAGCCTGATTGCTGTTTTCCAGCAGGATTTTGCGCATCAGGTCGAGATAGCGCCGGCCGCTGGCTGCGGCGCTGAAATGGTCCGCTCGGTTGCGCAACATATCGGCGGGCCACACGCCTCGCAGGTCTGGGGATAACGCTAGGGCCAAGGCGTCGACGTCGTTGTTGGGAACCAGGCGGCCGAACCGGCCGTCCGCCACGATCTCGCTTGGGCCATAGTCGCAATCGACGCTGATCACCGGCGTGCCGACGCCAAGCGCCTCGACCAGCACGTTGCCGAATCCCTCGTAGCGTGAAGTCAGCACGAAAGCCGCAGCCCGGCTGATGTAGGGGAGTGGGTTTTGCACGAAGCCGAGGAATGTGGTGCGCTCCGCGATGCCAAGCTCGGCGGCTTGCTGTTCGAGTTCGGCCCGGAGCGGTCCGTCGCCCAGGATCATCAGCCGCCCGACCCCACCGGACCCACAGTATTTGGCAAATCCGCGCAGCAAGTGGGGATGGTTTTTCTGCGGAACCAAGCGGCCGGCAGCAATGAACACGGGCGCGCTGCTGTCATCGAGCCAGGGATGGCAGACGGGTTCGGCGGCTTTTGCCTCGAAGCTCGGTCCGATGACGGGATTGTAGATGGTGGTGATGTGCTTCAAGGGACGCCGGGCCACGCGGCTGAAATCGGCCGCGACACCTTCAGACACTGCCACGATCCCGGCTGCGAGCGGGCTGAGGAGGCGATAGAGCATCGGCAAGACGTAGTAGGTCCATGAGGTCATGCGCGAAGAGTCTGTGTTGAACGGGTTATGCTGGCACATGATGGTAGGTGTGCCGGTCCGGCTCAGCAGCTTTGCTAACATCCCGACGATGTTATTATGGTCCAGGCTGGTGATCAGGATGTCGGGCCGGTTTTGCCGCAGGTAGCGGGCGAGCGGCAGAACGTCCGCAATGGAGCGGCCAGTATTGAACGCTATCACGGGCAGATCGGGTGGCAGCGTCTGCACCAATTCACCGCTTCTGGCATGCAGCAACAGCGTCACGACATGGCCAGCGCCGCGCCATTGCTGGATCAGGTCCAGGTTGGTGCGCTCCGACCCGCCGCCGCTAAGATCGTTCATGTAGACGGCAATGCTGAGCATTTGGCTCCGATTGGCTTGCATCATGCTGCTTCACTCAGTGCGGCCGGCGTGTGGCTTGGGCGATCCAGTTTTGGTCGCAGGCGACGCCGCAGCTTGCTTAGGAAGATCCGGATTCGGAAGCGCTGGCGTTTGCCGTCGATGAGAAAAGAGTCGCCGCGAAGGGCAATGGTGTGTAGCCCGTGGGGATAAGGCCCGGTGGCGCTGGGTGTGATTTCTCGCACCACGACCTCGCTGAACTGCTCCGGCGTCAATTGTTCAATACGGTTGATGACGATCGATGCGCCGTAGCTCGCCGCGCAATTTTGTGCCGGGCGGTACAGGCGACCGGCATAGGCGATCAGCGGACCAGCAGGCCGTGACGCGCGAATGTCGATCTTGACCGGATTGGCCTGGTGCGGGATCCATGGGCCGGTCAGTGCCGGGGCGTGCAACAAACATAAATTGTCATGCTCGCCAATGTCGAGATTGGTGTAGGCGATCCAAAAGCGGCCATCGTGTTCAAACAGCGTCGGATCAGCCATGCGCAATGACGAGCCAACGCTGCAGAGCTTTTCCAAGCGGTCATCGGCACGCAGCAAATACAATTGAGTGGCACCGCGAGCAGGCGTTTCGGGCAGGAACACGATGTCCTCGCCACATTGCACTGAGCCCGGGTAAGAACGGTGCTCACCGCCGGCCAGGATCACGCGGGACCTGGTGATGGCAGCTTCCTGAGGGTCAAGTTCAAGGCAGATGATCCGCCCGCGAGCGGACTCCGCTGCGGGATCCACGCCAAACTCTTCGCAAAGTATTTCGCTCGACCCAATGCGAGGGTGCGGATCGGCCAGGTTGACGCCGGGCCGGCGCGGCAACCACCGGGCCTGCTGCAGCTTCTCGTCGGCAAACAGCGCCGCTAACGGCTGGTGCACCAGGCCGATTGCCCATTCCTCAACCAACATGCAGTCCCGCAGACGATGGGCTGCGTGACGCAGTGCTCCACCGATGAACCCGGCGTTGCGCCGAGCACGGTGTCTTTGGTGGCGAGCCCCGACGGCGGTGAGCACCGACCGAGCATGGCCGTGAGTGGCCGCGTTGAGCAGGGTGAGCATCGTTCGCACGATTTTGGCCTGCAGCTCGGCCAATCTGAGCCGCGTGCCGATCACTGCCTCTTGCACCTGGAACTGACCTTGGGTTTGTCCGGCTGCAGCAGGGACCAGCCTGATCAGCATCGAATACGGCGGCCGCTCCCATGCCCGCCTTGCCGTGCTCGGCAGATCGACCAGCGCGCCAAATTCGGTTTCGAAACGCCAGTAAGTCCCGGTGAGCGGCGGCACGCTGGTCACCGACGGCGTCGTCTGCTTCGGCGAAGGCACCCTGATCCGCACCATTCGCGGTGACGTCGCGGTGGAGGACCTCGTCGTCGGCGATCTCGTCGTCACATCCTCCGGCGCGCCCCGCCCGATACGCTGGCTTGGATCCCGCGCCGTGAATTGCCGCCGCCACCCCCGGCGGCAGGAAGTCATGCCGGTGCGGGTCGCGGCGGGCGCCTTCGGCCCCGATCGTCCGGCGCGCGACCTCCTGGTGTCGCCCGGCCACGCGCTGTGCGTCGATGTCGTCGGCGAGGTGCTCATCATGGCCGCGTCCCTCGTCAACGGGTCGACGATCACCCAGGACGACGTCGACCACGTCACCTACTGGCACGTAGAGCTGGAGAGCCACGACAT
>CAXTRX010000072.1:9904-15537 GCA_964246785.1 uncultured Acetobacteraceae bacterium | reverse complement strand
GGCAGCGGGCTGATCAGGATGCCGCCGGTCTCGGTCTGCCACCAGGTGTCCACGATCGGGCAGCGCTCGTCGCCCACGATGCGATGGTACCAGAGCCACGCCTCCGGATTAATCGGCTCCCCAACGCTGCCGAGCAGGCGCAAGCTGTCGCGCCGGGTCGCCTTCACGTGGCTATCGCCTTCCCGCATCAGCGCGCGAATGGCGGTGGGCGCGGTGTAGAAGATGTTGACCTGATGTTTGTCGATCACCTGCCAAAAGCGCGACGCGGTGGGATAGTTCGGCACGCCCTCGAACATGACCGTGGTGGCGCCGTTGGCGAGCGGGCCATAGACCGTGTAGGTGTGGCCGGTGACCCAGCCGACGTCCGCAGTGCACCAGAACACCTCGCCGGCACGATAGTCGAACACCATTTCATGGGTGAAGCCGGCCCAGACCAGGTAGCCGCCAGTGGTATGCACCACGCCCTTCGGCTTACCGGTGCTGCCAGACGTGTAGAGGATAAAGAGCGGGTCTTCCGCCCCCATCGGCTCCGGCTCGCACAGCGGCGAGGCCGCTGCTAGCCGTGTGGCGTAATCGTGGTCCCGGCCGGCCTGCATCGGCACGTCCGCCCCGGTGACGCGCACCACGAGAACGTTGGCGACGCCCGGGCATTGACGCAGCGCCGCATCGGCATTGGCCTTGAGCGGCACGGTGCGGCCGCTGCGGCGGCCCTCGTCGGCGGTGATCAGCAGGGTGGAGCCGCAATCCGTGATGCGGTTGGCCAGGCTGTCGGGCGAGAACCCGCCGAACACCACGGAATGGATCGCCCCCACCCGGGCACAGGCCAGCATGGCGGCGGCCGCTTCCACCACCATGGGCAGGTAGATCGTCACCCGGTCCCCCCGGCGCACGCCGAGTTCGCGCAGCACGTTGGCCAGGCGGCACACCTCCTCGTGCAATTCCCGGTAGGTGACATTGCGATGCTGGCTGGGGTCGTCGCCCTCCCAGATGATCGCCGTCTGGTTGCCGCGGCGTTTGAGATGGGCGTCCAGGCAGGCCACGGAGGCGTTCAGCTTGCCATCCTCGAACCACTTGATCGAGATGTCACCCTCGAAGCTGGTGTTCTTGATGACGGTTGGTTCGCGCATCCAGGGGATCCGCCGGGCCTGCTCTGCCCAGAAATGCTCCGGGTCACGCGCGGCGTGATTGACCATCAGCCGGTATTTTTCGCCGTTGACCAAGGTGTTGGCAGCGACGTCGGGTTTGACGTGGAACAAAGTGGTCTCAGTCATTCGTGCTCCCCTTGGCGCGTCTCAGGCGTTCGCCCCGGCTTTGTGGTTCTTTGTCATTTTTATTCCGCCTAGGCCACAGATATGCGACCATTCCGCCGCTGTCACCGGGCCGACCGAAAGCCGCGACAGCCGGACCAGCGCCATCTCGGCCAGCGCCGGGTCCGCCTTGATGGCGGCCAAGGTCACGGGCTGCGGCAATGGGTGGCGCGCCTCCATGTCGACCGAGATCCAGGCGGCGTCGGTCGGGTCGGGGTAGGCCTCGCGACCCACCTCCCCCACGCCCACGATCTCCTTGCCGATGTTGGAGTGATAGAAGAACGCCTGGTCGCCACGCCGCATCGCCTGGAGGTTCTTTTTGGCCTGATGGTTGCGCACCCCGGTCCACGGCTCGATGCCGTTTGCCACTTGCTGGTCCCAACTGAAGGCGTCCGGCTCGGATTTGACAATCCAGTAGGCCATCACAGCAGAACCCCGTCACGCAACACGGTGCGGAAGCCGTGGATGGTGACGCTGGCGAACAATCCGGCCTGGGCGTAGGGATCGGCAGCGGCGATTTGCTCGGCTTGCTCCCTCGTGTCGGCCTGCACGATCAGCAGCGAGCCGATGGGTGAGCCGGCGCTGTCGAGCAGCGGGCCGCCGAGCACCACCCCGTGCGCCGCGGCGTGCTCCAGGTGGGCGGCACGGGTGGCTTGGCGAAGGGCCAGGCTGTTGGGCTGGTCGAGGCAGGTGATGGCGAACTGCATGGCAACCTCGGAACCGACAAACGGTTAATACTCGGTCATTCGTCAACTTGGGCGAACACTCCGCCCTTCTAACTCCGCACCGACATGCTATGCTCTAGCTGTGGACGCTACAGTTGTCATCTCGCCGCGCTCTGGGCGTGGGTTGCATCGTTTCGCCAACCCGGGCCGGTTTCTGCGCTTGGCCTCGGCGATACAGCCGTGGCTGACGGTGAGCGCGGCCGCACTTACGATGGCCGGGCTGGTTTGGGGGCTGTTCTACGCTCCCGCGGATTGGCAGCAGGGCGACGCGGTCCGCATCATCTATATTCACGTCCCCGCCGCTTGGCTGGCCTCGCTCGGCTACCTGGCGCTGGCGGCCTGCTCGGCAGCGTCGATCATTTGGCGCCACCCGTTGGCCGACTTGGCTGCGGCCGAGATCGGCCCGGTGGGAGCCGCATTCACCGGGCTTTGCCTCGCCACCGGCAGCCTGTGGGGCAAGCCGATGTGGGGCGCCTGGTGGGTTTGGGACGCACGGCTGACCTCGGTCCTGGTGCTGTTCTTCCTCTACATCGGCCATATCGCCCTGGTTCGCGCCTTCGACGACCAGCAACGCGGCTACCGCGCCGGCGCGATCCTGGCGCTGGTTGGCGTG
Source organism: uncultured Acetobacteraceae bacterium (assembly GCA_964246785.1). GTDB lineage: Bacteria > Pseudomonadota > Alphaproteobacteria > Acetobacterales > Acetobacteraceae > LMUY01. Next base: position 12,892 of record CAXTRX010000072.1, on the reverse strand, counting down.
GTGAACCTGCCGATCATCAAGTTCAGCGTTAACTGGTGGAACACGCTGCACCAGCCCGCGACGATCACGCTCACGGGTGCACCCACCATGGCGCTGTCGATGCTATGGCCGCTGCTGGTGTGCACCATCGGCTACACCCTGGTGTTTGCCGCCCTGGTGGTGGCGCGGGTGCGCGCGGCGGTGATGGAACGCCGCGTCCGCGGGCTGCTGATGGCCAGGATCCAGGCCACAGCATGACCCATCTCGGCTTTGTCGCCACGTCCTATGCCTTGGGAGTTGCGGTCCCTGTGGGCCTCGCCGTGTCGAGCCTGCTGCGTTTGGCCCGGGCCCGGCGGACGCTTCGCGCCATTGATCCCCGTGCTGCAACGATGGGCGCCGGGTCCGTGCGGGGCGAGCCATGACCCGCAAGCGGCGGCGCATGGCCATCCTGGTCGCCTGCGGCGTGGGTTTGGGCTCGGCCACCGCGCTGTCGCTATCGGCCTTCAGCAGCGACCTGGTGTTCTTCGTCACCCCCTCGGACCTGTCGAGCAAAGGCTTGCCGGGGCGCTCGCTGCGGCTGGGGGGGCTGGTCGAGGCAGGCAGCGTGCAGCGCGTGTCTGACGGGGCGGAGCCGGTGGCGCATTTCCGCGTCTCCGACGGCCGCGCCAGCGTAGACGTGGCCTATACCGGCATCCTGCCTGATCTGTTCCGTGAGGGCCAAGGCGTGGTGGCGCTCGGCACCCTGACGCCCGACGGCACATTCCAGGCGTCTGAGGTGCTTGCCAAGCACGACGCCACCTATATGCCAAAGGATCTGGCCGACTCGCTTAAGAAGGCCGGGATGTGGGACCCGTCCAAGGGGCCGCCGCCGCCGGCCGCGACATGGAACTCGATCGCGCACAAAATATCCGGCTGAACGGCCGGCTGAAGGAAGTGGGGTAGCGCATGGGTCCGGAACTTGGCCACTTTGCCCTAGCGCTGGCTTGCGCACTGGCCTTCGCACAGGCGGTACTGCCGATTTGGGGTGCCCAGCGGCGGGACGTGCGGCTGATTGCCGCCGCGCCGGGCCTTGCGATCGGGCAGTTGCTGGCGCTTGGCACAGCGGCCTTCTGCCTGGTGTGGAGCCACGTGAGCGACGACTTCTCCGTGCTGAACGTGGCGGAGAACAGCAACAGCCTTAAGCCCCTGATCTACAAAATCACCGGGACCTGGGGCAACCACGAGGGCTCGATCATCCTGTGGGCGCTGATCCTGGCGCTGTGTGGCGGCGCGGTCGCCAGCTTCGGCCGCGACCTGCCCGGCGCGCTGCGGGCGCGGGTAATCGGCGTCTTGGGTGCTTCGTCCGCCGGGTTCCTGCTGTTTTCGCTGCTCACCTCCAACCCGTTCGTCCGCCTGGCCAACCCGCCGGTCGACGGCCACGACATGAACCCGTTGCTGCAGGACCCTGGGCTCGCCTTTCACCCGCCGATTCTCTACGCCGGCTATGTTGGGTTCGCCGTGCCGTTCGCATTCGCCATCGCTGCGCTGCTCGAGGGCCGGGTGGATGCGTCCTGGGGCCGCTGGGTGCGGCCGTGGACGCTGGCCTCCTGGTGCCTGCTCACCGGGGGCATCTCGCTGGGCTCCTGGTGGGCCTATTACGAATTGGGCTGGGGCGGCTTCTGGTTCTGGGACCCGGTGGAGAACGCCTCGCTGCTGCCTTGGCTGACCGGGACCGCCCTGCTGCACTCCGCCATCGTGGTGGAAAAGCGCGAGGCGCTGAAAATCTGGACTGTGCTGCTCGCCATCGGCACCTTCTCGCTCTCGCTGTCGGGCACCTTCCTGGTCCGGTCGGGGATCCTGAACTCGGTCCATGCTTTCGCCAATGACCCGGCGCGCGGCATCTTCATCCTTGCGCTGCTAGGCCTTGTGATCGGCAGCAGCCTGCTGCTGTTCGCCATCCGCGCCCCGTCCCTCGTGGCGGGCGGGGTGTTCGCGCCGGTCTCGCGGGAGGGCGCGCTGGTGCTGAACAACGTGTTGCTCTGCTCGATTGCCGCCGTGGTGCTCACCGGGACCATGTATCCGCTGTTCAGCGACCTGATCCTGCACGACAAGCTCAGCGTCGGCGCACCGTTCTTTAACGCCACCGTATTCCCCTTGGCCGTTCCCGTGTTCCTCGCCATGGTGATCGGGCCGGTGCTGCCTTGGAAGCGAGCGGCCTTGGTGTCGGCAGTGAGCAAGCTTTGGTGGGCGGCGCTGTTCGGCGTGGCGGCATTCCTAGTGTGCTTTACCCGCGTGCCGATCCTCCCGGCGGTCGCATTCGGCGGCGCGGCCTGGATGATCGTGGGTGCGGCGGCGGAAATCATCGAGCGCGTCCGCCTGTTCCGCCTGCCACCGCGGCAAAGCCTGGCGCGGCTGCGCAGCCTTCCCGTGGCCGCGTTCGGCGCCGCCATCGCCCATGCCGGGTTGGGCGTGACCGTTGCGGGCATTGCCGGCATGTCGCTGGCCAGCCAACGCGTCGTCCTGGTGCATCCCGGCGAGACGGTGCAAGCCGCCGGCCTCACCTGGAAGCTGGATGAGCTCAGCGACGCCGAGGGCTCCAACTACAGCGAGCGCGTGGCCAACATTCGCGTCGTCCGCCCCGGCCAGCCGGACCTGCTGCTGCATCCGTCGCGCCGCACCTTCCCCGTCCAAGGCGTCACCACGACCGAGGCCGCTATCCACACCAACGGCTTTGCCGACATTTACGCGGTGCTGGGCGAGGAGCGGGACGGTGCCGCGGTAATGCGCCTGCACTACAACCCGATGGCGCCCTGGATCTGGTTCGGCGGCCTGATCATGGCTATCGGCGGCGGCCTGTCGCTGTCGGACCGGAGGTTGCGCGTAGGGGCTCCGGCGCGTCGCGCGGCCGCTTTGGCGGTTCCGGCCGAATGACCCGGCGCCAAGCCATCCTCGCCGCCCCGCTGGGCATCGCGGGCGTGGCCGGCGTCGGCTTCTGGGCCATGCTGCGCGGCATGCAGGCCGGTACCGTCG
>CAXTRX010000072.1:0-9894 GCA_964246785.1 uncultured Acetobacteraceae bacterium | reverse complement strand
TCGACCCGCGCGGGGGGCCCAGCCCCATCACCGGCCAACGCGTGCCGGGCTTCGCGCTACCCGCCCAGGCGCCGGGCCAGGGCTTCGGCAGCACGGACCTCGCCAACGGCAAGCCGGTGCTGCTCAACTTCTTTGCCTCATGGTGCATGCCTTGCGCGGAGGAACACGCAGCCCTGATGGCGTTGGCCGGCGTTGGCATGCCGATCTGGGCCATTGCCTACAAGGACCGTCCGGACACCGCCGCCCATTTTATCCAGCAGCACGGCAACCCCTACCAGCGTATCGCGAGCGACGCCGCCGGGCGGGTGGCCATCGACTTCGGCGTGTCAGGGGTCCCGGAAACGTTCCTGGTCGACGGCAACGGCACCGTTCGCTGGCACTGGGCCGGGCCGCTTGACGGGCTCACGATCGAACACGGATTGCGTCCGGCATGGCAAGCCGCAGCCTAACGCTTGCCGGCGCGCTGCTGGCGGGCGCGCTGCTGGCCGGCCCGGCGCTGGCAATCAGCGACCCGGCCGAGATGCTGCACGACCCCGCTCAGGAGCAGCGCGCTGAGGCGGTCGGCCGCCAATTGCGTTGCCTCGTGTGCCAAAACGAGAGCATCGAAGACTCCGGCGCCGACCTTGCGCGGGACCTTCGCGCCATCGTCCGGCAGCGGGTCTCGGCGGGCGATAACAACCAGCAGATCATCGCTTGGATGGTGGCCCGCTATGGCGATTTCGTCCGCCTACGGCCGCCGTTCAATGCCGTGACGGCGCTGCTTTGGCTGTCTCCCGTGCTGACGGTGGGCATCGGGCTGGCATTGGCGCTGGCCAATCGTGCCCGCCGGCCCATCGGCCCGGCCCCGTTGACAGAGGCCGAGCGAGCCAGACTAGCCGACCTCACCCGCTCATGATCTGGGTTGCTGCTGTCCTGTTGGCGCTTTGCGCGCTGAGCCCAGCCGCGCTCGCACTGCGCCGGCAGCTGGCCATCCGCGGCCGGGTGGAGCAGACGGTGGCGTTGCATCGGGCCCAGTTGCTGGAGCTGGATCGTGACCTTGCGGAAGGGCGGATATCGCCCAGCGAACACGCGACCGCCCTGCTCGAAGTGCAGCGGCGCCTGCTTGCCGCCTCCACCATGACGGAAGCCGAGGCGACCGCGCCACGCCGCTGGCCGCTGATGGTTGGTTTGCTGGTGGTTCCAGCGGCGGCATTCGGCCTCTACATGGTGGGCGGCCACCCCAACATGCCGGCGCAGCCTTTGGCTTCCCGCATGAGTGCGGCGGATCGGGAATTGGCCGACACAAACGCGATGATCGACCAACTGCAGGCGGCCGTTGCCAGCGTGGACCCGCATTCGGAGAAGGCGCGCCAGGGTGACTTGCTGCTGGGCAACTTGGAAGCAAGCCGCGGCAACTTCGCCGGCGCTGCGGATGCCTGGCAGAAAGCGCTGGACGTCCGTTTCGAGCCGTTGCTCGCCGCCCGCGTGGCCGACGCGACCAGCCGGGCGGAGGGCCACCTGACTGACGCGTCGGTGGCTCTGTTCCGCAAGGCATTAGCCGCTGCACCGGCCGATGCTCCTTGGCGCGGCCAAGTGGAACAGATGCTGGCTCAGGAAACGCCGCGGTAGAGCAAGCAGGCTTGCTGCTCTCTGGCCCCACTGTCAGCGGCATGATGCGACGTTGATGGAGTGCCATGCACGTTACGGGCATACTGGTTGCCGCCGGCCGCTGCAGCACCCATCTCGGCGTTCATGGAAACTGATCAGAAGCCGCAACCTGCACCTCCCGCCACCAAGCCGGCGCCAGAGAAAGAATATGGCGGTCCTGCCGGGCCGGAGCCGACGCGCTACGGCGATTGGGAGCAGAAAGGCCGTTGCACTGACTTTTAGAGCAGCATTAGCCCAGCCGTGTTTCGTTGGGCTGATGCAATTGCTCGGTTAAACAATGGCTTGATCGATTCGAGGTCCGCTCCCAGCATACGCTTCAGTGGAAACAGGGCTAACGGATACGATTGCTTTCTGAGCGACGGGCAATGGCGGTGGCGACGGTGTTTTCGATCAGGCAAGCCACCGTCATTGGGCCAACGCCGCCGGGCACGGGCGTGATGGCTGAGGCCACCAACTCGCATTCGGCGTAGGCAACGTCCCCGACCAAGCCCGCTTCGACCCGGTTGATGCCAACGTCGATGACGATGGCACCGGGCTTCACCCAGTCGCCGCGAACGAAATTTGGGCGGCCCACGGCCGCGACCAGGATGTCGGCGCGGCGGCATTCCTCCGCAACGCCGACAGTGCGGGAATGGACCAGCGTCACCGTTGCGTCGGCATTGGTGAGCATTGCCGCGAGCGGCCGGCCCACCAAGGCTGAACGCCCGAGCACGACGGCGCACGTTCCTGCCAAGGTCGGCCGAACCGACTCCAGCAACCGCATCACGCCGCGAGGCGTGCACGGCGCCAAGGTGCCGCCATCCGGTTGGTCCAGCGTCAGGACCGGGTGTCCCGCCGCGAGCCGGCCAGCGTTGACGAAAGTCAGGCCATCAACGTCCTTTGCCGGATCAATTGCTGCCAGCACGGCGGTCCCGTCCAGATGGCGTGGCAAGGGGAGCTGCACCAAAATCGCGTCGATTGCCGAGTTGGCGCTGAGCCGTTGGACGGCGGCGAGCACTTCGGCCTGGCTGGTATGGGCGGGGAGCCGGACAGTCTGCACGGTGAGGCCGGCCTGTTGCGCTGCCCGGTCTTTGGTGCGGACGTAAACGGCACTGGCTGGGTCGTTGCCGATCAGGACGACAGCCAGCGCCGGTTGGAACGGCAATCCGGTCACGACCCGGGCAATGCGGTCGAGTATTGCTGCGGCGGCTTGCTTCCCGTCGATTAGGGCCGCCATCAGATTAGGGCCGCCATCAATAGAACAGCGGTATTACGAGCGACTCATAGATCTGTGCCAACACCGCCTGAGCGATATAGATCAAAAACAGCAGGACGAGCGGGCTAAGATCGATGCCTCCCAGCGTGGGCAGGAACCGCCGCAGCCGCCGCAGCGCTGGCTCGGTGATGCGATAAAGGAAGTCCGCAATGGTCCAAACGAACCGGTTACGGGTGTCCAACACGCCGAACGCGATGAGATTGCTCAACACTGCGGCAAGGATGACGGCCCACCAGTAAAGGTTAAGGGCCTCCTGCAAAACCTGGTAGAGGGCGGCTGCGATGCGCAAGTCAATGGTTCCCTGGAAAGGCGGCGGACCCTAGCGGCACGATGCGCAACCGGCAACGGCCAGCCTGTACAAAGCCGCCGCGTGGGCTCCGCCGTGGACTTGCCCCGCTTGACTTGCCCCCATCCGGCTGACATTTGTCGCTAGCCAGCAAGGCGGGGCTGTAGCTCAGTTGGTAGAGCGCCTCGTTCGCAATGAGGAGGTCAGGGGTTCGATTCCCCTCAGCTCCACCACCTCGCCGCGCAAGCCAGGGCCGTGTCAACGTGGTCCGCAGACGCCTAGATGGGCCGAATGATCAGGCGGCCCTCCGGGGTGCCGGGGATGGCTTGGTTGCTGGTTGATCCAGTTTAAACCTGGCGACCATCCGGGCGAGTTCTTCACTTTTATCGACCATGGCACGTGTTGCCGCACTCGACTTGCCGACCATGGCAGAGTTCTGCTGGGTGAAATGGTCGATCTCGTTAATCGCCTGGTTGACCTGGGCCAACGCGGTCGCTTGCTCCTGGGTTGAGGCCGCGATGTCGGTGACAAGTGAAGTCACCTCCGCCACTTGAGCCGCCATGCGGGTCAGCGTCTGCCCGGTGTCGCCAACCAGCTTCACGCCCGAGCCGACTTGGGACGCTGATTTGGCAATCAGTCCCTTGATCTCCTTTGCGGCACCGGCAGAACGCTGGGCCAAGGCGCGCACCTCGCTCGCGACCACCGCAAAGCCCCGCCCGGCATCACCGGCACGTGCCGCTTCGACCCCCGCGTTCAACGCCAACAAGTTGGTCTGGAACGCGATCTCATCGATCACGCCGATGATTTGGCCAATCTCTTGCGACGAGTGTTCAATGCTTGCCATCGCAGTCTGCGCGTCCTCCACAACCTTGCTCGACTGCAAAGCGTCCGCCTGGGTGATGGCGACAATGTCGCGCGCTTGCGCCGCACCCGAGGCCGTCTTGCCGACCGTTGCGGTAATCTCGTCGAGCGCTGATGCGGTTTGCTCGAGCTTGAGCGCCTGCCGTTCGGTGCGCTGGCTGAGGTCTTCGGCGCCAGCGGCGATGCCGTCGGTTTCCGACCGGATCTCTGCGCTGTTGGCAGTGATGCCGTGCAACAGCTCGCACAGTTGGCCGACCGCGTGATTGAAGTTTTCCCGCAGCACCTCGTATTGCGGCGGAAAGCCGGTTGCAATCGTGCAGGTGACATTGCCTTGCGCCAAGTCGGCCATAGCTCCGGCCAGTGCGCCGATCACGCTTGCCTGAGTAGCCGCAGCCTGCGCCGCGTCCGCCTCGCGCTGGGCGTGCTCCGCTTCGGATTGGCTACGCTGCTCAGCCGCCTGCGCTTCAAGCGACCGCTTGGCCCGCGCGTCTTGCTGAAACACCTGGATGGCTGCAGCCATGGCGCCGATCTGATCACTCCGCGCAAGGCCGGGCACCGCGCCGGTAAGCTCCCCGCCGGCAATGTGCCGGACAGCGTCGGTCAGACGATTGAGCGGCCGTAAGGCCCACACGATGAAAAGGCCCTGCAAGCCGGCAAAAACGAGTGTGGCGAGCAACCCGACGACCGCCGCTTCCCGCAGGATCAGCGACAATCCCTCGTCGATTTCGAGGTCGGGCTTGAAGGTGGTCAGTATACCGATCACGCGGCCCAAACGATCCTTGATCGGCTCGTAGACGGCCACGCAGTGCGTCCCGAGCACATTGGCCTGGCCACGGAACACCCGCCCCTGTTCCAGCACGGCGGTGCGCACCGCCGGGTCCGCGAGCTTGGTGCCCACCGCACGGGTGCCATCCGGCTTGCGCAGGCTTGTGGCAATGCGGACATCGCCTTCGAAAATCGTCGCTATGCCGCCGATCGGGTCTGCCGCATCATCCACCAAGTCGTTCCGTCCGGCCACGGGCACGGTGCCGAGACGAAGGTGTCCGGCCTCATCCAGCGACCATTCCGACCCGAGTGGAGCCAGCACCGCCTTGAGCAGCGTCATACTGGCTGTGAGGCTGTGATCCACTTGGACCTCGAGCGCGTGCCTGCTCGCCCGAAGGTTGAGGGCCTGGACGCAGGCGATGGAGGCGATGATTGCCAGTGCCGAAGGCACGACGAGCTGGCCGAACAAACCATAACGACGCACGTCCAAAACTCTCAGCATTCCGGTACGCTCTCTGAATACCCATAGAGAGTGGCCGAGAAAGCTTACTAATTGGTGTACGCAATTCTGGTGATCTAGCTGGCCAACCGCTTCACCACCGCAGACCAGCGGTGCCGGCGCAGCTCTTTGCGCGCCTGATGGTCGTTGCTCATATAGTTGAGCTGCATCGCATGCCGTGGACCGACGAAGGTGCGATGGCCGTGCCATGTCGTCGGGCCATTGGGAAACACGAGCAGGGTGCCATTCACTGGCGGCACCTCCACGGCGTAGTCCTCAAGGTCGGTTGCACTGCGCAGCAGCCGTAAGCAGCCTTCCTGCTTGGTCCAGGCCTCCCCAGGCAGGTTGAGGTAGAGCAACACCGTCACCCGCTTGGCCAGCGAGTCGGTGTGAATGCGGCCATCCCGTTCACGGGTCCGGCCGCGAAGCGTGAGCATGACCGGCGCATCAGCGAGATCCAGCCCGAACTTGCTGCCAATCGCCTGGCGCAAATCGCCCGCCTGCATCTGACGCACCAGTTCGGCTGCGGCCGGGCCTAGGCTAAGCGCGCTGGGCGGGAACGAACCCCCGCTCGCCATCGGCGGCAGGGCGGCCAGGACGCCCGGCAGAACGTCCGGCGGCACGAAGTTCGGTACGACCACGTGTGCGAACGGGTCGGTTGCCACCGGTGTGGCGACAAGCCGCGCAATGTCGAGCCATTCGCGGGTGGGCAAGGGGACGTCCATGCCGCATTCCTAAGGCGGCAGCGGGTAACTGTTCAAGCGCCCGCCTGGCAGGTCAGGTGCGCTTGCCGCCCTCCGGATGCACCAGGGTGATGGTGGAGAGGAATTGCGCGCACATCAGCGTGCCGCTGCAACACGCTTGCGGCCGAGCAAGCGTTGCGGCGACACGAGCGAGCCTATGGCTGGCAGCAACGCAGCTCCGGGCTGGAGCCAACGGAGCAGCGGACGCGCCTGTAGCCAAAACCCCTCCAGCAAACAGGCCGCCGAGCGTGGCCAGTGCGATGCAAAATCTGTTCATAGACGGCATCCTCCCGGCGGCTGCATGCAGAAGAACTCCTAAACTCATCAAAGGATTGGATCACTCGCGATTCATTGAACTTTAATCATTCCCAGGCTATTCGCAGTTGCAACATGGATCTCTACTCTCTCCCCGCTGGCCCGCTAGTAGCCTACCGGGGCAAGCTTGCCACCGGCGAACTCAGCACCGACCCGGCGCAGGCCGTGGCCGCCGAACGGCTGCAGGATTTATGGACCAAGCTGCGCGGCTACGAGCCACCGCCGCATCCGGAGCGCAATGGCTTCGTCAACCGCTTGTTCCGCCGCCGCGCGGTCGATGAAGCGCCAGCCGGCCTGAACGGGCTTTATCTGGTGGGCGAGGTCGGGCGGGGCAAATCCATGCTGATGGACCTGTTCTTTGCCGAGGCCCAGGTCGAGCGTAAGCAGCGCATCCATTTCCATGCGTTCATGCAGGGCGTGCATTCGAGGGTGTTCACCTGGAAGCAGGCCAACCCCGGCGGCGGCGACCCGATACCCCAGGTCGCGGACGCAATTGCCCAGCGTGCAGCCCTGCTCTGCTTCGACGAGTTCCAGGTGAACGACGTTGCGGACGCGATGATCCTGGGCCGCCTGTTCAGCGCCCTGTTCGACCGCGCCCTTGTGGTGGTCGCCACTTCCAACACGGCGCCCGACGACTTGTTTCGCGGCCGGCCAGGGCGGGACGCGTTCCTGCCGTTCATCGCCCTGTTGAAACAGCATTTGGACGTGCTGGTGCTGGACGGCGAGCGTGACTTCCGCCGCCACCGGCTGCGCGGGCTGGTGACGTGGCATGTGCCGGTGAACGCCCGGGCGGATGCGGCGCTGGACCGGGCGTTCACCGAAGTCAGCGGCGGGGTAGCGGCCAAGCCTGAGCGAATGACGGTGCTTGGCCGGACTCTCCGGGTGCCGCTGGCGGCGGAGGGCGTGGCGCGGTTCGACTTTGCCGCCCTGTGCGGCCAGCCGCTCGGACCTGGGGACTACTTGGCCATCGCCACACACTATCAAGCGCTGGTGCTGGACGGCATTCCGCGCCTCGGCCCCGAGAATTACGACGAGGCCCGGCGTTTCATTACCCTTGTGGACGCGCTGTATGAGCACCGGGTCAAGCTGATTGCCTCTGCCGAGGCTGCGCCAGACCAGTTGTATGAACGCGGGGAGGGCGCCCGCGCGTTCGAGCGCACGGCGTCGCGGTTGGAGGAAATGCAATCGGCAAGTTGGCAGGCGCTGCCGCATCTGACCTGAGGGTGTCCTGTTGCAAAGGGGGGCTATTATCGCGCAACCCTCGCCGGGGATGGCCCAGGATGGCGTCTCGCGTGCACCCCTCACCGATCCGTCTCCCACAGAACAGGGCAATCGCGTATGGCGTCTCCCTCTCTCGCTCTTCGCGGGAGAGGGTCGGTGTGAGGCCTATTCAGCACCGTGACGCCGCGATCTCCCAGCTTGGCACCCTCATCCCGACCTTCTCCCGCCCGCGGGAGAAGGAGAGCCAAATGCGACCGCCCTGCCCGAAGGGAGAGGGCATGTTATAGCCGCGCCCGCTCAGCTTGCCCCTCCGGAACGGATGGAGTAGGCACGAATGCCTTCCGCACGGCCCCCCGCTCGGCGGGCAATCTCGCCGCTGCACCCGGAGACAAGCCCATGGCCCGTAATAAAATCGCCCTGATCGGGGCCGGCAATATCGGCGGCACGCTCGCCCACCTGGTGGGCCTGAAGGACCTCGGCGACGTCGCCCTGTTCGACGTGTTCGGCGGCGTCGCAGCCGGCAAGGCGCTCGACATCATGCAGTCGGGCCCCGTCGACAGCTTCGACAGCCATATGACCGGCAGTAGCGACTACAGCAGCATCGCCGGGTCGGACGTGGTGATCGTTACCGCCGGCTTCCCGCGCCAGCCCGGCATGTCCCGCGACGACCTGGTGGCCAAGAACGCCGGCGTGATCGCCACCGTGGCCGAGGGCATCAAGGCGCACTGCCCGGACGCGTTCGTCATCGTCATCACCAACCCGCTCGACGCCATGGTCTGGGTGATGCAGCAGAAATCCGGCCTGCCGCCCAACAAAGTTGTGGGCATGGCGGGCGTGCTGGACAGCTCGCGCTTCCGCCTGTTCCTCGCCCATGAGTTCAACGTCTCCGTCGAGGACGTCACCGCCTTCGTGCTCGGCGGCCATGGCGACACCATGGTGCCGCTCACCCGCTACTCCACCGTGGCCGGCATCCCGGTGCCCGACCTGCTGAAGATGGGCTGGACCACCCAGGACAAGATCGACGCCATCGTCACCCGAACGGCCAATGGCGGCGGCGAGATCGTCAAGCTGCTCGAACGCGGCAGCGCCTTCTACGCCCCCGCCGCCTCCGCCATCGCCATGGCGGAAAGTTACCTGAAGGACAAGAAACGCGTGCTGCCTTGCGCGGCCATGCTCACCGGGCAATACGGCGTAAGCGGCCTCTATGTCGGCGTCCCCGTGGTGATCGGCGCGGGCGGGGTGGAGCGGATCGTCGAAATCGCGCTCAATCCGGACGAGCAGGCCGCGTTCGACAAGAGTTGCGGGGCGGTGCGCGAGCTGCTGGACGCCTGCAAGAAGCTGGTGGGCTGACCGCGATGAACATTCACGAATACCAGGGCAAAGAGCTTCTGCGCGGTTACGGGGTGGCCGTGCTGGAGGGCCATGTCGCCTGGTCTCCGGAGGAGGCGGAAGCTGCCGCCGCCAAGCTGCCGGGCCCGATATACGTGGTGAAGAGCCAAATCCACGCCGGCGGCCGCGGCGCCGGGCGCTTCGAACGCCCCCCCCACGGCCGCCGCCGCGGGCGGCGGGCCACATAACCGGCGGAGGCAAAGGAAGCGGCCGCCGCCATGCTGGGCCACACACTGATCACCAAGCAGACCGGCCCCGCTGGCCGCAAGGTCCGCCGCGTCTATGTCGAGGCCGGCTGCGACATCAAGCGCGAGCTGTATCTATCCCTGCTGGTGGACCGGGCCACCTCGCGCATCACCATCATGGCCTCGACCGAAGGCGGCATGGAGATCGAGGAGGTCGCCACCCACCACCCGGACAAAATCCTGCGCGTCGCGGTCGACCCGGCGTCCGGCCTGTCCGGCTTCCACAGCCGCCGCCTTGCCTTCTCGCTCGGCCTCCAAGGCAAGCAGGTCGGCACGTTCGGCCGCTTTGTCGCCGCCATGTATGCCGCCTTCACCGCGCTCGATTGCGACACGGTGGAGATCAACCCGCTGGTGGTCACCGGCACGGGCGACATCATCGCCCTCGATGCCAAGGTCGCGTTCGACGACAACGCCCTGTTCCGCCACCCGGAACTGGAGAAGCTGCGCGACGAGGCGGAGGAGGACCCGAAAGAGCTGGAGGCGGCCAAGTACAGCCTGAACTACGTGGCGCTGGACGGCACCATCGGCTGCATGGTCAACGGCGCCGGCCTGGCGATGGCCACCATGGACATCATCAAGCTCTACGGCGCCGCCCCCGCCAACTTCCTCGACGTCGGCGGCGGCGCCACCAAGGAGCGGGTGACGGCGGCGTTCAAGATCATCCTGTC
>CAXTRX010000071.1:0-15630 GCA_964246785.1 uncultured Acetobacteraceae bacterium | reverse complement strand
ACAGGGTTCGGTGAGGGGCCGTGCCGGCGACGCTACCGCGGCGTGTAGCGCCAAACGCTCGCCGGCGGGAAGTTCGCGGCCGTCCATGCCTCCCTGCGGGCGACCAATCCATGCTTGCGCCAGGGCAGCGGGGACGTGACGCAGTAGCTATAGTGCAAAAAGCCCTTGCCGGGCGCCACCGCTTCCATGGCGTCGATAAAGCGGCGTTGCTCCGTCACTGGCAGCAGCACCAATGGAATGCCGCAGATCACCGTGCCGATGCAGCCTTGGAACCGGCTCGGCAGGAGTTCCGGCAGGCGGCGTGCATCTCCGGCAATCACATGCGCGCCGGGCAGGATCTGGCGCAGGTGCTCGGCCATCGAGGGCACGATCTCCATCGTCACCATCCGCGCGCCTGGCAGGCCGCTGGCCAGCAGCGCGCGTCCGATCACACCTGTGCCAGCCCCGAGTTCGAGCACAATCTCGCCGTCCGCGAGGCGGACCTGACGCACGATGCGGCGGCACAATGAAGCTGAAGATGGCACAATCGAGCCCATTTGCAGCGGGTTTGCAGCCCAGCGCCGCAAGAAAAGAAGGGCGCCTCCGTCATTCTTACGCGACGACGCAGCCTGCAATGCTGTGTTGGACACGAGGTTCTGCAACATATGCTTCATCTTACTGTCACCTTGCTACAGAGAGACTTGGGTCTGGGCTGTGAAGTAGCCTATACACTGGTCTCATGAAAGCCTGATCGGCAGGCGCTGGTGGACCACGAGGCTGGCCCGCACACTTTGTCTTAAGACATTCGGGTCAAACTGCGGCTCTAACTCTGGAGCGACTCAGTGTCTGACCAAGCCGGGAACACGGTCCATCTGCGGCGCGTCGATAACAGCGAGCGCTTCGTGGCGTTTGCATTTGCTGCGGCCGAGCTTGTGGCAGAAACCGATCTTGCGGGCGTCGTTACGTTCGCCGCCGGCGCTTTCCGCAGCCGTTTCGGGCGCTCTCCCGAGGAGTGCATCGGCGCGCATATACGCCAATTGGTCAGTTCGTCCGATCATGAAGCGCTGGAAATGGCTCTGCTGATGCTCGCCGAGCGCGGCCGGTTGCTGCCGCTTACAATCCGGTTGTCCAACGCCAGCCGGAGCCAGGTGGCGTTGGCGGGCATGCGGCGGACGCCGGAAGGCCAGCCCAATCGCCTCTGCTTGACCTTCGCCCTGCTGCCGGCGCCAGTCGGCCGGGTCATGCAGGCCAGTTCCACCCACGCCTTCGCCCGTGCGACCGAACAGCGCATGCGTAGCGGCACCGCTGTCGACATGGCGTTGCTCGAGGTGAGCGGGTCGGCTGGAGAGGCGGTTGGCACCGTGCTCGAGGCGATTGCGCCAGACGCCATTACCAGCGAACTCGCGCCGGGCCGCTTCGGGCTGGTCAGCGACGCGAACTCGGCATCGCTGGACGTGCTTGCCGCTTCGCTGGAAACGGCTTTGCGGGAACAGGGCGTCACCGCAACCGTGTCGTCCCGCAACCTCAGCCTTACCGACGGCAATATTTCCGGCACGCAAGCGGTGCGCGCGCTGCGCCAAGCGCTGGACACGTTTGCCCGCAACGGCGCGCGCGGGCTTGATGCTGCAGGGTTTAGCTCCGGCCTCGCCAGCTACGTCAAAGACGCGATACAACATGCTGGCGCCATGCGCCGGGCAATCAGCCAGCGCAAGTTCGGCCTCATGTTTCAGCCCATTGTGCAGTTGTCGGACCGTCGGCTGCACCACTACGAAGCGTTGCTGCGTCCGCTCCCGGTGCCCGGCTGCCCGGCGGACACGGCGCAGGAATTTGTCATGTTGGCCGAGACGATCGGCCTGGCAGTAGAACTCGACTTGGCAGTCCTAAACCTGGTGTGTGAAGCCGCAGCCCGCTCCCCCGCCCCAGTCGCGTTCAACATTTCCGGCCAGTCGATGCAGGAGCCATCCTTCCGGGACAAGCTGATAGCCCGCCTGGTGCGCGAGCCAGCCCGCAAGGCCGGCCGTTTGGTCGCGGAGATGACCGAGACGGCTCAGCTCGAGAATATACCGGAGGCCGCCAAAACCGCACAGTTGCTGCGAGACCTTGGCATCCCCTTTTGCCTGGATGACTTCGGTGCCGGCGGGGCCGACATGCGGGTGCTACGAAAGATGCCGGCCGACATCGTCAAGCTTGACGGATCATACATCGCTGGCATCACCACCGAGGGGCGAGAGCGTGCGTTCGTGGCCGGCATGATCGAGATTGCCCGCGCCGCCAAGGCGGATGTGGTGGCCGAGTGGATCGAGACCGAAGAGGAAGCGGCCGTGCTTACGGCGATGGGGGCGCGCTATGGCCAGGGTTGGCTATTCGGCCGCGCGGCCCCGCTGCCGGTGCTGTAGCAGGCTGCTGAAAACTCCAGGCAAAATAAGTCGGGACGTTATCAGAGGATAATTTCCCTCTGGACACCTGAACGTAAGGGGTTAAAGGGGATGACCATCCCCTTTCGGGTGCAGGGCAGCGCCCTGCAAAGAAGACGGTCGGAGGTTTTCAGCAGCCCGTTAGCGCCCGTCGTCTCAGATCGAACGCCATGCTCCTCTCCTTTGCCAGGGAGCTTTTCAGCGTCTGCTACGAAGCCGCCGGGGCAACGAAGCCGCGCCAGCGCTGTTCCAGCATGCCAGCAACCGCCATCGTCGTGGCGTCCCCATACATCGGCCCCACGATCTGCACGCCAAACGGCGCATTGCCTGCCGCCACGCCGAGTGGCGCCGCGGTGGCAGGCAGATGGTAGCCGCCGACGATCCCGGGCCAAAACAGCAGGTCGTTGTAGTCCACTGGCCGGCCATCCACTTCAAGCATCCGGGTCCAGATTTCGCCAGTGCCATGCGGCCAGGCCGGGGCGCCGATCACCGGGCAAAGCAGCACGTCCCAGTCGCGGAAGAACGCACCCCAGGCGCGCCGCAGCCGCGCCCGCTGTTCGTTCAGCCCGAGCCAGGCGTGATGCGGCAGGTCCACCACGCTGAACATTACGGCGTTGGACGATTGGTTGTCTGGGCCCAACTGCGCCAGCCGTTCCCGCGTCCGCTCACGATCGGCGTCCGCGCCGCGTCCGCTCAGCGCTGCTGCCACCAGCTTGAGGTAAAGCTGGTATGCCAGCGCCGGGTCGAAATCGGGCCTTGCCGAACGATCCACCACGGCGCCTTCCCGCTCCAGCGTGTCGGCCAAGGCCAGCAGCGCCGCGGTGATCGGCGCGGCGGTGACTTGGCCCGCTTGCTCGGCCCAAACCGCCACGCGCAGGCCGTTCAACCCGGCGCAGCGCGGCGGCGGCAACACCAGGCGCAGTTGCGTTTCGGCTTCGTCCGGCCCGGCCAGCACGGCCATCGCCAGCTCCAAATCCGCCGCCGACCGCGCGAGCGGGCCAATCACCGAGATGTCGGTTCCCGCCGCGTTCTCGCTCAGCGTATGGCCATAAGGCGGCAACAGGCCGTGGGTCGGTTTGTGGCCGAACACGCCGCAGGCATGCGCCGGCTGCCGGATCGAGCCGCCGATGTCGCTGCCAACCTCGAGCCCGGTGAGCCCCGCCGCCAGGGCCGCCGCAGCGCCTCCCGACGAGCCGCCGGGCGACAGGTCGTGGTTCCACGGGTTGTTGGTGCGGCCGTACACCGCATTAAAGCTCTCCCACTCGGCCAGCATCAGCGGCACGTTGGTCTTGCCAAAGATGACCGCTCCGGCCCGCTGCAAACGGGTGACTGCCAGCGCATCGTTGCCGGCGACATGCCCCCTGTACTCCGGCGCGCCCCAGCATGACGGCAGCCCGGCGACGTTGAAGCTCTCCTTCACCGTCATCGGGACGCCATGCAGCGGACCCACTGGCACGCCGCTGTCCAGCAACCGCGCCCGCTCCCGCGCACGGTCGAAATCGCGCACCACCACAGCGTTGGTCGCGCCATCGAGCCGCTCCACCCGTTCGATGAAGTGGTCCAGCAGCTCGAGGCAGCCAACCTGCCGGTTGCGCACCGCAGCGGCCAGGAAGCTGGCGGAGGCAAATTCAAGCGCTACGTTCATTCGACTTATGCCCCCATCTCTAACCCATCGTCGCGTTATAGGCGCCGCCGTCAATCACCAGGTTTTGCCCGACGATGAATCCGGCGTTGACGCTGCACAGGAAGGCACAGGCGTCGCCAAATTCTGCTGGGTCTCCGACCCGCCGGGCCGGGTTGCCCGCTGCCCGGGCGGCCATCTCTTCGTCCGCTGACCGTCCGCTCTTGGCTGCCGCTGCTGCCGTATTGGAGCGCAGCCGGTCGGTCAGGAACGGGCCCGGCAACAGGCTGTTGATGGTCACGTTATGCTGCGCCACCTGCCGGGCCAGCCCGGCGACAAACCCGGTGAGCCCGGCGCGCGCCCCATTGCTCAGGCCCAAAGCCGGGATCGGTGACTTCACGGCGGCCGAGGTGATGTTCACGATCCGTCCGAACCGCCGGGCGATCATGCCGTCCACCACCGCCTTGATCAACTCAATCGGCGTGAGCATGTTGGTGTCGAGGGCGCTGATCCAATCCTCCCGCTCCCAGTCGCGGAAATCGCCCGGCGGCGGCCCTCCAGCATTGGTGACCAGAATGTCAGGCTGGGGACAGGCCGCCAACGCTACAGCCCGGCCCGCGGCGGTGGTGATGTCGCCGGCCGCCGTCGTGATCTCGCCTCCGGTCAAGGCGCGGATTTCGGCCGCCGACTGCTCAAGCGTCCCGGCATTGCGGGCGGTGATGGTCACCGCCACGCCCTCCAGCGCCAATGCGGTGGCACAGGCGCGACCCAGGCCTTTGCTCGCGCCGCAGACAATGGCCGTCTTTCCCGCCAGTCCGGTTTCCATAGCTCCAGCCTCCTACGTTTCTGCTGCTCGTTGTAGCGTGGCGAGTGGCACCCGCACATTGTCCGGTATCGGGCTTGGCCGCCGGGTCGCCCGGTCGATATGGACGTGGACGAAATGCCCGGTCGCCGAGGCATGCTGCGCTTCCCCGGAGAACACGCCGAGCCGATACTTCACGGACAAGCGCCCCAGCCGCGCAATCGACAGGCCGACCATCAACACGTCCGGGAACGCCACTTGGGAGAGGTATCGGCAACCGGTTTCGGCCACCATCCACATCGTCCCGTCCGAAAGCCCTATGCAGCCCTGCTCGGCCAGCCAGCCACACACCGCCGTGTCGAAATACGAGTAATAAGCGGCGTTGTTGACGTGCCCGAACACATCATTGTCCATCCATCGTGTCGGCACCGCCCGCAATACGGCGAATTGGCTACGGCAAGCAGTGGCAGGAAGCTCGGGCATAGCGGCGATCATGGACAGGCCGCTCTGCGCGCGCTAGAGGGCGCCGGCATGATCCGGCTATTGGCTTTCCTGTTGTCGCTCAGCCCGTTGCTGCTTGGCCTGCTCGCAGGTGCTGCCCGGGCGCACGCCATCCTGGTGGACAGCACGCCCGCCGCCAATGGCACCATAACGCCCGGCCACGACGCTATCCTGCTTCGGTTCAACTCACGCATCGACCGCGGGCGCTCACGCCTGACGCTGATTGCGGCGGACCACACCCAGACGCGCATCCCGGTCGGCGATGACGGTCCGCCTGACGTGATGAACGCAGCGGCCGACCTGCGAGGCGGCGATTATACACTGCGCTGGCAAGTGCTGGCCGTGGACGGCCACATCACCCGTGGCGACGTGCCGTTCAAAGTGGCGGCGCCCTAAACCCAGGTGACCCTTCTCGTCGACCTCTTCGGCTATCTGGAGATCATCCTCCATGGCTTGGTGATCCTCAGCCAATCCATGGCACTGGGCGGCACCCTGTTTGTTCTCCTGCTTGCCCGGCCGCTTGCCGAGCGGCTTCCTGGCGGCGGCACTATCGCTCGCCAGACGGCGTGCATCGCGGGGTGGTCCGCGCTGGCGCTGGTGCTATGCGAGGGGCTGACGATTGCGCTCCAAAGCAGCGTGCTGATCAGCACGGTGGAGCTGTCGCTCGGCAACGTCTTGCGTGCCGATTTCGCGATCGCCGGGCTGGTCAAATGCGCCGCCGCGGCGCTGCTGGCAGTGTGCCTGCTGCTATGGCGCGCGACACCCTGGCCGCTGCTGCTGGCGCTCTGCGGCGTGGAACTGGCGGCGGCCACGCTCTCCACCCATGCGGCGGCGCGGCTTGACGACAGGGGGCTGCTGCTGGGGGTGGAAGCGCTGCACCAACTCGGCGCCGCGATCTGGATCGGCGGCATCCCGAGCTTCCTGCTGGCGCTCGGCCACGTGCATGACGGACGCGCCTGGCGCCTGGTGGGCGCCCGCTTCTCGCGCATGTCGATGCTGGGCGTGGGTTGCATCCTGCTATCGGGCAGCGTGATGAGCCTGTTCTACATCGGTGCTTGGGACGCAGTGTATGGCACCGCCTTTGGCGTGATGGTGGTTGCCAAGGTCGCCATGTTCGGCGCCCTGTTGCTGCTTGGCCTCGGCAATTTCCTCACTGTCGAGCGGTTGCGCGCCAATCCCGGGGCCTCGGTGCTGCGCCTGAAGCGGTTCGCCGAAGTGGAGGTGGGCATCGGCATATCGATCTTCTTTGCCGCCGCCTCGCTCACCTCGGTGCCCCCAGGGATCGACCTCACGCAAGACCGTGCGACTTGGGCCGAGGTGATCGCCCGCAACACCCCGGTTTGGCCGCGGTTCAGCTCGCCCGACTACGACACGCTGGCCCTGCCCGCGTTGCAGGCCAAGCTCGACGCGCAAGCCGCGGCGAGTGCCAGCAAGGCCCCGCCAGCCTCCATCCCCGGTTCCGGCGAACTCTCGCCGCGCAACGCGGCCGACATTGCCTGGAGCGAATACAACCATCATTGGGCTGGGCTGTTTGTGCTGCTGGTCGGCAGCTTGGCGCTGCTGAACCGGGCAGGCGTGCGGTGGGCGCGGCATTGGCCGCTTGAGATGCTGGGCATGGCGGCATTCCTGCTGATAAGGTCAGACCCGGAGGTCTGGCCGATGGGCTATGTCGGCCTTCTGGAATCGCTGCGCGACATCGAGGTGCTGCAGCACCGTATTTTCGTGTTACTCATCATCGTGTTTGCCGTGTTCGAGTGGAGCGTGCGAACCGGGCGGCTACGCTCGCCGCGCACGGCTCTGGTGTTCCCACTGCTGTCGGCGGCGGGCGGCGCACTGCTGCTTACCCATAGCCACCAGATTGCGAACGTGAAGGACCAGCTCCTGATCGAGCTTACCCACACGCCGCTCGCTTTGGCTGGGATCGGGGCGGGCTGGGCCAGGTGGCTGGAGCTGCGGCTGCCGGGCCGCGGCGGGCGCGTGGCGGGATGGATGTGGCCGCTGTGCTTCGTGCTGTGCGGCCTGATTTTACTGGACTACCGGGAGGCTTGATTGATTTTGCGTGATGCCCGTTTTGCGGCATGAGTGAAGAAGCCGCGCCGCCGAGCACCTACAAGGAGGGGTTCGACTCCTTCGATCAAGGCTGGCCGCGCGAGGATTGTCCCTATCCGCCCGGCAGCGATGACCGCGACGACTGGCTGCGCGGCTGGAACGACGCCGCTTCCGGCCAATCCCCGCCTCATTAGCGTGCCCTGACAACCTACTTCACGGCCGACACGCATTTCGGCCATGGCGGCGCACTCGGCCTGTACCGCCGTCCGTTTGCCAGCGTGGCGCAGATGAACGCCGCCCTTGTTGCTGCTTGGCAGGAGCATGTGCGGCCGGAAGACGAGGTGTGGCACCTGGGCGACTTCGCCTTGGGCCGGCGCACGGACGCAGCAGGCCTGCTTGCCGCACTTCCCGGCCGCAAGCACCTCCTGCTCGGCAACAACGACCCGGCGTCCACCGCCGCCCTGCCCGGCTGGACCAGCGTGGCCAGCTATGCCGAGATCATCCTGGATGGCACGACGCTTATTCTGTGCCACTACGCATTTCGCACCTGGCGGGACATGGCGCGAGGCGCCTGGAACCTGCATGGGCATAGCCACGGCCGCTTGCAACCCTTGCCGCACCAGGCCGATGTCGGCGTGGATTGCCAGGCATTCCGCCCGGTGACGTTTGCCGAAATCATGGTGCGCAGGCGCCGGGCGCCTCCCACTCGCTCAGCTTCTCTCTCTCCCCACGGAAGTGGATCGGGGTAAGGGGCAGAACCCGCGCACCGGCGGCCGGCGGCGACGGTCTCGCTCAGCGCAGGCTTCTGCCAAACGAAGCGGGAGTAGCCCGCCGGTGCAGCATCGCACCGAACGCGTCATAACAGCGCTGCATGGCCGCCTGCTTGTAGGGGTATAGTTCCGGCGCATCCATCGAGTGGATGATGGCAGCGACATCCGCCTCAAACACCAGCAACCGGCCATCTGCAGCCTCGGCACAGTCGATTGAAAAATAGTCGAGCCCGATCGCGGCTGCGACCGCCGCTAGCCCAACCCGGTGGCGTTGAGCAAAGCCGGTTGCAAACGTGTCCATAGCACGCTGTTCGGCCGCGCGTTTGGCGCGGTTTTCGTCCATCCCAGCATTGAGATAATGCACCATCCAGTGCTCAGAGGCCGCCATGTGGCAGAGGAAGGGCGCGCCATCCACAAAGGCAATCCGGTACTTGGAATACCACCCATCCTTGCCGCGATAGTCGACGAAGCGAGAGACGTAGAACACGTCTGCTTCGGTTTGGCTGAGCAAAGGCGGCACATCCGCTGGACTGTCCGCCTTCACCAGGCCATCACCAGCATGCGACCCGTAGGGCCGGAGCAACACCGGGTAGGAGCCTATGATGCCACCCTGCAACTCCTCCCGCGACGCCACCCAGGTCGGGGCCGCGAACACGCCAGGAAGGCCGGACAGGGTGCGGAACAGCCAATCCCGCGACATTGGCAGAATGAGCGCCGGGTCATTCAGGATGGGTCGTGGCCAGGCTTGGTAGATCGGTGCGAGGGCCCGCAGCGTATCCGGTGCACTTTCGCTGACGGCCACGATGGCAACGTCATGCCCCGGCAGCTCGGCCGGCAGCGCCCCATCCTGCCAAAAGGCGAGGCTCAGCGAAGCGCCGGCGGCGGGTGCGATAAAGTCAAGCGGGGCATTGACCATCAGGTCCCCCGGGGCACACAGCCCCAGCAGCCGGAGCCGGTGGGATGGGCCATGCACCCGAAAGCAGCGGCTCAACGCCAAGGCCGCTGCCTGCATCTGGGCCGCCTGGTAGGGCGAGAAGTTGAGCGCGTAAAGCCATGACCGGTCCATCAGCCAGCCTGCCTGCGCCAACGGCGCTGACGGTTGCGGCCCGAGCATGTCCAGCACCTCGCCAAAGCTAGCGCCGGCATAGAGCATGCTGGCCAGCCGTGCCGTTCCATACACCAAGGGTGCGCCGCCTTCGGCCACGCCCCGCCAATCTCCATCCGGCAAATCACTCACCCCAGCAACTCCGCCTAGAGTGGCACGCAGGAGTTACCAACAGGTGTAGAGACCACGCCCATCGCGTGGCGTTTGCCCGGCTTGGACAGGAGGTTTCTATGGCAGACGAACGCGACTCACCGGATCGGCTGCGGCGCGGCTTGATCGCGGGCGGCGGCCTTGCAGCGGGGCTGGCTCTTACCGGAGCGGCAAAGGCGCAAACCGAGACGGCGGTGCAAACAGAAGCACTGCCCACCGAGCTGAATGGCCAGCCGATGCCGGAGCCGCCGCCCAACGTGTCGGCCGGGCCGGTGCGCCCTGGCCGGGGTTCGAGCCTGGTTGGTAAATGCGCACTGGTGACGGGAGCGGCGCGCGGGATCGGCCGCGCCATCGCGGTGGAGTTCGCCGCCAACGGGGCGGACGTCGCCGTGCTGGACATCGCCGGCCCGGTGAGCCCCGCCTCCAACGC
The DNA here is from genome assembly GCA_964246785.1 of uncultured Acetobacteraceae bacterium. Lineage (GTDB taxonomy): Bacteria > Pseudomonadota > Alphaproteobacteria > Acetobacterales > Acetobacteraceae > LMUY01. The sequence continues at coordinate 5,809 of CAXTRX010000071.1, read as the reverse complement.
GGAGCCTGCCACGCCCGATGAACTGGCTGAGACGGTCAAGATGATTGAAGGCTATGGCCGCAAGGCGCTTTCGATCCGGGCCGACATCCGCGACATTGCCGCACTCCGTGCCGCGGCAGACCAGATGGAGCAAGGCTTCGGCAAAATCGACATTGTCGTTGCCAATGCCGCCATCCAACGCTGGATGCCGCTGCTGGAGATGAAGGACAGCGACTGGAACGACGTGATCGAAAACAACCTCAATGGCACCGCCAACACGCTGCGTGCGTTCGCTCCCAAGATGGTAGCGCGCAAGCAAGGCCGCATCATCGTGGTGTCCTCGATGCAGGGTCTGCACGGCACCAAGGACGCAGCGAGCTACTCGGCGTCCAAATGGGGTATCATCGGGCTGATGAAATCCGCCGCCCTTGAGTTGGGCCAGTATGACATCACGGTCAACGCGCTCATCCCAGGCCTGGTGGACACGGCGCTGACGCGGTATCCGACCCGGCTGCGCGAGAGCATGGCGGAGACCGGGACCAAGCCGCCCGAGCAGCCGACGCCGCAGCAAGCCTGGGACACGCGTGCGCCTACGGTGGCTTTGAAGGTGGGTTGGCTGCAGCCGGATGACATTTCACCGGCCGCAGTGTTCCTGGCGTCCGAAGGTGCGGCCATGGTGACTGGCGCCGAGTTCCAGGTCACAGCCGGCGACAGCGCAAAGGACGTCTAGCGACTGCTATCCAGCAGGTTTCGCACCCTCACCCCAACCCTCTCCCGCGCGCGGGAGAGGCTAGGGTCAGGCGGTTTGCGGCAGCTTGGCGATGATCTTGTCGAGGGTGAGCGGGTAGTCCCGTATCCGCACGCCGGTTGCATTGTAGATCGCGTTGGCCACTGCGGCACCTGCGCCGCAAATTCCCAGCTCGCCCACGCCCTTGCTCTTGAGCGGGTTGGTCTTGTCATCGATCTCGGTGATGAACATCGCCTCCACCTCTGGCACGTCGGCGTGTACCGGCACGTGGTATTCAGCCAAGTCATGATTGACGAAATAGCCGAAGCGGTCGTCTAGGACCAGATCCTCCTCCAGCGCCGCGCCGACGCCGAAGATCATTCCGCCCAATGCCTGCGAGCGCGCCGTCTTTGCATTGAGTATGCGACCGGCCGCAAACACGCCCAGCATACGGCGCAACCGTGGCTCACCCGTGTCGATATTGACCGCGACCTCGGCGAAGTGCGCTCCATAAGATTGCTGCGAAAACTTCTTCGTCATAGCGCCGGGCTTGATGCCACCCTCCGCCTGCATCCCGCTCGCGCCGACCAGGCTTACCAGCGCCACCGACTTGCCACTGCCGGAAATCTGCCCGTCGCTGAAGTGCGCTTGCGCCGGGTCGATTCCGGCTGCCTGTGCCAGTTGCTTGCGCAGGTTCAAGCACGCATCGTAAAGGGCCGAGCCGGCGCTGCTCGCACCGAACGAGCCGCCTGAACCAGCGGCTTGCGGATAGTCGCTGTCGCCCATCTCGGCATGCACGCGGTCCATCGGCAAGCCGAGCAGTTCGGCCGCGATTTGCGTCATGATGGTGTAGGTGCCGGTGCCGATGTCGGTCATCGCCATCTGAGCGGTGGCATACCCGTTCGCGTCCAGGCGCACGGTTGCCTTGGAAAGCTGCAGCGGATTGTTGCGTGTCGCGGCAGCCACGCCGATGCCGATTAGCCAGCGCCCGTCACGCACCTGCCCAGGTTTGGGGTTGCGCTTGGCCCAGCCGAACTTGTCGGCGCCGAGCTTCAGGCACTCCACCAAATGACGGCTGGAGTAGGGGATGTGGTCGGTCGGGTCTTCGGCTGGCTCATTGCGGATGCGAAGTTCGATTGGATCGATCTGCAGCTTTTCCGCGAGTTCATCCATCGCGCATTCCAACGCCAACATGCCGACCGCCTCGCCCGGCGCGCGCATGGCCGAGGCCACCGGGATTGCCAGCGGCACCAGCCGGTGCCGGGTCTCACGATTGGCGCCGGCGTAGAGGGTGCGGGTCTGGTTTGCGGCCCCTTCATAGTCCTGCTCGCTGGGAAGATTGCCCGATAGCACGTCGTGCCCGATCGCCTGGATATGGCCTTGCGCGTCGGTGCCGATGCGCAACCGCTGGATGGTGTCGGAGCGGTGCGGGGTGACGTGGAACACCTGCTGCCGCGTCAGCGCCACCTTCACCGGCCGGTTCACCGCGCGGGCGCCAAGGGCTGCCAGCGTCGCGTCCGGGTTGACCCAGAGTTTCGAACCGAAGCCACCACCGATGAAGCGGCTGACCAGACGTACCTTGTCAGGCTGCGTCTTGAGGGTTTTGGCAACGGCCAGAACACCTTGGCTCAGCCGCTGATTGGCGGTGAACAAAGTCAGCATGTCGCCATTCCAGGCGGCGACCGTTGCATGCGGCTCCATCATGGCATGGCTTTGCAGCGGCGTGCTGTAGGTCACGTCGAGCTGTATTGGAGCGGCGGCAAATGCCGCGTCGAAGTCGCCGTTGCTGGTGTCTGCCGGAGTTTGCGCCGACTCTGGCTTGCGGGCTGCCGCCACGTTGGAGGTGAGCGCGTGCTTCGCCGTTTCCTCTTCATAATCCACATGCAGGCGGTAAGCGCCAGCCCGCGCCTGCTCGAACGTCTCTGCAATAACCAAGGCGATAGGCTGGCCGTAATGCTCGACCGCGGGACTGGTGAGCACGGCGCAGGCCTCGCGGTGGTTGCCTTCGCCCTGCGGCGGCGTGTCCCGCCAAGTGAGCACCTTCACCACACCGGGCAACCGCTCAGCGTCCAAGGCATCGAGCGTCACGATGCGGCCTTTGGCAATCGACGCGGTCACGACAAAGCCGTAGAGCGCATTGCTGACGTCCGGCACCTCGTAGGAGTATTTGGCCGAGCCGGTCACCTTCAGCGGGCCGTCCACACGGTCCATCGGCTGGCCGAGCACGCCGTTCTTATCCGTGTCCAGCACGGTCGTGCCGATCGGTGCATTCATCTCGAACATAGGATGGTCCTTAGGCCTGCGTCGCTTCGCTCAACACGGCACGCAGGGTGCGATGCGCCAGCGGGATTTTGAAATCGTTGCTGCCATGGCCGCGCGCACCGTCAAAGGCGGTATCGGCCGCCGCGTTGAAGGCCCTCTCACCGGCTTGGACGTCGGCCAGTTGTGCCTCGGCCCCGGTGACCCGCCATGGCTTGTGCGCCAGTCCGCCAAACGCCAAGCGCGCGGAGCGGATATGGCCGTTGGCGCTATCGACAATGGCCGCCACCGAGACAAGCGCGAAGGCATAGGATGCCCGGTCACGCACCTTGCGGTAGATTTGCACGCCTGGCGGTGCGGGCGGCAGCACCACGGCGGTAATCAGTTCACCGGGTTGCAAAGTGGTTTCCACTTGCGGCGTATTGCCCGGCAACCGGTAGAACTCCGTCAGCGGTATCGTCCGGCCCGCGCCCGTCCCGTTCACAGTCTCAACCGAGGCTCCCAGCGCCATCATCGCCACCGCCATATCCGATGGATGGGTGGCAATGCATTGGTCGCTCGTGCCCAGAACGGCATGGATGCGGTTGAAGCCGCCGACCGCAGAACAGCCCGAGCCTGGCTCCCGCTTGTTGCAGGGCTTGGTCACATCATAGAAGTAGTAACAGCGGGTACGCTGCAGCAGGTTGCCAGCCGTCGTGGCCTTGTTGCGCAACTGCCCGTTGGCGCCCGCAAGCAAGGCGCGGCTCAGCACGGCATACTGCGTCCGGATCAGCGGATGCGCCGCCAAGTCGCTGTTCGGCACCAACGCGCCGACCCGCACGCCTCCGTCCGGCGTTGCGGTCACATCCTTCATCGGCAGCCGGGTCACGTCGATCACGTGCATCGGGGTGACGACCTGCAGCTTCATCAAGTCGAGCAGGTTGGTGCCGCCGCCGATGAAGGTTGCGCCCGGCGTGGCCAGCACGGCCCGCGCCGCGCCCTCTGGCGAGGTAGCGCGCTCGTAGGTGAAGGCCCTCATGTCGTGGCTCCAGCCACGTCGCGGATCGCCGCCAGAATGTTGGTGTAGGCCGCGCAGCGACAGATGTTGCCGCTCATGCGCTCGCGGATTTCGACATCGGTGAGTTGAGGGTGGCTGGCGAGGTCCACGGTGACCACGCTTGGCGCACCGGCCTTGGCTTCGGCCAGCATGCCCACGGCCGAGCAGATCTGGCCCGGCGTGCAGTAGCCGCACTGGTAGCCGTCATGGTGCACGAATGCCGCCTGCATGGGGTGCATGCCGCCGACATGACCCAACCCTTCAATGGTGGTGATCTCGTCGCCGTCATGCATCACGGCCAGCGAAAGGCAGGAATTGATGCGCCGGCCGTTCAGCAACACCGTGCAGGAACCGCATTGGCCATGGTCGCAGCCCTTCTTGGAACCGGTCAGCGCCAAGTGCTCGCGCAGCGTGTCCAGCAGCGTGGTGCGCGGGTCCAGCATCAGGGCATGATCGGCGCCGTTGATGCGCAACGTCACCGGCAGTTTGGCCTCCGCCGCAACAGGAGCCGGTGACTGCGCCAGGGCCGTGGCCGGACCGGCGACGGCCGCGGCAGCAGCAACGGCCGAGCCAGTTTCGAGCACGGCGCGCCGGGTGAATACGAGATGAATTGGATCCAATTGGAACACCTTTGCCGGCGGAACGGTTGCTGACGCGTGAAGTGCGGCCGACGCGAGCATGTTCCCCAGCCTGGCATCACGTTCACGCGGGTGCCGCGTCTGTGACGACGAAGCAAGGCGTCACGGTGCCGTTCCACTCCTCCGCGCGTAGCTGCCCAGCCAGGTGCAGTGGCGCGCCCAGGGTGGCGAGCGCTTGCCCAAGGTCGGTGTCCGCGGCGCGGAACGCCATCGCCTTCAGCCGCGTCCCGCCGCCTTCGCCTTCCACAAACAGCCGCAACGTGCTGCCATCACGCCCGATCCGGTCGCTGCGGACCACCCGGGCGCGGGCGATGGCAAGGGTGGGTTCCTCGTTGCCGGGCCCGAACGGAGCAAGACGGCTGATTTCTGTCGCCAGGTCCACCGTGGCGCCTGCCACCGTCACGGTCGCCTCAATCGCCAGGTCGGGGTAGCGCGGCAGGGCGGCGGCAAAGGCTAGGCGTTCTTCCAGGAAGGCATGGAACGGCGCCAGCCGCTCGGCAGGCAGGCTGAAACCGGCAGCCATGGCATGCCCGCCGCCGGTGGTCAGCAGCCCTTCCCGCCGTGCCTCCAGCACCGCCGCCCCGAGGTTCACGCCGGCCACCGAGCGGCCCGAGCCCTTGATGGAGCCTTGCACCAGCGCCCCTGCCAGCGCCGGACGGTTCTGCCGCTGCTTGATGCGCCCGGCGACAATGCCCACCACGCCCGGGTGCCACCCGGCGCCGTGCACCAGCAGCACCGCCCGCCCAGCATCCGCCTGGGCATGCGCGTCGGCATGGGCGGCGTCCAGCATGGCGGCCTCCACCTCCTGGCGTTGCCCGTTGATCGCGTCGAGCTGGACGGCCAAGGCGCGCGCCTCCACCGGGTCGCTGGCCAGCAGCAGGCGCAGGCCCAGGTCGGCCTGGTCGATGCGTCCGGCCGCGTTGATGCGCGGCCCCAGCGCCCAGCCGAGGGTGGCGGCATTCGGCACGTCCTTGGCGGCCGCCACCTCCAGCAGCGCCGCAATCCCGGGGCGGGCGCGGCGAGCCACGACCTTGAGGCCCTGCGTCACCAGCGCGCGGTTCACCCCAGCCAGCGGCATCACGTCGCAGACCGTCGCCAGCGCCACCAGGTCCAGCATATCGCGCAGGTCGGGCTCGGTGCGGCGGGCGAACCAGCCGGCCCGGCGCAGGC
>CAXTRX010000070.1:0-15850 GCA_964246785.1 uncultured Acetobacteraceae bacterium | reverse complement strand
GACGCCTTGCTGCTGGATGCCAAAGCGCCCCCCGCTGCAACCCGGCCCGGCGGCAACGCGGCCGTGTTCGACTGGTCGGTGCTGCGGGGCTGGGTGGCGCCAGGCCCCTGGCTGCTGGCGGGCGGGCTGCACCCGGGCAACGTCGCCGCCGCCATCGCCGCCACCAGCGCGCCCGCCGTGGACGTCAGCTCCGGCGTGGAGCGTGCTCCCGGTGTAAAGGACCCGGCGTTGGTGGCGGCCTTCATCCAGGCCGCCCGCTCGGAGTGAAGGCTGTCCGCGCCGACCAACTGCTGCTCGACCGCGGCCTGGTGCCAAGCCGGGCGCGCGGCCAAGCGCTCATCCTGGCGGGCAAGGTGTTCGCGGGCGACCGCCGGGTCGAAAAAGCGGGCCAAGGCTTGCCGCCGGACAGCCCGCTCGAGGTTAAGGGCCAGGACCATCCCTGGGTCTCCCGCGGCGGCTTGAAGCTCGCGCATGGGCTCGCGCATTTCGGCTTCTCGCCCGCGGGATTGGTCTGCCTGGATATCGGCGCCTCCACCGGCGGCTTCACCGACGTGCTGCTCGCCGGCGGTGCGACGCGCGTGATTGCGGTCGATGTCGGCCATGGCCAGCTCGCCTGGAAGCTGCGCAGCGACCCGCGGGTGATCGTGCGCGAACGCACCAATGCGCGTCATCTGGTGCTGGATGATCCCGTGGGCGCGCTGGTGTGCGACGCGAGCTTTATTGGCCTGCGCACCCTGCTGCCGGCGCCGCTTGCCTGCTGTGCGGCGGAGGCCTGGGCAGTAGCGCTGATCAAGCCGCAGTTCGAGGCCGGGCCGGACCAGGTTGGCAAAGGCGGCGTCGTGCGCGACCCTGCGATACACAAAAGCGTGTGTCAAATGATTGCGGACTGGTGGGCCGCCTTGCCCGGCTGGCAGGTGCTAGGGGTCGAGCCAAGCCCGATTACCGGCCCCGAAGGCAACCGGGAGTTCTTGATCGGAGCGCGACACCGTGATCAGCCGGGGCATTTGCAGGGTGCAGAAACGTTGTTACCCCCTACGGATGAGTGACGGCAGGAGCGAAAGCCTCCTTGCTGCGTTGGTGCATGAAGAGCTGAAGTAAAGTAGCATCGCATGGATGAATTTGGCGCTTCCGCCGGGCCGGGCAGCAGCCAAGCGGCCTCCGACAGAGAGCAGCAACGCATCGTGGCGGAAATCCTTGGCAAGGATGGCGGCACCGATCCGTTTGTCTCGGCCGTGCGGGCCACGCGTATGCCGATGATCATCACCAACCCGCGTATCGATGACAATCCGGTGGTCTTTGCCAACGACGCGTTCTGTAGGCTGACTGGGTATGCGCGCGCGGAAATCGTCGGCCGCAACTGCCGTTTCCTTCAAGGCCTCGAGACCGACCGGCAAACGGTGGAGCGCATCCGCGAGGCAGTAAGCCGCGTTGAGCCGTTGGAAATCGACGTCCGCAACCATCGCAAGAATGGCGAGCCGTTCTGGAACCGGTTGCTGCTGGCGCCGGTTCGCGATGGTTCGGGCAAGCTCGCGTACTTTTTCGCCAGCCAAGTGGACGTGACGCTAGAGCGGGAGCGGCTTGCGGGCCTGGAAATCTATAATGCGGCTCTGCTGGCCGAGCTGAGTGATCGTCTGCGCGGGCAGGAAGAAAGCGAGGCCCGCCTCCGCTTCGCCACCCAGGCCGGCCGGCTCGGCATATGGGAGCTGGACCTGCACACCAGCGAGCTGATGACCTCGGCCATTTGCCGCGAGATATTCGGGCGCGACCCGAACCGAAGTTTCACCTACTCCAACTTGGTCGCCGCCGTGCACCCGGATGACCGCGCCGCCATGGAGACGGCCGTGCAACACAGCGTGAGCACCGGCAGCGACTACCAGATTGAACAGCGGGTGATCCGGCCGAATGGCAGCACGGGCTGGGTGGATGCCCGCGCCCAGGTGATGCATGCCATTGACGGCAGTCCGCTGCGCCTGGCAGGCACCGCGCTGGACATCACCGAGCGCAAGAAGGCGGAGGCCAGCAGCCGGGCCCTGCTGGAGCTGGACAACCAGTTCCGCACCCTAGACACGCCGGCCGAGCTCGCGCGTGCCGCGGCAGAGATCCTTGGGCGCACGCTTGAAGTAAGCCGAGCCGGCTACTGCACGTTTGATCCGCGCACCGGCAGCGTGGTGGTGGAGCAGGATTGGCATGTCCCCGGGTTGGCACCGCTTGCCGGCCAGTACAAGCTGCACGACTTCATGCTGCTCACGGATGCGCTGCATGGCGGCGAAACCGTGGTGGTCTCCAACGTGCAGACGGATGATCGTACTGCCAAACACGCCGCGCCCCTGACGGCGATGCAAATTTCTGCCTTCATCACCGTGCCAGTCACCGAGCAGGCCAGCTTGGTTGCCATGCTGTTTCTCGCCCACGAGCAACCACGGGAATGGTCCCGCGACAAGCTGGGTTTCGTCAGCGAAGTTGCCTTGCGCACCCGCATGGTGGTGGAACGCCGCCGCGCTGAGCAAGACTTGCGCCGGCTTGCCACCTCGCTCGAGGCGGAAGTCGCCACCCGCACCGAGGCGTTGATGGCCACGGAGGCCGCCCTGCGGCAATCGCAGAAGATGGAGGCAGTCGGGCAACTCACCGGCGGCTTAGCGCATGATTTTAACAATCTGCTGACCGGCATCACCGGCAGCCTGGAGCTGCTCAAAACCCGCGCGGCGCAGGGCCGGCTTGCCGACGTCGACCGTTATGTCGCCGCCGCACAAAGCGCTGCCAACCGGGCGGCGGCATTGACGCACCGGCTGCTGGCGTTCTCCCGCCGCCAGACGCTGGAACCCAAGGCCACGGACGTCAACCGCCTGATCGACGGGCTTGAGGAGCTAATCCGCCACACTATGGGGCCTGTGGTGGCCGTCACGGTAGCGGGTGCGCGAAGCCTATGGCCGATAATGGTCGACCAGAGCCAACTTGAGAATGCTCTGCTGAACCTGTGCATCAACGCACGGGACGCGATGCCCCATGGCGGCCAACTCACCATCAGCACCAGCAACCAGCGGCTGGACGCGCAGGCTGCTGCGGCACAGGAACTAGCGCCCGGCGAATACGTAGCGCTCAGCGTCAGCGATACCGGCACGGGCATGGCGCCGGAGGTGATCGCCAAGGCGTTCGACCCGTTCTTCACCACCAAGCCGATCGGCCAAGGCACCGGGCTCGGGCTGTCGATGATCTACGGGTTCGCCCGGCAATCCGGCGGGCAGGCCCGTATCCATTCCGAAGCGGGCGTCGGCAGCACGCTGTACATCTATCTGCCGCGTTTCGTCGGCAAGGCAGAGGTGGCGGAGGTTGCGCCAGAACTCAGCCGCAACACCCGCAGCGGCCAAGGCGAAACTGTGCTGGTGGTGGATGACGAACTCATCGTCCGCAGGCTGGTGGCCGAGGTGATGGACGACCTTGGCTATAATTCGATCGAGGCATCGGACGGACGCGCCGGGCTCGAGGTGCTGCGGTCCGAGCATCACATCGACTTGCTCGTCACCGACGTGGGCCTGCCCGGCGGCATGAATGGCTGGCAGGTCGCCGAGGCTGGCCGCGCGCTGCGGCCGGACCTCAAGGTGTTGTTCATCACCGGCTACGCGGAGAACACCGCGCTGAACCACGGCCCGCTGCAGCACGGCATGCACATCCTCACCAAACCGTTTGCCGTAGAGGCTCTCGCCAGCCGGATCCGGGAGCTTATCGCCGGCTCGTAGGTCAGCTCACACGCAACCACAGGCTCTGCGTGTTACTTGGGATCGGCGCGGTGTCGTCCCACACCCTGCGGAGGCTCTCGAATGCGCCAGTGTGATCAAACCAGTCCCGTTCGCTGGAACAGCGGCTGATGCCGGTTGCATCGAACTTCCAGCCCTCGACTGCCCATGCGGCCCTGGGCGACGCGTTCTATGACGTGGTTGCGCCAGCGGCATTTCTGCAGGCCATCCTACGCCACCGCGACCAGCGTTGGGCCGCCCGCATCGGATTAGCCGATCTGACCGAGACGGAATGGCTTGACCACATGGCCTGGTTTCAGCCGCTTCCGGGCAGCTACCCTGCCCCGCTCGCGCTGCGCTATCACGGCCATCAGTTCCGCAGCTACAACCCCGATCTGGGCGACGGCCGCGGCTTCCTATACGCCCAGTTGCACGACCTCGTCGACGGCCGCCTGCTGGACCTTGGCACCAAAGGCAGCGGCACGACACCTTGGTCTCGCGCTGGTGACGGCCGGCTGACCCTGAAGGGTGGCGTGCGAGAAGTGCTCGCCACGGAAATGCTGGAGGCGCAAGGCGTCTACACCTCGAAATCGCTCAGCCTGGTCGAAACGGGGGAGCACTTGGCGCGCTATGACGAGCCCTCGCCCACGCGCGGCGCCGTGCTCGTGCGGCTCAGCCATGGGCACATCCGCATCGGTTCATTCCAACGTCAGGCGGCGCTCGGCGATACTGCGGCGCTTGAGCGTTTGCTGGATTATTCCGTGCGCACCTACCTGCCTGCGGCTTGGCGCGATGACCTTGGTGACCGCGCCGTTGCCTTTTTGGCGGAGGTTTGCCGCCGGGTCGCGCGCCTTGGCGGCCAGTGGATGGCGGCCGGCTTTGTGCACGGGGTGCTCAACACCGACAACATCAACATCACTGGGGAAAGTTTTGACTACGGGCCTTGGCGCTGGCTGCCGACATACGACCCAGCGTTCACTGCCGCCTATTTTGACGAGTCGGGGCTCTATGCTTATGGCCGTCAACCCGAGACACTGCAGTGGAATTTAACGCGCTTGGCCGAGTGCCTGCTGCCGTTTGCCGACAAAGACGCCCTAATCGACGTCCTGCAGGGCTTCGCTGATGCGTTCCGCATCGAGTACGATGCGGCAACGGTGCGCCGGCTTGGGCTGGCGCCGTTGGGACCAGACGAGAATGCCGCAATGGCGCAAGCCTGGTGGTCGGGATTGGCGGAAAGCCAGATGCCGTTCGAGCAGGCTTTTTTCGATGCGTTTGGCGGCGAGTGGGGCCCGGACTTCGGCGACGCCTTTGCGCCAGCCCGCGCCGCGCTCTCCGCCTATCAACGGCCGGGCAGACCTTCCCACGCGTTCTTTCAGCAACCCGCTGCTTGCACGCTGCTAATCGACGAAGTGGAAGCTTTGTGGACGCCGATTGCCGAACGCGACGATTGGTCCAGCTTCGATGCCAAGATTGCGGCCATTCGTGACATGGGACAGGCGCTTGCCCTTGGCATGGCGCCCTAGTCCCGTTTCGACGAAGGCTCCGCTGGAACAATGGGACCGGTCTGGCTATCGTTTGGTGGATAATGTCGTCGGCCCAACTAAAGCCGGCTAGGCTGACTTCGCTTCGGGGTACGTAACGTACTCGCAACGCACCCCTTAGCCTCGGGCGGCAAGTCGACCCGGGACCATCATGCTCCCGGGCCGTATGAACTAACGCGTGATAGGACCAGTCTTGGTGGTGGTCGTGGTTGCGGACATTGGCACCTGCTCGACCTCGACTTCTTGGCGCCGCACCGTGTCGTGCACAGTCTCGGTGCGCTCGCTGGACTCCTTGCGCAGGGCAACCTCCTCGACCACGCGCGACGTCTTGCCGACCACGGCTTCTTCACCGGTGGCCGTCATCTCGATGGTCTTGTCGGTGAAGTCCGCGGTTGCAGCCGTAGAATCGGTAACGGGGCGGCGTTCCACCTGGATGCTCTCGCTGCGCAACGTCACGTCCGCCTCAGCCGGACGCTCCACCACATAGCGGCGGATGCGCGTGCCGCCCTGGTTTACCAGGCGCTTGCCCACAGCAAGGCTTTCTTCAGCAAGCCGCAACACGCCGCCTTCGGCGGCGGTGTCGGTCGCAGCCGTGCCCGTTGCCGCATAGGAACTGGTGGCTGTCGTAGTCGTCATTGGCATAGCGGCCGTTGTACCGGCGGCCTGCGTGCTATAGCCGTAGTTTGCGGCGCGCTCGTCCAGGTCAACCGGGTTGTGCTTCTCGAGGATTGCCACGACAGAATCCACGTTTTCGGTCGGTGTCTTCACCACGACGACAGAGCCGCCGGACGTCATGCTGCGGTCATACACAGGCTCGTCTGTCGTGGAGCCGCCAAAAAGCGAGGACCAAAAGCCCGAGCCGGACGACGTTCCAGTTGCCGTCTCGGCAGTCCCGGTCGTGCCAGACGCACCTTCAGCATGACGGCTGATCGCGCTATCAGGCACACGGGCAGTCTTCAGGTCCGCGACGGCGGCATCGGCATGGGCGGCAGTATCAAACACGGCGACGATAGTTTCTTCACTCATAGTCATGCTCCTTAATGGTTCAGACGCGACAGTTGTTGGCGGCAATAGCCCCGATAGCGCGGCCGGGGCCGGGTCCGCGGCCATATTCAATGGCTCGCGGGTGACAACGGCATGCTGCTCGCGCAGCTTCACCGTCTCGACGTGGTGACGCGAAGTTTTAACCCGCCGCAGGCGGACTTCCTCCCGTAGCAAAAGGCGCCGGGTAACCACCGCGACCTCCTCCACCACAGGCAGAATGGTGCAATCACCTTCTTCCCGCACGGCGGGCATCGCGTCGACATAGCGGCCGACTGGCACTCGCTCGACGACCACCGACTCATCAGTCAACAGCTCGTCCACAGCTTCGTCCCGAATCCGAGTCTCACGCCGGACAACGACACGCTCTGCAATCGCGCGCTTGCCGACCGTCAACTCCTCTGCCGACAGTGGCAGGACGATTTCGTTCAGATCGTCACCGTCGAGTTGGTTCATGGACGTCCTTGGGACAGTCGTTGTAACCCCATGGCGAGGGGCGATGTGAATAAGCGATACATTCACGCAAGCCGAGCCCAGCAGTTGCCGCCGTCGCGTTCACGCACCCGCGAGTTGGTGGTTTAGCGGCTTAGTTGGCCTGGGTGAGCCAAGCCAGCACGTTGCGCCACAGCCTGGCGTAACCTGGCCAGCGCACGAACTCGTCGGGCGCCCAATGCGGCCCGACATCGGAGGTCCAAGCAAGACTACGCCCGGCGCCATGCGACCCGGCGACTAGCAGCGGGTGGCCGCCATGCTCGGCTGGCAGCCGGGCGACGACATGGCCGCCCTGGCTGCGCACATTCACCTCATTGGCACCGAGCAGCAGTGGCCACTTCGTGCCGAGCCCCGCCACCAAAGGGTGCGCCGGGTCGGTCACCTCAGGATGAAACCCCTCCGGTATTTCCAGCCGGTCGTCATAGGGCAGGCAGGTGACTGGAAGTGCGTCCTCCACGGCGGTGCGGCGCCAACGGGCGCGGCCATCGATTCCCTGGAAGCTCAGGTAGCCGCCGATCATTGCCAGCCCGCCGCCGCCGCGCACCCATTCCCCGATCAGCTTGAGCCGGTTCGCCACCGGCTTGCCCTGCAGCCAAACGGCAGGTGGCAGCAGCAAGGTGTTGGCGCCAACATCGGACAGCAGCAGGGCCTGATACTGGCCAAGACCTTCAAGCGTAAACGGAAACGCCTCAGCGGCTTCGTGCGACGGCATGTAGGTGAGGTCGAATGGGCTGTCGCGCAGCGCCTGCACCAGCGGGTCGGCGCCGCGATGGAACGTCACGCTGCTGAATTGGTCGAAACCTTTATAGTGCGTGGTGGCGCTGACCCAACTCTCGCCGACGAGGAGGACTTTGCTGCGGGACATAGGCGTTTCTCCTGCTCAATAGGTGCACCTCCCTCTTTTCTTCTCCCTCTCCCTCTGGGAGAGGGCCGGGGTGAGGGAACTTGGCGTGAGGACGTGTGCGCGGCCTCCCTCACCCAACCCTCTCCCAGAGGGATAGGGCTTCGTTCGCGGCGTGGGCGGTCAGGCGCAGAACACCGTGCGGGGATTGTCGACCATCATTTGCTTGACCTGCGCCGGCGTGGCGCCATGGCGGCGCAGGCGGGGCAGAAAGTGACGCTGCAAGTAGCCGTAGCCAAAGCCGCCGTTGTGGGTCAGCATCATCTTGAGGAACACATCCTGCGACAGCAACAGACGATCCAGGCAGCCGCGGGCAATCAGGCCCATGATGGCGCGCGCGTTCTCCTCGTCGGATGGGCACTGCACGCCCTGGTCGGCGTACCAGAAATCCATCCCGATCATGTCGTATTCCAGGAAGGCGCCGCGCTCGGCCAACGCTGTCTGATACGCCGGGTCACTGCCAGACGGGTTCATGTGGCACAGCACGGTACGGCGCAGCGCTCCGCCCTCCTCCGCCACCACGTCCAGCACGCGGTGGCCATGGCGGAACCAGCCGGGCAGATGCACCATCAGCGGCAATCCGGTGCGACGCTGCGCCTGCGCCGCCCCACGCAACGACTTCTCCTCGTCCGGCGTGAAGTCCGCCGAAATGCCGACCTCGCCGATGATCCCAATGTGGATGCCCGTGTCCGCCACGCCCTGCACCGCCTCCTGCACGATCTCGTCTGCGATATCGCCCGCCGCCATGCCGCGCACCCGCTCGGGGTGCGACGCCTGCAGGTAGAAGCCGCCGCCCATGATCACGTGGAGCCCAGTCGCCTGCGAGATGCGCAGCAGCGCGCGCGGATCGCGCCCGATGCCCTGGCAGGTCGGGTCCACCACCGTGCGGCCGCCGAGCGCCACCACGTCGGCCAGTTCGGCCACGGCCAGCCGCTCGTCGTCCAGCGTGCAATTGCTGAGGTTCACGAACGGGTCCATCCGCAGTTCGCCGAGGATGCCGGGATGCACCGGGTCACAGGCCAGGCGGGCGCGGCCGGGCTGTGTCGGTTTGTGCCACCAACAGCGGCAGTCGTTCAGCAGGTGTTCGTGCATCAGCGTCACGCCGAGCGCCTCTCCCGCAATCGGGCCAGCCACCGTCATCACAGAATCCATGTCAGCCTCCAGCCCGGCGGCTGTTGGTCAGCCGGGCGAACACGCGGGTGTTGAGCCAGATCGCCGCCAGGATGATCGCGCCGGTGACGATCTGCACCAGAAACGGCGAGGTATGCACCAGGATCAGCCCGTTACCGATCACCGCTATGGTCAACGCGCCCAGCACGGTGCCGATCACCGTGCCCGTGCCGCCGAGCAGGGAGGTGCCGCCCAGCACCACGGCGGCGATCACGTCCAGCTCGAACCCCACCGCCGCGTTGGACGAGCCCGAACCCAGCCGCGCCGCAATGATCAGCCCGGCCCAGGCCGACGCCACCCCCGTGAGCACGAACACCGACGCCGCGACCCGGCGCGCGGGCATCCCCACTCGCCGCGCCGCTTCCGCGTTGGCGCCGACCGCCACCACCTGGCGACCAAACCGGGTCTGTCCCAGCACGACATAGCCGGCCACCGCCAGCACCACCGCCATCACCGCGGGGATCGGCACACCCAACATCCAGCCGCGGCCGAGCGCCACGAACCCGGGTGCGCCCTGGATCGGGATCGAATAGCCCTGGGTGAGCAGGAGGGCGAGGCCGCGCAGCATGGAAAGCCCAGCGAGGGTGACGATGAACGACGGGATTTGCTGGTAGGCGACGAACCAGCCCTGCAAGCCGCCCACGCCCGCGCCCAGCAGCAGCATGAGCAATGCGACCAGCGGCCAAGGCAGCCCAGCGGCGAGTGCGATCGCCGCCAGCGCGTTGGTCAGCGCCACGGTGGAGCCGACGGAGAGGTCGATCCCGCCTGTGGTGATCACGAAGGTCATGCCAACCGCCACGATCAGCGTGGGGGCGAACTGGCGCAGCACGTTCAGCAAGTTGCCGGCGAGTAGGAAGAACGGCGAGGCCGCGGCGAAGACAGTGCAGCAAACGACGAAGAACGCGGCAATGGATAATACTTGCGCATGCTCCAACACGAAATCCGCCCGGCTGCCGCCGGCCACGCCGGCGCTCACGGCCGCACCCCGCCGACGATAAGCTGCACCACCTCTTCCAGGTTGGTCTGGTTCGCCATGCGTTCGGCCACCTTGGTGCCCTCGTACATGAAGGCGATGCGGTCGCACACGCGGAACAGATCCTGCAGCCGGTGCGTCACCAGCACGACCGCGACACCCTGCGCCTTCACCCGGCCGATCAACGCCAGCACCGCCTCCACTTCCGCCACCGCCAGCGCGGAGGTGGGCTCGTCCAGCAGCAGCACGCGGGGGCTGAACGAGGCGGCGCGCGCGATGGCGATGGACTGGCGCTGCCCGCCCGAAAGCCGCGCCACCTTGGCCCGCAGGTTGGGGATGCGGATGCCGAGCGCATCCAGCATGCGGCGGCCCTCGCGCACCATAGCCGGTTGGTCGAGGAACCCGCCGCGGGTGAGTTCGCGGCCGAGGAACAGGTTGCCGGCGACGTCCACCGTGTCGCACAAGCTAAGGTCTTGATACACCATCTCGATGCGCAATTGGCGGGCTTGCGCCGGGCCTTGCAGCCGCACTTCCTCGCCCGCCAGGTGGATGCGGCCGCTATCGGGCAGATAGGCGCCGGACATGATCTTGCTGAGGGTGGACTTGCCCGCCGCGTTGTCCCCGACCAGCCCGAGGCACTCGCCGCCGTAGAGGTCGAGGTCCACGTCCCGCAGCGCCGTCAGCGAGCCGAATCGCTTGCCGATGCCGCGCAGCGACATGAGTGGCGTCATTGCGAGGCGCCCTCGCGCCGCGGCGATCCAGGCCCGCGACACCGTGCGCGCCGCTCAAGATCGCTTCGTCGCAAGCACTCCTCGCGATGACGAAAGTTGGCTGGGATTAGTGGAACACCGTCCGGTATGGGCCGACATTGGCCTTGGTTACGATTGTAACCGGCACCGGGATGACCTTCGGCACGCTGCCGCCCCGCGCCACCGTCACCAGCGCCTTGATGCCGGCGGCGGCCATGCCGGCTGGGTCCTGCTGCACCACGGCCACCACGTAGCCGGCATCGATGCCGCGTATGGCCTGCGCCGTGAGATCCCAGCCGAAAATCTTGACCTGGTCCTGCTTGCCCTGGCTCTCCACGGCGGCAATCGCGCCGAGCAGCGCCGGTTCGCCGGTGGCGTAGATCGCCGTCATGTCCGGGTTGCCGGTGATCAGCGTCTCGGCGGCAGAAAGTGCGTTGTCCTGGATGTTGCGGCCGTCGACGACGCCCGCCATTGAGATGCCAGGCTTGCCGGTAATGGCGTCCACAAACGCCTTTTGGCGCTGGTTCTGGATGAAGGAGTTGAGCGCGCCGACGACGCCCAGCTTGGCCCGGCCGCCCATAGAGGCTTGCACATAGGGCAAAAACGCGGCGGCCAGTCCCTCGCCCGCCTTGGCGTTGTCCACGCCGATCTGCGCCTTTTGCGGGCCATCGGCAGGGAGCACTGCGTCCACGGCGACCACGGGGATGCCAGCGGCTGCGGCCTGCTGGATGGCGGGCATCAGGCCGTTCACGTCGATGGCGTCGACCAGGATGCCGGCCACTTTCTGCTCGATGTAGGTTTCGACGGCGTTGTTCTGATCGGCCGGGCGGTCGTTGGCATTGAAAACCACAAGGCTGACGCTGGCAGCCTTGGCAGCACCCTCCGCACCGTCCTGCATCTGCTTGAAGAACAATGCCTGCTCGTTGATCTGCACCATGGCGAAGGTCTGCCCCGCCGCGCGAGCGCTCAGGCAGCCAATGGGCGCCGCCACAACCGCCGCCGCTGCTCCTCCTGCCACGCCAAGAAGAACGTTGCGGCGGTAGAGCAGCGTCATGCGGTGATTCCTAATCTATCTGGCGATCGAAGGAGCAGGCCGCGCGATTTATTCCACCACGCTGGCCCAGAAGTGCAATGGCCGGTCATATAGGGCATTGGCGTTCCGATGCGTCAAGCCGCGCCGAAGCAGGCTTCAAGCAGCAATCTCTGCGACCATGGAGGCGACGAAGTTGGCTCGAGCAACTCAAACGACGGCGGCAAGGCGGCCAAACCGCCCGCGCCTAATCCCAGTGCTGCGCCGAAGTTAACGAAAGACGAGTTGCACGCGCGGGTGGATTTGCTGGAGCGTACCATTGCGACCTTGCGAGCAAAGACGCGGCAGTTGCGGGCAGCCGCAAAGACAGCCACGAGCCGGGTTGCGGAACTGGAGACCGAACTGGCCCGGCGGGCGGAGAAAGCTGCTCCCAGCCGAAGCAGGCGAACCCCGCCGACCCGAGCGCGGGACCCAGGCGATGCCGTGCCGCCCGGCGTTGGGGTGCTGGAGCCGCAACCAATGGACGCCGAAGCACTTGCCGCGCACGATGCGCTGCAGGAACACCTCTCCCCCGATCTGCCCACCGATCCGAACGAATACGCTTGATCGAGAGCATCATCCGACCGAAGCGGATCAGCGTCGGGATAAAGCTGCGGGGCCCAGCAACAAGCTCTAGCGCGCCTCCACCAGGGCGGGTGCCGCCAACGCGTCTTCCCGGTTCGTCTCCACGACCGCGGGAGCCGCGGGCCGCATGCTGCCGGCGGGAGGATGGTTGCCAGCAAGCAGATGGCCGGAGACGCGGCGTTCGAGCCGCAACCAAACGCGCCGGATCGCCTCGACGGCTGCCAGGTAGATCAGCGCCGCATAGAGATAAACCGTGAAGTCGAAGGTGCGGGCGAAGATGAACCGAGTCTGCCCCATCAGGTCCAGCAGTGTCACGATGGCGGCAAGCGCGCTGGCCTTGATCATGCCAATCAACTCGTTGCCGAGCGGGCGCAGCGCCACAAGGAAGGCCTGCGGAAAAATCACCCGCCGCCCAGTCTGCCAGGGCGAGAGCCCAAGCGCCGCGGCCGCCTCGCGCTGGCCTTTCGGCACGGCGGCGATGGCGCCGCGGAAGATTTCCGCCTGATAGGCCGCCGTATTGAGGCTGAAGGCGAAGATGCAACAGAAAAAGGCGTCCCGGAAGAACGTCCACAGCCCGAGCGCCGTCAGCGCAGGCCGCAACTCGCCGCCGCCGTAATAGACCAGATAAAGCTGGCACAGCAGCGGCGTGCCGCGGAACACAGTGACGTAGCCGATCACCGGCCAGGACAGCAGCTTGGAGCCGGAGCGCCTGGCCCAGCACAACGGCCAGGCCAGCACGAAGCCGATCGAGCATGACAGCACGACCACCTCGGCGGTCATCTGCACCCCCGCGACCAAGCGTCCGCCATAGTCCTGCAGCAGCGCCGGGTCGACCAGGACGTTCAGCAGCCCTTGCATCAGGCATATCCGCGAGCGAAGCGCCGTTCGAGCAAAGCCTGACCCCCGGTGGAGGCGATGCTGATCACAAGGTAGGCCGCCGCCGCCGCACCGTAGAACAGCAGCGGGTCATGCGTGCTCCTGGACGCTTCGGACGCAGCCCGCAGCAGGTCCATCACCGCCAGGGTCGAGACCAGCGATGTGTCTTTCAGCAGGATGGTCCAGATATTTCCCAGGCCCGGCAGCGCCACGCGGGCAAGCTGCGGCAGCACGACCAGGGTGAAGCTGTCCCGCCGGGTCAAGCCAAGCGAGCGTGCCGCCTCGGACTGGGTTTGCGGCACGGCGGTGAAGGCGGCCAGCCAGACCTCGCTGGAGTAAGCCGCCGCGACGGCGCTGAGCGCGATCACGCCCGCAAAAAAGGCGCTCACCTCGATATGGGTTTGCAATGCGGCGGCTTTGCTGACCCGGTCCAGCAGGGCTTGCAGGCCAAAATACACGATGAACAAGGCCAATAGGTCGGGGATGCCGCGGAAGAAGGTCGTGTAGGCCTCGCCACCGGTACGCACAGCCCGCCAGGTCGACCGCCGCGCCAGGGCCAGCAGCAATCCGGCACCGAAGCCGAGCGGCACGGTGCTGAGCGCGAGCAGGAGCGTGATCGTGGCGCCCTGCAGCAGCAGCGGCGCCCAACCATTCGGACCGAAGAGCAGGGCAAGTGACGTCATGCGGCGATCTCTCCTCCTGCTCACCCAACCCTCTGCCAGGGCAGAAGGCGGGAGTGTGGGCGAGCAAGCACCATGCCAAACGGCTCAAAACTCCCGCAATACCTCGCGCAACGTGGCACCCTGGTAGCGCGTGCGCACCAGCCCGCGGCGCTGCAGCGCCGGCACCAGCCCTTCGGTGATCTCCACCACCCGCAAGCGGCTGGACCGCTGGAACGGCGTGCTCACCAGGAACCCGTCGCCACCAATCGCCTCCATCGCTTCACCCATCTTGTCGGCAACCTCATCCGGAGTGCCGATCAGTTGCAGCCCGCTGTCGAAGCGCTCGGCGGTAAGCTGGCGCAATGTCTTGCCGCTGCCCCATTGGGCAAACTTGTCGAGCGAGCCCTGCTCCCCGTTGGTGGTGAGCAGCGGCAGCTCCGCGTCGAGGTCGAACGCCGAGAAGTCGATGTCGGTCACGGTGCCAATAGCCGCCAACGCCGACTCGATGAACGCCGGACTGTCCACCATGCGGCGATGCTTGGCCCAAGCCTCCGCGTTGGTTTCCGCAATCACCGGGTAAACCAGGAACAGCACCTTGATATCGTCCGGGTTGCGCCCCGCGGCGGCGGCCCGCGCACGCACGTCGTTGCGGTAGGCCTTCATGCCCGCATAGCCATTGGCCGTGGCAATGATGCTGTCGGCGGTGCGGGCCGCGAACTCCCGCCCACGTGGCGAGCCGCCGGCTTGCACGAAAGTGGGGCGGCCCTGCGGCGACGGCACGGTGTTGAGCGGCCCGCGGCACTTGAAGAAGCGGCCCTCGAAGTTGATCGGCTTTACCTTGGCATGGTCGGCGAACGTGCCGCTCGCCCGGTCCATCACCACCGCGCCGGGCTCCCAGGAGTTGAACAGGCGGCACACGAGTTCGACGTATTCATCGGCCATGTCGTAGCGCTGCCCGCGCGGCGGCAACTCGTCCATGCCGAAGTTCTGCGCCGCTGCATCCTCCCCGGAGGTTACGATGTTCCAGCCGAACCGGCCGCCGGCGATGTGGTCGAGCGTGGCGGAAAGCCGGGCCAGCAGGAACGGCGGATAGGCCATGGTGCTCATGGTCGCGACCACGCCCATCCGGCTGGTGGCAGCGGCGATCATGGCGGCGAGCGGCATCGGGTCGTGCTTGGGGGCTTGCAAGGCATGTTTCAGCGTGGCCTCCGCCGTGCCGCGATAGGCTTCGGAGACCATCAAGGTGTCTTCCAGCATGATGTAGTCGAAACAGGCGCGCTCCATCGCCTGCGCCATCTCGACGTAGAACTTGCCGTCCCATGGCGGCGTGGTGGGAGCGTAGGGGTGGTTCCACTCCCCTGCGCTAAAGTTGCAGAACCAGGCAAGATGGAAACGGTTCGGCATGGGCGTGCCTCCGATGTGGCCCGGCGGCCCAGGCAAGATCGGTGCCGCCAAGTTGGCGCCGGCTGGGCGTTTGCCAGTTTGGCGCGAGGTGGTTAAAGCTTTGCGGCACGGAGGGGTGCCGGAGTGGCCGATCGGGGCAGTCTCGAAAACTGTTGTACGTGCAAGCGTACCGTGGGTTCGAATCCCACCCCCTCCGCCGGGATGCTGTCGTCAGTAACTGGTTTGACTGGTGATTTCGACAGCAAGTCGCTCGCCTCCGGGCCTGGTCGCGTTGCACCTCCTGGCGACTTGGCGCTCCTGATCAAGGCGTGCTGACACCGCCCGGCCTGCCTGTCCGGACAGTTGAAGCTGTGATTGAACGGCGTGGCTCGTGAACAACCCGGCGGCATTGGCGAGAAGACGATAAGCACATGAATGACATGGCGAACCCGGCGGCGGCGGTAAACATCAGCAACTGGCGCCAGCGCCCCTATAACCGATGGTCCTTCCGCAACGCCGACAAGGTCATGCCGACGGCCCCGGTCGATGCCGATCCGGCGGCCGCAGCGCCGCTCGAGCGATCTCGCAAGACGGCGCGGAGCCTGCTGCTCAACGGCATGGTTCTAGGGTCCAGACTCATTCAGGTCCACCACATGACGACGGCTGCGAGTGCGACG
>CAXTRX010000069.1:0-15985 GCA_964246785.1 uncultured Acetobacteraceae bacterium | reverse complement strand
GTATAGCTCCGCGGCGTCGGCTTCGAGCGGGTGGGCGGAGAACTGCTCGACATACACCTTCACCGGCGCTGCGAGCCGCTGCGGCCGGAGCGGGTCGAAGGCGAGCGCGCTGCCATCCGCCGCCGCCAGGGGCGCCATGCCGTGGCGGCGCCGGGCCTTGTTGGAGGTGACCAGCGGCGGGGTGTTCTGGATCGTCGCGGTCGGGCCCGCCAGATGGGCGATACGGATCTTGCTCATTCGAGTGCCTCGCCAAGCGCTGGTTCCGCCAACATGCCGACCCTGATGCAACGCGCCATGTGCCCGGCGGGGTCGGTAATCGGCGGCGGCATGGCGGCGGTGCAGTCCGGAACGGCGAACTTGCAACGCGGCGCAAAGCTGCAGCCCTCGGGCAGCGCGCGCAGGTCGGGCGGGCTGCCGGCGATGGCCTCGAGCGGCACACCGCGGTCCTGGTCCTTCGCGGTCGCCGCCAGCATCGCCCTGGTGTAGGGGTGCTGCGGGGCGAGCAACACATCGGCGGCGTTGCCGTATTCGACGATGCGTCCTGCATACATGACAGCGACTTGGTCGGCGATCTGGGCTGCCACGCCGAGGTCGTGAGTGACGAAGATCATCGCCATGCCCATTTCGCGCTGAAGCTTGCGCAGCAGGACCAGGATTTGGATTTGCACGGAGGCATCGAGCGCGGTGGTCGGCTCATCGGCAAGCAGCAGGCTTGGACGGCACGCCAACGCCATCGCAATCACCACACGCTGGCGCAGACCGCCGGACAGCTCGTGCGGGAACGCCTTCAGCCTGCGCTCGGGCGATGGCACGCGCACCAGTTGCAGCAGTTCCAGCGCGCGGGCCATGGCGTCTTGCCGGCTGGCGTGCTCATGACGGCGCACCGTCTCGGCGATCTGGTCGCCCACCGTGTACAGCGGATCGAGCGACGTCATCGGCTCCTGGAATACCATGGAAAGCAGGGAGCCGCGCAGCCCGGTCATCGCCCGCTCGCTGAGCGCGCCGATGTCATGCTCGGCGACATGCATCGTGCCTTCGATGACGGTGCGCTTTTTTGGGTGCAGGCGCAGCAGAGAGCGCATCATGACCGACTTGCCCGAACCAGATTCCCCGATCACGCACAAAACCTTGCCGTGCTCGAGTTCGAACGAGATGCCGTTGACTGCGCGCACCGTTGCTTCCCGGCTGACGAAACGAACCCGCAGGTTGTCCACCCGGACGAGCGGGACGGGCACGACGGGCGGCCGGTTGGGGGCTGTAATCTGGTTCATGCGGCGGCGGGCGCACGGCTGTGCCCTGATCCGGCCTGCACCATGTGGCAGGCCGCCAGATGTTGCCTGGGCGACTGCCTGAGCACATCGCCCAGGTTCGGCGGCACATTCTTGCAGACCGTCTCGACATCGGGGCAGCGGGTGTGGAACCGGCATCCCCCTGGCGGGCTGACCGGGCTTGGCGGGTCGCCGGCCAGCGGCGCCGCCTCGACGCGTTCGCCCGGGTCCATGCTCAGCCGGCAGGCAAGCAGCGCCTGCGTATAGGGGTGCTTGGGATCCTGGTAGATCGTGTCCACTGGGCCGATTTCGACAAGCTGCCCGAGATACATCACCATCACGCGGTCTGAAATGTAGCGTACCACGTGCAGGTCGTGGGAGATGAATATGTAAGTGAGCTTGAGCTCCCGCTTGATGTCGCCGAGCAGGTTGAGCACCTGCGCCTCGACCGACTTGTCCAGTGCCGACACGGCCTCGTCCAGGATCAGCAGGCGCGGGTCGAGCGCCAAGGCGCGGGCAATGTTGACGCGCTGCTTTTGCCCACCCGACAGTTCGTGGGCGTAGCGCTGGCCAAACAGGTTCGGGTTGAGGCCGACCTTGTCCAGCAATGAGCGCGCCTGCTGCTTGGCAACCTGCCGGGTGGCGCCCTGCACCCTGGGCCCATAGGCGATCGATTGCTCAATCGGCAAGCGTGGGTTGAGCGACGAAGCGCTGTCTTGGAACACCATCTGCAGGGAGCGGCGCAGCCCGTCTAGGAGAACGCCGCTGGTTTCGCCGACCAGGTCGCCGTCGAGGATGAGTTGGCCCGCATCCTTCGGGATTAGGTGCATCATAAGCCGGGCAAGCGTCGACTTGCCGCAACCCGACTCGCCAACGATGCCGAGCGTTTCACCTTTCATCACAGAGAACGACACGTTGTCGACGGCCTTCACCTCTGCGACCCGGCGGTTGAGCAGGCCGGCGCGAATGGCAAAATACTTCTTGAAACCGTCGACGATCAGGATCGGTTGCGCGGGGCCGCCACGATCGCGGCTATCGATGGCGGCCTTTTGCGTCGTCATCGAATCATTCATTCCGAACCCTCCGCTAGAGAGCAGATCCCGATCAGACAAAATCGTCTGATCGGGTGAAGATGCCCGCAAAACAACGAGCTAGAGCTTGTGGAGTGAACGCGAGTGAACGCAACATGCTCTAGGCCCGGACGTCCATGGCTTGGCGCAAGCCATCGCTGACGAGGTTGAAGGCGACGGAGGTGACCAGGATGGCAATGCCCGGGATCGCGCTGACCAGTGGCTGCACGTAGATCGACTGGCGCAAGGTCGACAGCATCAGGCCCCAATCCGCCGTGGGGGGCGAGACGCCCAGGCCAAGGAAAGACAGCCCCGAGGCCAGGATGATGGACACCGAGACCAGCGTGGACGCATAGACCAGCACTGGCGACATCACGTTGATCAGCACGTGCGTGAACAGAATGGATATCGTCGTGGCGCCCGTCGTGCGCGCCGCATCGACAAATTCCATGCTTCGCACCTGGGTGGTCGCGGTTTCCGCCACCCGGCAGAGCGGCGGGATCAGCACCACCGTAAGCGTGAGCAATTGGTTGGTGATGCCCCCGCCTAAACTGCCGGAGATGGCGATTGCCAGCAGCACGGAGGGGAACGCGAAGAACACGTCCATCGTGCGCATAATGGCCATGTTGATCTTGCCGCCGTAGTAGCCGGCCACGACGCCGAACAGGCCGCCAACCACGGTGCTCAGTATGACTGGCAGGATGCCCATCGTGAGCGACACGCGGCCGCCGTAGAGCAGCCGGCTGAGCATGTCGCGGCCCTGCTCATCCGTGCCGAGCAGGTAATTCCGGTAGCCGACGGGCCGCAGGCGATGCGCCATGCTGGACTTATATGGGTCTATTGGCGCCAGCCAGGGTGCGAACACCGCCGAAGCCACGATCAGGATGATGACGGCCATGCAGAACAGGGTGACGTAGTCGTAGCGCAGCCGTTGCCACACGCTCCCCCAATAGCTGCGAACACGGACCGCGCTGGCAGGCCGGCGCGCAGGCCGGAGGGAGTGGGCGGCGATGTCGGACATGGACGGGGCTCCGTCAGTTTCGCTTGATGCGGGGATCAATCAGCGATTGCACGAGGTCGACCAAAAGGTTGATCAGCACGAAGGCGGTCGCCAGCACCAGGATCGTGCCCTGCAACAAGGGAATGTCGCGGGTCAGCACTGCCTTGTTCAGCAGGTAGCCGGTGCCGGGCCACGTGAACACGGTCTCCACCAACACGGAGCCGCCGATTAGGTAGCCGAGTTGGAGGCCCAGCATGGCCGTAGCCTGCGGCATGATGTTGCGAATGGCATGGACGACGATCCCCATTTCGCTCAGTCCCTTGGCGCGCAAGGTTTGGATGAAGTCCTGGTTCAAGATTTCGGCCACGGAGGACCGGGTCGTGCGGGTCATGATCCCGAGTGGCGGCAGAGCGAGGGCGATGATCGGCATGATGGCGAACTTGAAGTCGGCCCATCGCAGGTAGCTGAAGGTTTCGGACCCGCTCGCGCCCATGCCGGTGGCCGGAAGCAGGGACAGGTTGACCGCGAACACAATTACCAGAATGACGGCCAGCCAGAACGGCGGCACGCTGATGCCGAATACTGCCACGGCCGTGATCAGCTTGTCCGCAAGCCGGCCCGACCGGTAGGCGGCGATCACTCCAAACACCATGGACAGGATGAACGCCAGCACCACGGAAATCAGCGCGATGACGACGGTGTTGGCGAAGGCGTGCAGCACTTCTCCGGCGACCGGCGCGTTATCGGCAATCGATGTGCCTAGGTCGCCGGCCAGAACCTTGCGCATCCAAACGAAGTACTGGATGGGCAGGGGTTGGTCGAGCCCGTACGCGGCGCGGAGCCTAGCGGCATCGCCGGCGCTGGACGTCGGTGACAGCAGGTTCTGGATTGGGTCGCCCGGTGCGATATGGACGAGTGCGAAGCAAATGACGGTGACCCCGAACAGGATCGGGATTGTCAGGACGACTCGCCGGGCCGCGTAGAGCCACATCAGGCGCCGCCTAAGTCAGTGGCACTGGCGTCACGCGTCGTCATCGCGGGGACCGCTTGCGATGGGCGTGCGCGCGCGAACGGTGCGGCGGCCCCGGGGTTGCTTCGGTGCACGGACGCCGTGCAATGACGCCCTGCAACTCAGGGCGACACGACGATGGGTGTCAGGTCCTGGAACCAACTCTGCGCCTGGACAAAGCCGGAGAGCTTTGGGGACAGGGCACGGGGATTGAGATCGTGCACAATGTAGAGTTCGGACGCGTCGGCGACGGCTTGCTCGTTCATCTCGGTAAGCAGGACGTCACGCTTGGCGGGATCGAACTCACCGATGGCGGCGGCGCCCAGCTTGTCGATCTTAGGGTCCGAAAAGTCGCCCCAGTTGCAGCAGGCCGGCGGCGCGGATGAGGTCATCCACTTCTTGATGATGCCCTGCACGGCATCGATTGGCGCCATGGAGAAGTTGATGGCGTTGAAGTCGTATTTCTTGGAGCCGGCGATGAACACGCCAATCAGCGCGTTCCAATCCATCGGTTCGAGTTGCACCTTGAACCCGACCGCTTCAAGCTGCTCCTTGACCAGTTCGTTCATCGGCAGCGGCTGCATCTGGCCGGAACCCGAGGTCGAGATCCCCACTTTGATCACGCAGGGATCGCATCCGGCTTGCTTCAGCAGCGCAGTGGCCTTGTCCGGATCATAGTCGTAGCTGACCGTCTTGCCGTACCATCGTTGCGACGGGATCAGGGTCTGGGTGGCAGGCGTTGCCACACCCTGCAGCATGTCGACCATGTCCTGCCGGTTCATCGCGTAGTTCGCGGCTTGGCGCACGCGTATATCGTTGAATGGTGGCACGTCGGCCCGCAGGATGTAGTCCCAATTATGCGGGTAGGGCACCATGACGATCTTCATTCCCGCCTCCTTCAGGCGCGGGATTGTGTCGGGCGATGGCGCCTCGACGAAGTCGACTTGGCCCGAGAGCAGGGCTGCGGCACGCGTCGAGGCCTCCGGCATCGGTAGCAAGACGAGGCGGTCGTGCTTGGGAATGCGCTGCGGATTCCAATACTTGTCGTTTTTCACGAGTTCTAGCCGCTCATGCGGCACAACCTTGTCGAACTTGTACGGCCCGGTCCCAGACGGATGCTGCATATAGAGGCCGTAATCGTTGCCGGCCTTCTGTACCGCGCAGTTCGAGATCATGTAGTACATCGCCATGTCGTTGGGAAACAGCGAACTCGGCACCTTGGTGTTGATTGCGATCGTGTAGTCGTCGACCTTGTCCACGCTGGCGATGTTCGCGACATAGGTGCTCATCTGCCCGACATGGCGCGGGTTGAACTGCGGCGACTTGGGGTCCATGACGCGGGCAAAGTTCCATATCGCCGAGTCGGCGTTCCATGGGCAGCCATCGTGGTAGCTCACCCCCTGACGGAGATGATACACCCACCGCTTGCTATCGTTGGGATCGACCGTCCAACTGGTGGCAAGGCCCGGGACAATCCCGGACGCCTGGTCCGAGCGAGACAGGTCCCAAAGCGCCAGTGCATCGTAGAGCGTGTAACCGGCAAAGCGGTAGCCTTCGTAGCCTTGGTCGGGTGCACCGGTGTAGTCCGGTATGTCAGCCGCTGTCATGGCAACGCGAAGGACCGACTCTGCAGCCGCTCGCCCTGGGGCCGTAAAGCTCGATGCAAGCGCGACCGCGGCCGCTAACTGCAACGCACCCCGAAATTTCCATGCAGCCATGTCCTCACTCCGCCAATCAGACGCGCGCTTGCCACGCGCTCCGCAGCATGTTCTGCAAGCGCCATGCCAGCGCAGCGACATGAGGGGCGAATTCGTCGGAGAGCCGGTGCAGCGGCGGTTTCATAGGTCGTTACAGGCGGGCCGGCGTCAGGTAGCAAATGCGAGAACCGCTTCACGCATGTCTTCGTTCGTGATTGATGGGCTATGAGACCCCGGCGACATGTTGACGATTAAGGGGTTCTTAGCGTTTGGCCGCTACAGTCGAGCGTGTCCCACCGGATGGCAAACGATGAACGTGTCACCAATCGCCAACGCGGTTTCGGCCGCCATTGTCCAACAGACCCAAGCGGCGACCGCTGCATCGGTTGCTTCCCTGGCTGGCCGTGCCAGCGCCAACGCGGCTGCCCTGATCAGCGGCACTCCGCCCGCGAGCAGCTCGAACCAATATACCATCAGCAGCGCGCCGCTGCTCGACCTGACCGCTTAAGCCAGGAGGGGGCCGCTCGCCGAAGGTCAGTACCAACGCCGCACAATCTCAGGCGGAGTTAAGCCGCAGCGACCCTTTGCCACCAAGAGCTGACGGTTCGAGGTTCACTCCGTCAGCTTATTAAAACCGGCTGAGCGGTAGGCAGCCCAAACGGGCAGCTCCGACCGACATCAACCCTCCGAGCGGGCGTAGCGGCTGGCGGGCCTGGGAATGCCGAGATGGTCGCGCAACGTCCGGCCGCTATACGCGGTTCGGAACACGCCACGGCGCTGCAACTCCGGCACGACGTGTGCGGTGAACTCGCGCAGGCCTTGCAACTGGTAGGGCAGCATTGTGATAAAGCCGTCGCAGGCTTCGGCGCGGAACCATGCTTCCAGGTCGTCGGCGATCATCTGCGTCGTTCCAACCAGGCTGCGGTGCTTGATTGACGCTGAGAGCCGCTGGGCGGTTTGCCGGATTGTAAGCCTGTGCCGCCGTGCGAACTCGGTGATGGCGCGCTGGTGTCCTTGGATGCCGTGCGACAAGGGTAGGTCTGGAAATGGCTCATCGGGTGAGTATTGACTGATATCGAGCCCAATCGCGCCGGTGATGCCCTGGATTGCTATGGTCAGGGGCCAGAGCCGGCTTATCGCATCGAACTTGTCCTCGGCTTCTGCCGCCGTGCTGCCCCAGACGACGGCGACGCCGGGGAGGATTTTGATGTCGTCAGGGTGGCGCCCAACCCGCTCGGCGCGCGTTTTGATGTCGGTGTAGAACGCTTGGGCATCGTCCATGAAATGAGCTGCGCTGAAGATCACGTCGGCGGACGCAGCGCCCACTTGGCGCCCCTCTTCCGAGGCGCCACCCTGAGCGCTCACCGGGAAGCCCTGTGGCGGTCGCGCCATTTTCAACGGCCCACGCACCTGGAAATGCTCGCCCTGATAGTTCAGCGCGTGAATACGATCCGGATGCACGTAAATCCCAGACGCTTTGTCGCGGCAGAAGGCGTCATCATCGAAGCTATCCCAAAGCCCTGTGACGACATCGTGAAACTCCCTGGCACGCGCGTAGCGATCCGCATGCGGCGGCAGAGCGCGGCCGTAATTGGGTGCCTCGTTGATGTTGTTTGACGTGACGAGGTTCCAACCCGCCCGTCCGCCGCTGATATGATCGAGTGAACCAACCAGCCGCGCGAGGTTGTATGGCTCATAATAGGTCGAGCTGGCAGTGAACATCAGCCCAATCCGCTCGGTGCGCGCAGCCAGCGCCGTCATCAGGGTGATGGGCTCGAACCCGGTGACGCTGGACATGCGCTGAAGCATGTCCGTCTCGTTCGGTGGTCGGGCTAGGCTGCTCTCGTCAGCCATAAACAGGGCGTCGAACAAGCCGCACTCTGCCGCCTGCGCAAATGCTGTTTGATACTCGAGGCTGAAGTCGCCGTCCGACGCCACCAATGGATGGCGCCAGGATTGGCCATACATGCCGCCGTGATTGAAGGCGGCAAGATGGAGTTGACGTTTCGCGGCTGGCACGTGGCTTAGCCTCCTTCACCTGCCCCGAGTGTCGGCACAACGCCGCGACGAGTCCACAGTCAAACGCAGCGCGCCTGGTTGCCCACGATCGGTGGGTTGCCAGCGCTCGCCACCCCGCACGACGATGAGGCTAGGCTTCCAAGCCAGCCACGCCCAGCAGGTGCGATGACGGCAGCAGGTCCTCCGGCGTGATCGGCCGGCGCAGGATCACGAAGTAGCTCACCGCCGCGAACACGCACATGACCGCGCCCACCATCAACGCGGGCACGAACGATCCAGTCATCTGCACAATGAAACCGGTGACGATCGGGGCCAGCGCGCCGCCCAAATAGCCGCCGAAATTCTGCAGCGAGCCAAGCGAGCCCGTGCTATTGGCGGGTGCCGCAATGCTGACCATTGCCCACGCGCTGGTGGTGGCGATGGTGCCGCAGAACATGGCCCCACACAGGCAGGCGACGGCCGTTGTATTGCTCGCGATCAGCGCCGCCACGACCACGAACCCGGCCTCGCCCAGCATGGTCAGGCAGAGCGGGAACTTGCGGCTGTCGATGCGCGATAGGCCGCGCGCCATCAGCCAGTCGATCAAGAACCCGCCCGACACGCCGCCGAGCACTGCGAACACGTAGGGAATGGCTGCGACCCAGCCGGTGTGGCGCAGGCTCATGTGACGGCCCATTTCGAGATAGCCGGGCAGCCAGGCGTTAAATAGCCAGTTGACGTAGATCACGCCGAAATAGCCCAGCACCATGCCCCAGGTTGTGCGGCAGCGGAACAGCCGCCGCCACTCGCTGAACGTCACCGGGCGGGACGACTCGGGCGCGTCGCCAGCGGTGCGGTGGTGGTCCTCCTCCGGCGTTAGGGCCACCTGCGCCGGGTCGCGATAGCAGGCATACCACACGATGGCCGCGCCAATGCCCAGCAGCCCCATGATAGCAAACATCCCGCGCCACCCGTAGAGCAGCATCAACGTCGTGAGCAGCGGCGCCGCAATGCCGGTGCCGAGGGTGGAGGCGCTGTTGAAGATGCCTGACGCGCGGCCACGGTCGCGCGCATTGAACCAGTCGCGCACCACGCGGCCGCCGGTTGGGAACTGCGGCGCCTCGCCGATGCCCAGCAACACGCGCGCCGCGGCGAACTGCGTGACGCTGCCGACCAGAACGCACCGCAACTGCGCCGTCGACCAGATCGCAAGGCCTGCGCCCAGCAACCGCCGCGGCCCCAGCCGGTCGATCAGCGGCCCCACCGGTAGCTGCGCGAAGGCGTAGGCCCACAGGAACGCCGACAGCAGCAGCCCCATCTCGGATACCGACAGGTTCAGGTCGCGGCGCACGAGGGGGTTGGCGATGGCCAACGCCGCGCGGTCGATGGTGTTGACGGCACCGCTCAGCACGAGCAGCGCCAGCGCCGATCGCTGCACAAAGCGCAGGCGCGGCGTCGTGGCCAACGGCGTTGGCTCAGTCGTGGACATCCCGGCTTCCTTAGGGCTCTTGATCGCCGCCGTAGCAAGTTGCCCGGTTTGCCAGCCCGGCGCTAGACATGCCCCCCATACCAGGCACGCCGTGCAGAGACCTGGACTTGCGAGCACAAAGCTTCCGGATGAGAGGAAACGGTTGCCGCAGTCGCGCGTCCCTCTCGCATGACCCAAGATCCAAGAACAAGCGCACCCACCAGCTTCCCGGACGAGCTGCATCAGGCACGGCCGGGTCTGGAGACCGACATGCGAACCAAGCCCGATCATGGCGAGCAAAGCTATGTCGGCAAGGGCCTGCTGACCGGTCTGGCGGCGCTGATCACCGGCGGCGACAGCGGCATCGGCCGCGCCGTCGCCATCGCCTATGCCCGCGAGGGGGCGGACGTCGCGATTTCCTTCTTGCCAGACGAGCAGGCGGACGCAAACGAAACGCAGCGCTGGGTGGAGCAGGCGGGACGGCGCTGCCTTTTGCTGCCAGGTGACATCCGTGACCCGGCTTGGTGCCAGGCCCTGGTCGACAAGACGGTGGCGGCGTTCGGCCGGCTCGACGTCCTGGTCAATAACGCCGCAGCTCAAACTACCAATGAGGACCTCGCTGACATTACTGTCGCCGATGTCGACGGCGCCTTCCGGGCCAATGTCTTCGCGCCCATCTGGCTGACCCAAGCCGCCGCGGAGCATATGAAACCCGGCGCGTCCATCATCAACACGACGAGCGTGCAGGCAAAAGTCGCAAGCAAAGGCATGGTCGTCTATTCGGCCACCAAGGGCGCGATTGCGAGCCTTACTGTCGCGTTGTCGAATCTGCTTGCTCCTCAGGGCATCCGGGTGAACTGCGTCGCCCCTGGGCCGGTGTGGACGCCGATTCAGCCGATTGCGAAGTCGCCGGAAGCCATGGGAGAGTTGGGGCAGGCGACTCCGCTCGGCCGCGCTGGCCAGCCAGGTGAATTGGCCGGCGCCTATGTCCTCCTTGCAGCGCGCGAGGGCAGCTATATGTCGGGTGCGCTGATACCGGTCACCGGTGGCATGCCTATGCTGTAATGGCCCAGCGAACCGTCTACCGGTCGGGGTGACATCTCCCAGTAATCAACAAGTTCTGTGGCGCTGCCTAAATCTCGACACGCATGAGCTCCTCGGGAGCGCGACGTTGCTGTTCGCCATCCTTACGTGAAAGGCAAAGGCACATGGCGCTCGCCGGTAGCAGGCGCAGGCGTTCGTCACCCGCCATCACCGGCCAGGCTGGCCGACAAGGCCCGCCGTCAAGGCCGCCTTGTGCGCCGCCGTGGTTGATGAGCAGACGCTGGCCCAGCCTACCCCAATTGAGGACGTTGATCGGAAGGCTTGCAGCATTGGAAGGTGTGCTAGGCGCCAGGCATTGCTGCAGCAGGGCAGCCTGTTTCGACTGGATGGCGGCGGCCCAAACGGGCCCCCGGGGCGCAAGTGGATGCAGCTTCCGGCATTTGGACCATCGCAGCCGCACCGTGTGGTGCAACCGCCGTGACGCCCGCCGCTGGGACGAGGCCCAATACTTCGACTCGCTCGCCCTGCGGGTGCATCGGCGGACCTAGTTCCGCCGCTGGACTCGCTCGCCCTGCGGGTGCATCGGCGGACCTAGTTCCGCCGCTGGTCGCCGCTTGCGTTGCAGCGGCCATGCAAGCGGCGATCGACGTGTTGCTGAAGTCCAATCCGTCGCAGGCATCGGTCCCCGTGAGACGGGCCGCGCTCGCGCTGCTGACGGCGGGGCTGCCGGAGTCGAACGTGCCGGCGGGAACGCAGGCAAGTGTGACGCATCGCGAAGGCCTCCGGCAAAAGCTTGAGAAGCCCTACCAATCCGAGTCAACCTCAATGCGCAACAAGCAGATTTTCGACACGGAAACGGCCGGTCAGGCGCACGAGCGCCTCCGTCTCGCGCGCGAGTTCGTGGCTTGCGGCGGTGCTCTGATCGACCATGCATGCATTCTGCTGCGTCATGCGATCGAGCCCGCTGATTGCATCGTTCACCTCGGTCAATCCGAGCGCTTGCTCCCTGGCGGAGGCGGCGATCGTCAACACCGCCTCGTTGATGCCGCCCACCTGCTCCAGGATGCGCACGAACGAGTGCCCCGTCTCGCCCACCAGACGCACGCCGAGTTCGACCTGCTGCCCCGCGGTCGAGACCAGCTCCTTGATCTGCTTGGCGGCTGCGATTGAACGGAAGGCCAATTGGCGCACCTCGCCGGCCACCACGGCAAAACCCCGCCCCGCATCGCCCGCTCGTGCGGCCTCAATGCCGGCATTGAGGGCCAAGAGATTGGTTTGCGTCGCGATCCCGTCGATCACGCGCACGATTTGGCCGATCCGCTCGGACGCCTGCTCGATCCCGGCGACGGCAACGATCGCCCTGCGGACCACTTCGCCCGATTGCTCCGCCTGCGCTTGGGTTTCGGCGACGATCTGGGCGGCATTGCCGGCACCCACAGCCGTTCGTTCGGTCATCTTCGTGATGTCGTCCATCGCCGATGCCGTTGTCTCGAGGCGTAACGCCTGCTGTTCCGTCCGAAGGTTTAGCTCGTCGGCCTCCCGCGCGATGCGACCAATGCCTTCGCGGATGCTTCCCGTGCCAGAGGCGATATGGCGGACAATGGTTTCGAGACCATCGAACGTGCTGTTCAAATCCGATCGCAACGACTCGTAGGAATCGGGCAGTGGCGTCGTCAGCCGATAGCTCAGGTCACCAGCCGCCAGCCGCTCCAGCCCCGCACCGATACAGCGTACGACCTGGCGCGCGGCATCCGCGGCCGCCTCCCGTTCGGTCAACAAACGCCGTTCACCCTCCTGCAAACGAAGACGCTCTTCGTCCTGCGCGGCCTTGTTTCGCCGGAAGCGCTTCTGCAACGCTCGATCCATCAACAAGCCGCCACAGAACAGCATCGCCGCCAAGGCGAGGCCAACCTTGCGAACCGCTAGCGATCGCTCGGATAGCCGCTGGAGCTCGTTGGCATGGTCGACGATGTCATCGTCGGTGGCCAAGGCCGCCTTGCCGATCAACGCGATTGCCGGGCTTTCGGCCGCCACAAACGCTGGGACGCTTAGTTTTGGAACAATTCCAGCCTCCATGCTCGCCAGCAGGGAGTTCCGCAGTTCCGCCGCAAGGCCCGCATCATGACTTTCGACCGCCCGCTGTATTGCCGCCTGCAGCCTAGGGGCGTGTGCTTGCCCGTTGGCAAGCGCCTTTGCGATGGCCCATGACTGCTCAGCCGCGCCGCGGACGCGACTATCTGCGGCCAACTCCGTTCGCGACCAAACCTGGCCGCGGCTGAGCGCCACCATCATATCGACCGTTGCCGAACCGAACCCCCGTCGAGCCGTTGTCAAGCCTTGTTTGATCTCGATCAACGTCCCCATCGCCGGGTCGTCCTGGCGCAGTAAGTCGTTGAGCCGGTTGCAAACGGCCTCCAAGTTTTCGAACGCAATTTCGGCAGCCCGGTCGACTTGGTCGGGCAATGCCGGATCGCGGTTGTCGGTCGGCAAGTCCAGCGCGCTATCCGCCAGGGTCAAGACCGCGGCAAAATCGGCGTGAGCTGCTTCAACATCCTGCGCGAGCTTAGGCAAGCCAAGCTGCCGTAGTCGCGGCACGGAGTTCGCGAAGTCGGCCTCGCTTTGTTGCCGGAGCGCCGAGATGCTGCCCCGGTCAGCGGCACTGGGTGGGACAAGCGCCTCGGCGAGCGTCTGCACGGTTCGTCCGCGTTCGGCCAGGATGGTTTGGGCAAGGTCAAGCAGGTAGCGGTCAGTCTCGGCAATGGCCAGCACACGCTGCGCCGCCCTTTGGTTCCGAAACGCAGCGACGGCGCTGTAGATCGACGGCGGGATCGTGCACAGCGTCACGACGCCGAACACCAGCCAAAAGACCGCCCGAGACATCGCCGTCCGCCATGAACCCAAAACCATCCCTCCCATGCCTACGGAGTTTACTGCGGGCTGGTTAATCGGCGCTTACCAAGGCTGTCGTTCGACTCCCATGGCGTGGCACCCGGCCGATCGGGCAGAAGAGTAGCAACCAACCGTCGCGAACGGCAGGATGTCGCTGGGCAAGGTAGCGCCCCCTGTCGGTTTTGCCGAGATCGAGGAGCGCACTTGACTCTTAAATCTGACGGTTTACATAGATCGTCAGGATTTAGGACGTCAGATGACGACCACAAAGGACGAGACCCGTGAAGCGATCTTGGCGGCCGCGAGAAGCCTTTTCATGCGCTACGGTCCCGTCAAGACCAGCATGGCAGACATCGCGCGCGAGCTCGGGATGTCGCCGCCCAACCTCTACAATTTCTATCCCTCTCGCGACGCCATCTTGGAAGCAGTCGGCACCCGGGATCTGATCACGCTGCAGAAGGATATAACCGACGCCATTGCTAGAACGTCAGGAGATTGGGCGCGACTCGCCGTTATCTTCATGAGCACGGCGCGGCATATGCATGACAAGCTGGGCAACGAGAAAGATATCCTGCAGCTTCAGTCACTGGAGAAGAAAAATCGCTGGAAGTTTGTAGAGGACTTTCATGTCTTTTTACGCCGCGCCGCCGAAACTGTGTTGCGCGATGCCATCGATGCCGGGCGGCTTGACCACGATGACCCAAGCGGCGCGATCTCAGCATTGTTCGACTGTATGATCAGCGCCTTGGATCCTGTTCTAATAATGAAATTTCAACGTGACGACCACTTGCAGCGAGTAGCCGCCCAGTTGTCATTGCTGGAAAAGGCTTTCGTCAAAGCGCCTCCTCAGGCCGGGCCGACGCAGCGGCATTCCACCCGTACGTCGCTATCGCGCTCGGCAAAATCTGCTGCTCCTTCACGCTGACGGACGACTGCTATGGCAAAACCATTTTGCGCTGCGGTGCCGCTGTTATTCATCGCCGCCACATCCTTGGCCGGCTGCGACCGCAAGCCGGCTGCGGCGGCGGGGGCGCCACCGGCGGCGGAGGTCGGCGTCGTCACGCTCAAGGCGCAGCCGGTCACGCTCACCACTGAGCTGCCCGGGCGCACCACGGCCTTCCTCACCGCCGATGTCCGTCCGCAGGTCAACGGCCTAATCCTGAGGCGCATTTTCGTCGAAGGTGCGGAGGTGAAGGCGGGTGATCCGTTGTACCAAATCGACCCGGCGACTTATCAAGCCACCTATGACAGTGCGCTCGCGACACTGGCCTATGACCAGGCAGCGCTGGTGACGGCACGGGCCAAAAGCGCCCGCTACAAGCCGCTTGCGGCCGCCCAAGCGGTGAGCCGGCAGGACTACGATGATGCCGTGGCTGCCGCCGGCGAAGCTGTCGCCACGATCGGCACCGCGCAGGCGGCGATCGAACAAGCCAAGATCAATCTGACCTACACCAAGGTGAACGCGCCGATCAGCGGACGCATCGGGCGGTCGGCAGTCACGCCGGGCGCGCTGGTGACCGCCGGCCAGACAACGGTGCTGGCGACGGTGACGCAACTCGACCCGATCTATGTCGACGTCATTCAGCCGGCGGCAACGCTGTTGCGGCTGCGGCAGGAGCTTGCGGCAGGGAAAATCCAGCAAACCGGCCCGAATCAGGCCAAGATCGAACTGATCCTAGAGAGTGGAGCCAAATATCCAATCTCAGGCACGCTGCAATTCTCTGAGGTGACGGTCGACCAGGCCACCGGCACCGTCGTCGTGCGGGCGATCTTCCCAAATCCTGACCACCTGCTGCTGCCGGGCCTGTTCGTCCGGGCCGAACTGCAGGAAGGCACCGATGATCAGGCCCTGCTGGTGCCGCAAGTCGGGGTGTCGCACAACACCCATGGCGACGCGACGGTGCTGGTGGTCGACAAAAGCGGCAAGGCAGCGCTGAAGATCGTCCAGACCAGCCGTGCGATCGGCGACAACTGGGTTGTGACCGGCGGGCTGGCGCCGGGCGACCAGGTGATCGTCGACGGATTGCAGAAGGTGCGGCCGGGTGCCGCGGTCCATGCCTCGGAGGTCACGCCTGGCCCCGCGCCGGCGCCTGGGCAAGCGAAGTAGGCGCGCCCGGCATGTCCGCTTTTTTCATCGACCGGCCGATTTTTGCCTGGGTCATCGCCCTCATCCTCATGCTCATTGGCGGCGTGGAGATTTTCCAGCTCCCGATCGCGCAATATCCGTCCATCGCGCCGCCGCAAATCTCGATCACGGTGACCTATCCCGGTGCGTCCGCGCAAACGGTGGCAGACACTGTGGTGCGCCCCATCCAGCAGCAACTCAACGGGCTGGACGGGCTGGAATACATCTCCTCCAGCACCCAATCGAGTGGCGCGATGGAGATCGATGCAACGTTCAAGCAGGGCACGGACGTCAACATCGCCCAGGTGCAGGTGCAGAACAAACTGTCGCTGGCCGAAGCGGTGCTGCCGACGGAGGTCACCCAGCAGGGCATCCGGGTCACCAAGGCCACCAAGAGCTTCATGGTCGTCATCGGGT
>CAXTRX010000068.1:0-16065 GCA_964246785.1 uncultured Acetobacteraceae bacterium | reverse complement strand
CAGCCCTGCTCCGCTGCGCCGACGCCGAGGCCCAGACCGACAGCCTAGCGAGGGCGGCCGCCTTCGCTGCCGACGCATGGGTCGCCGGCATCACCGACCGGGCGCAGGAGCAAGCGTTTCTGCGGCAATGGGGCGCCGCCCTCTCCGACGCCGATCAGTGGCGCCGGTTCGACCGCTTGGCCTGGTCCGACAACGCAGCGCCAAACGGCCCGGCAGCGCGCCAGGTCGCCCGCTTGCCAGCCGGCCAGCGCGCATTGGCCACGGCCCGCCTGGCGCTGCGGCGCGATGACCCATCCGGCCGAGTCCTGGCCGCCGTTCTGCCGGACGCCTACGCGACCGACCCGGCGCTGGTGCTCGAACTCGCCCGCTTCCTGCGCCGGGCCGGTCAGGATGGGGACGCGCAGGCGCTCTGGCTCAGTTCCGGCCTAGCCGCTGAACACGCCGCCCTCGCTGCCCGCCGCGCCGCGTTTTGGGCCGAACGCGACCTGCTCGCCCGCCACCGGCTGCGCGACGGCGATCCCGCGGGCGCTTACCGCTTGGTTGAGGACACAACCGACCTGGCGCCGGAGCAGGCCGTCGACGCCGAGTTCCTAGCGGGCTTCATCGCTTTGCGCCGACTGAACGACCCGGACGCCGCCGAGCGGCATTTCACCACCCTCGCCAGCCTCGGCCGCGCCGCCCTTACCCACGCCCGCGCCGCCTATTGGCTCGGCCGCACCGCAGCCGCGCGCGGTGATGCCGCCGCCGCCCGTACTGCCTATCTCGCCGCCGCAGCCTGGCCGACCACCTTCTACGGCCAATTGGCTGCGCGAGCGCTCGGCGAGGATGATGCCGCCCTCGCCAGCCAAATCCGTGCCCTGCACGACCCGGACTGGACCCCAGCCCAAGCGCTCGATCTCCTCGGCAGCGAGAACGCCCGTGCCGCCGCCTGGCTCACCGCTTGGGGCGAGCCGCGCCAGGCCCGCACGTTCCTGATGCGTCTGGACGAGCTGGCGCCCAGCGCAACCGAGCACGCCCTGGCCGCCCATCTCAGCACCGATCTCGGCATGGTGGACCTGGCCGTCGCGATGGCTCGCCGGGCCGGCCGCGAGGGCGTGATCCTGGCCGACGCTGGCTGGCCGCCAGCCGCCGCACCGCCAGCGTCGGCGGTCGAACCAGCGCTGACGCTGGGCCTGATCCGGCAGGAGAGCAACTTCAACACCGAGGCGCTGAGCCCCAGCGGCGCGCGCGGCCTGATGCAGCTCATGCCGGCGACGGCGCAGAGCGTGTCCCAGGGCCTGGGTGACGGCCCGGTAAGCCTGGCCGCCCTCACCACCGACCCGGCCTACAACATGCGGCTTGGCACCACCTACCTGGCCGGCCTGCTCGGCCAGTTTGGCGGCGCCATGCCGCTTGCGGTGGCGGCCTACAACGCCGGGCCCAACCGCGTGACGGAGTGGCTGGCCAGCAACGGCAACCCGCAAGCCGACACCGCACCCGGTTCGGTGGCGATGCTGGACTGGATCGAGCTGATACCGTTCGGCGAGACGCGAAACTACGTGCAGCGCGTGATTGAGAACGTGGTGGTGTATCGCGCCCGCGCTGGCATGGTGCTGCCGCATCCGCTCGCGCGCTGGCTGGGGTGAACGCCGCCCGGCTGGTCGCAAGCGGGGGCGGCGTCGGTTTGTTGCCGAAAGCGCCGGGGACCTGGGGGTCGCTGGCAGCGCTGTTGGTGGGCGCGGCCTTGCTTGCCGGATTGGGGCGGGCTGGGCTTGCCTTAGCCGTGCTGCTAGCCACGCTTGCCGGCCTATGGGCGATCCCCCGCGCCACCCGCGACGCCGACCCGGGCTGGGTGGTGATCGACGAA
The DNA here is from genome assembly GCA_964246785.1 of uncultured Acetobacteraceae bacterium. Lineage (GTDB taxonomy): Bacteria > Pseudomonadota > Alphaproteobacteria > Acetobacterales > Acetobacteraceae > LMUY01. Next base: position 14,219 of record CAXTRX010000068.1, on the reverse strand, counting down.
GTGGCTGGCATGTGGCTTGCCATGCTGCCGCTGCAGGCCCCGGGTTGGCGGGGTTGCTTGCTGGCGTTCGCCTGTTTCCGTCTCCTGGACATCACCAAGCCCGGTCCGATTGGGTCGATCGACCGGGTTCCGGGTCGCGTGGGCGTGATGGGCGACGACTTGCTGGCGGGTTTGCTGGTTGCTGCCCTGTTATGGGCGGCACAGGCGGCGGGGTGGGTTTAGAGCCGGCTGCCGCGACGTCACCCTCACCGTCAAACGCTCCACGCGACCCTGGCCATGCGCTAGACGGCGGCGGCTTCGCGCCCCACACTGTTCTCGTCACCCCGCGCGAAAGGAGGCCCTTGCATGGCCGTTCAGCCCGTCGAACCGTTCGATTGCATCGTCTTCGGCGCCACCGGGGACCTGACCCTGCGCAAGCTGCTGCCCGCACTTTATTACCGCTACCGCGACGGCCAAATCCCTCCCAACGCGCGTATCATCGGCGCAGCGCGATCGGGCTTCGACGACGAATCATTCCGCCAGCGCACGCTGGATGCACTGACCAAGCACGTGGCCAAGCCCGACCAGGACCCCGCGGTGATGGAGCGCTTCGCCGCCCTGGTGCATTACGCCCGCGGCGATGCGGCGCGGGAGGGCGGGCTCGAGGCCCTCACCGCCATCCTCGCCGAAAAGCCAGACCGCATCCGCGTGTTCTATCTCGCCACGTCCCCCGGCTTGTACGGCCCGGTGTGCCAGAACCTCCAAGCCGCCGGGCTGGTCACCGCACATAGCCGCGTGGTGCTGGAGAAGCCGATCGGGCACGATCTAACCTCCGCGCGCGACATCAACAACGTCGTCGGCCGCGTGTTCACCGAGGCGCAAACCTTCCGCATCGACCACTACCTGGGCAAGGAGACGGTGCAGAACCTGCTGGCGCTGCGCTTTGCCAACGTGGTGTTCGAGCGCCTGTGGAACAGCGACGTGATCGACCATGTTCAGATCACGGTGGCGGAGACCGTGGGGGTGGAAGGCCGCGGCGACTATTACGACACCTCCGGCGCCTTGCGCGACATGGTGCAGAACCACCTGATGCAGTTGCTTTGCCTGCTGGCGATGGACCCGCCGCTCAACCTCGAAGCGGATTGTGTGCGCGACGAGAAGCTCAAGGTGTTGCGCGCCCTCAAGCCGATCGCGCCGCACGAGGTGACGCACGTGACGGTGCGCGGCCAATATACCCAGGGTGCGGTGGCTGGCCGCGCTGTCGCCGGTTACCTGGCTGACCTCAACGAAGGCGCCAACGAGCCGCGCAACAGCAAGACCGAAACCTTCGTGGCGCTGAAGGCAGAAATCCAGAACTGGCGCTGGGCTGGCGTCCCGTTCTACCTGCGCAGCGGCAAGCGCCTGCCGGAAAAGGTGAGCGAGATCGTGGTGCAGTTCCGCAGCACCCCATTCAGCGTGTTCGAGCGCGACGGCGAGGCGCTTTCCCCCAACAAACTCATTATCCGCCTGCAGCCCTCCGAAGGCATGGAGCTGGAATTGATGACCAAAAACCCGGAAGCCGCCGGCCTTCATCTCAGCCCCACCCGGCTCGACATCAGCTTCGAAAAGGCCTTCCGCACCCGCTATCCCGACGCCTACGAGCGCCTGCTGATGGACAGTGTGCGTGGCAATCCGACCCTGTTCATGCGTCGCGACGAGGTGGAGGCCGCTTGGAGCTGGGTCGAGCCGATCATCGACGCCTGGGAAGCCTCCCGCGAGCCGCCGCGGCTATACCCCGCCGGAAGCTGGGGCCCGACCTCCGCCATCGCGCTGATCGAACGGGACGGCCGCACCTGGCACGAAAACATCGTGTAGGCGCCGTGTCGATTACCCGCAGGGCGCTGCTGCTTTCGGCCGCCGCCGGCCCCATCCTGCCAAGCCCTACCCTGGCCGCTTACCATGATCGCCGGGTCGCTAGGCCGCTCACCCAGGATACCGTGCTGGCCTATGTCGGCAGCTATACCGACGCCTCCACGCCGCCGGGCCACGGCCAAGGCATCACGCTGTGGCGGCTGGACCTGAACAGCGGCGAGATGTCGCTGCTCAAGACGTTTGCCGCGCCAAGCCCGTCCTGGCTAGCGCTCGACCCGCTGAAGCACTTCCTCTATGCCGTCAACGAGACCGTCAGCTACGGCCCCGGCAAGACCGGCTCCGCCACCGCCTACCGCTTCGACAGCACGACCGGCGAACTCACTCTGCTGAACACTGTGAGCGCCCGCGGCGCCGGCACCACCTTCGGCAGCGTGCACCCGTTCGGCAAGTTCCTGCTGGTGGCCAACTACATTTCGGGCAGTTTCGCCGTGCTGCCCATCCATCTCGACGGCAGCCTTGGCGAGGCGGCGGACGTGGTGCAGGACGCCGGCCCGCCCGGTGCCGGACGCCCCGCCGCGGGACCACCCGGCAACTTCTCCATCAGCGACCACGACGGCCCGCACGCCCACATGCTCGCCGCCGACCCGACCGGGCAGTTTGTCATCGGCAACGATCTCGGCCTGGACCGCACCTACGTCTGGCGCATCGACCCGGCGGCCGGCAAGTTGACCCCACCCGACCCGGCGTTCTTCCCCACCGCCTCCGCCGGCGCCGGCCCCCGCCATTTTTCATTCCATCCAAATGGCCGCATTTTCTACAACCTGTATGAGGAAGCCTCGCAGTTGGCTGTTTACGACTGGGACCCTGCGAGCGCAGCCGTCCGCCTGAAGCAGCTTGTTTCTACCCTTCCTGGCTATGCCGGCACCAACTTCACCTCTGAGATCGTGGTCTCGCCCGGCGGCCGTTTCCTCTGGATTGCCAACCGCCTGCACAACTCCATCGCCACCTTCGCCATCGCGCGGGACGGCACCGTCCGCTGGCAAGCCGAAGAATGGACCCGCGGAGACTACCCAAGGAACATGGCGCTCGACCCCACCGGCCGCTTCATGGCCGTCTGCAACCAGCGCAGCGATCAGGTGGCGGTATTTCGGGTAAACGCCGCCACAGGCCGGTTGACCTTCACCAACCAATACGCCCCGGTCGGCAGTCCCTCCATGATTATGTTCCCCGGTTAGTGGGCGCCAGCCAGCGAAAGGTTCACACGTATCGGTCTTGTTTTAGCAGCCCCAGCTCCAGCAACACTGGCCCATGACCGCACCATTCAGCACCACGCGAAACCCATTGCTTTCGATCTTTCAGTCCGCGGCGCAGGCCTTTGCCCGCCAGCGGCCGGCGGCCGGCGTGGAAGCCGCCAGTCACCCGATGGCGCAGGCCGCGGCGCACCTGGCGAGGCTTCGGCAAGATCCACGCCGGGCCTATGCTCCCCCCATGGGCGTGCCACTGATATCTCTCAGCTGCGCTGGGCTAGGGCTCGAGCTCTTGGAGGCAATCGCTGCAGGTGACGAGCAGCGTCAGCGCCTGTTGCACAATCGGATAAGCTTTTCTCGATGCGACCCTCTTTGGGCCGAAACGCTCGTCGCCTACGCGAAAAACTTCGGCTTGGACGGCAAGCCACGCCCGATCCCCTACATCCGCTATGCCAACGTGAGCGACTTCACCATCACTGCGCCAAGTGCGGCGATGCGTATTGCCCTTCTGTCGGACTGGGGCACCGGGACCGATGAGGCGCGCCGAGTAGCCAGCCTGCTTGCGCAACAGCACCCGGATGCGGTCATCCACCTGGGAGATATCTATTTCTCCGGCACGCCTGAGGAATGCCAGGCCCATTTCCTGCAACCATTGCGCGCCGTATTGCCGACGCAACGCCTGTTCAGCCTTTGCGGCAACCATGACGCCTATAGCGGCGGCACCGGCTACTACGCGCTGCTGCAGCAATTAGGCCAGCCGGCGAGCTACTTCTGCCTACGCAGCCCAGACCAATCCTGGCAAATCTTGGCAGGCGACACTGGGCTGAACGATCGCGATCCGTTCGATGTCGCCACCGTCCTCACCCGCCTGGACCCGGCAGAAGAGGCTTGGCACCACGATAAAATCGCCAACTTTCCTGGCCAAACGCTATTCCTGACGCATCACCAACCGTTCACGGCCTTCGCGCAGATCGGCCCCCTGGCGCAGCACGATCCGGTCAACCCAAACCTCATGGCAAGCTACGCACGCCTTACCCAGGCGGGTCCGATCGACGCTTGGTTTTGGGGCCATGAGCATTCGCTTCGCGCGTACCAGCCGTACCGTGGCGTGGCGCGTGGACGCAACATCGGCTACGGCGCCATCCCGGTGGCGGCGGTGGCGGATCCGGAACCGGCGCTCGCAAGCCTCGCAGATCCACCTCAGGTGCGCAGCGGCATGGAGCTGGACGTGGTCGAGGGCGCCTACACGCATGGTTTCGCACTGCTTGATCTCAGGCCGGGTCAGATCGAGGCGTCGTACTGGGCGCTGACTCGGCCGTCCGGCCCAATCTACCGCGAGGTAATTCCGCGCGGACTGGCGTAGCGCCCATCTCTGCTGACGCTTGCGCCGTCACGGCGCCGTCATGAGAACATCATCAAACCATGCCTAGTCCGGGTTACTGGAAGTTCATAGAGAGGCGCGGCCGCTGACCGATGCAGTGGCGGGCGACGTGACCTGTCCAGAACCTCAAGGGCAAATAAGCGAATGACGAAACGGCAGTTTTACCGGCAAACATGCGCGCTGTTGACCAGCGTTGCTTTGCTGCAGCCATTCAGCCTCCTGGCGCAGGAAGCACCCGGCGAGGTCACAGTTGGCCCTGCCAGCAGCGCCATGGTCGCCCAGTATACCAACGACATCGGCAAAGAACCGCAGCTCACCACAGCGCAAAAGATCGCGCTGCTGCAGCAGCGCGTGAAATATGTGTTCGTGCTGTTCCAGGAAAATCGCTCGTTCGACTTCTACTTCGGCACGTTTCCCGGTGCGAACGGACTGTTCAGCCAGCCCGCGGCACAAACCCCGGGCTTCACCCAGCCAATCCTCGATACCAGCGGAAACGTCACCACCATCTCGCCCTTCCTAATCCCACAGACCGTGTCCGCGCCTGGCCCGACCGGCGCCATCACCGTGCCGATCTATCCCGCCGACACCTCCTCGGTCGACCACTCGCACAGTGGCATCCTGACCGATTCGGACTTTGTGAACGGCGTCTCGCTGAACGACCGCTATGCGCTCGACCAGGAAGGCCTAACCACCAATTCCGCTGGCCAAGTGATTAGCAAGACGACGCTGCAGCCACCGGTCACCCCGGCAACATTGGCGCAGAAGCAATCGGGCGAGGTTGTGATGGGCCATGTCGATTGCGACACGGCGCCGTTCCTATGGCAATTCGCCGACCGGTTCACCCTGTTTGACAACTTCCACATGACGGTCACGGGGCCCTCTACGCCGAACGCGATTGCGCTGATCGCCGGCCAGTCCGGCCTGACGCAGTGGGCGCTGCACCCGGCCGAAGCCAGCAGCAACATCGCCAGCCCGACGGTGGCCGAAAGTGGCGGCGAGCCGGTGGTTGCCGACGCCGCCACCTTCCCTGGCTCCTCGCTCGACCAGTCGCCCATCAAGCCCGCCATCAACCCGGGCGACGAGAGCCCCGCGACACCGCTGCTGAACCAGACCTATGCCAGCTTGCCGCTCTCCTTCATGGGCAAGACCATCCAGACCACGGTTGCCAGCGACCAGAACCCGGCGCTTGATCTGCTCGACATCCAGAAGGACATCCAGACCATTGCCGGCACTGGCAATGCGCCAACGAACTGGGCTTGGTTTCAAGAGGGTTATGACGCTGAGCCCACCGACTCGACGGCGCTGCCGCTGCATAGTTCGTATGTATGGCACCACAATGGCCCGCAGTACTTTGGCTATGTCGGCGACAACCCGGCAGTGGCACAGAACCACCTGTTCGGCCTGAACGACTTCTTCTTGTCCGTCAAGAATGGCAACATCGGCAGCACTGGCGGCGTGTTCTACGTGCGCGGCGGCTACGACAACAACGACGGCCTGGTGCCGGTTGACCCCAATCCGAAAGTGCGGGTCGCCTTCCCGGGTAGCGACGACCATCCTGGCTACTCGGACGCGCAAATCTCCGAGCAGCTCATTGCTGACGAAGTGAACGCGATTGCCGCCAGCCCGTATTGGAGCCAGAGCGCCATCATCATCACCTACGATGAAACCGATGGCCTGTATGACCACGCTCCCGTCACCGCGCGCGTGAACGATCCCGAGGGCAACCCGCTCGAGCCGTCCTCGCGCATTCCGACCATCGTGATCTCGCCCTATTCCAAGGTGCACGCGATCGTTAAGCAGAATGCTGAACACAGCTCGATCATCAAGCTGATCAACTCGCTGTTCAACCTGACACCGCTGGCCGACTTGCCAGATGAAAAGCATGGCCTGGCCCTCGGCAAGTCCGAGCTTGGCCAGAACTATGTCGGGCCAGCCGATGCCGGCGTGCCGAACATCAGCAACATGCTGGCCGCGTTCGACAACCTGCGTTTGCTAGGCTACAGCGCACCGCTGCCAGCCGAATATGCGCAAATCGAGCCGAACACCGCGCCGTCGCTGCCGCACTATCCGGCCGGCGGCTGCACCACGCTCAACATCGTGCCAACCGATTATGTCGGCGGCAAATTGATCGACCCAGCGCCGGCCGATTTCAACCCGCGGCCATCGGTGACGCCGGGCATTCCCACCTCGGGCGCCTGGACGCCGTAGCGCAAGTCCGCTTCTGGTAGCCGAATCGAACTTGCTCTAACTCTTTGTTTGAGAGGCTGATTCACGCTTCAGGTCGAGCCAACCTGAAGCGATCAGGCTCTAGAGCGGCCCGCTCTGCTTCTCGCGCACGACAGGAGGAGCCGGGCACAGGTCCGGCTCCCCTTTCAATTGAGGACCGTTGCCACAATGACTTGTGTTCGCCCGATGCTGGCGCTTGCGTCGCTATTGGCTTGCAGCCTGCTTGCTTCAGCCTCCGCCCATGCCGGGCCAACGCTCGACGCCATCCGCAGCGCCGGCACCGTGACCTGCGCGGTGGTGACGGACGTGGACGATTATTCCGAGATCGACAGCCACGGCAACCTATCGGCGTTGGAGGCAGATTTCTGCCATGCCTTGGCGGCGGAGATTTTTGGCGACGCTGCCCGTGCGCTGCTGCTCAGCAGGCCCGACGAACAGACCGGCATCATCGCGGTGCGCGACAAGCAGGCCAGCGTGCTATTCGGCGCAACACCCAATCCGCTGATTGGCAATGCCTTCGGCGTGTCGTTCGGCCCGCCCATTTTCTTTGACGGGCAAGGCTTCCTCGTCGCCAAGGACAAGGGCATCACCACGCTGGACAATCTGAGCGGCCGCGACGTCTGCTTCATCAATGCCTCGCCGGCGGAGCGCACCTTGTACACGGGGCTTGATCCAAAGCTGGCGAAGCCGGAAGCGCATTTCCCGTTCACCGAGCGCGGCGAGTTGGAAGTGGCGCTGCTCGACGACCACTGCGACGCGATGACGGGCGACATGTCGTGGCTCGCCAATGCCCGGCTCGGCTTCAAGCGCTTTGCCTCCCGCTTTGTCATGCTGCCCGAGACCATTTCGCTCGACCCGCTCTCCCCGGCCTACCGCAGCGACGACCCGGACTGGGCCGCGCTGATCGACTGGACAGTGTGGTCGCTGCTGCAGGCCGAGTCTTACGGCATCACCCAGGCCAACGCCGCCGCCATGCGTGACAGCAAGGACGTGGCCGTGCGGCGCTTGCTCGGGACCACGCCCTGGCTGGGCAAAGCGCTCGGCGTGTCGGATGCTGCGATGTTCAACGCCATTGCGGCTGTTGGCAATTACGGTGAAATCTATGACCGGGATGTCGGGGATGGGTCCGCGCTGAAGCTGCCACGCGGCCGCAACGCGCTGGCATCGCAAGGCGGCTTGATGTGGGCGCTCCCGGTCGAAACGCTGCAGTAGCGCCAACCTTACTTCAAAGCCCTCTCCCTCTGGGACAGGGAGAAAGAGGAAGTAGATGAAGGCGAACGTGCCTAGCTACGATACGAGCCGTTGATGTCGATGTAGCCGTGGGTCAAGTCGCAAGTCCAAGCCCGCGACCGGCCCAGGCCCAGGCCAAGGTCGACGGCGATGGCAATCTCCCGCCCGCGCATGTGCGCCACCACTGGCGCCTCGTCGTAGCCCGGCACGACGGTGCCCTCGCGCGCCATCCAGGTGCCGCCGATGCCAACGCAAAGCTTGTCACGGTCGGCAGGTTCGCCGGCCTTGCCAACCGCCATGACGATCCGGCCCCAATTCGCGTCTTCACCCGCAACCGCCGTCTTGACCAAGGGCGAATTGGCGATGGCCATGGCAACCCGCTTGGCTGACCCGTCATCCACCGCGCCAGTCACGTCGATTTGGATCAGCTTCTGCGCGCCCTCACCGTCACGAACCACCTGCAACGCCAGGTCGAGCAGCAGCTCGGTAAGGGCGGCAGCAAAGCCCGAGAGGTCGGCCTCGGCATTGCCAGCGGCACCGGTGGCAAACAGCAGCACGGTGTCGCTGGTGGAGGTGTCGCTGTCCACCGTCGTGCAGTTGAAGCTCGATGCGACGGCAGCAGCCAGCAAGCCCTGCAGCGCGGCCGCGGGGACGGCCGCATCGGTAAACACGAAGCACAGCATGGTGGCCATGTCGGGCGCGATCATGCCGCTGCCTTTGGCAAAGCCGCTGATGCGCACGGTGGTGCCGCCAAGCTCCGCCGTCCGGGTGGCCGCCTTGGGGAAAGTGTCGGTAGTCATGATGCCGCGGGCGGCCAGCTCCCACGAGCTAGCGGCAAGGCTGGCATGCAGGTTCGGCAGTGCCGCAGTGATCCGCTCATGCGGGAGCACTTCACCGATCACACCCGTGCTGGCGAGAAACACCTGGTTTACCGGGCAGCCCAGCAGGGCCGCCGCAGCACCAGCCGTGGCCGCGACCGTCTCCCGGCCGCGCGCCCCGGTGAATACGTTGGCGTTGCCCGCATTCACCACCAGACCGCGTGCGTGGCCTCCCGCCAACGCCTCCCGGCACCAATCGATCGGAGCGCCCGGGCACTTGTTGCGGGTGAATACGCCGGCCACGGTCGAGCCCGGCGCTAACTCCGCCATCACCAGGTCGGTGCGGCCGCGGTAGCGAATGCCGGCCGCCGCCGCCGCCAACCGTACGCCCGCACCCGGGGGCAAGTCCGGCCGGCTCCCTGCCAATGGCGAGGTGGCCGTGCCCATGATCGCTATTTCGGCGTGGCGGGCGGGGTGCCGGGTGCCGGCGGCATGTCGGTGGTCGGCGTGCTGGTGGCCTCTGGGGTGCTCGGAGCGTCGGTCATTGGCGAGCCATCCACGTTGAACTTCTCAATCGCCAAGCCCACCCGCGCCTTGTTGAGCGCCTGGCGCACCCCGGCCTGGATGATCTGCTGCCGCAACTCGGCCTTGACCTCGTCAAAGGTCGGCGGCGGCGACACCTTGCGCTCCTCCACCTTGATGATGTGGTAGCCGAACTGGGTCTTCACCGGTGTCTCGGTGTATTTGCCGGGTTGCAGCGCGAAGGCGGCGGCGGCGAATTCGGGCACCATGTCGCCCTTCTTGAAAAATCCGAGGTCACCGCCGTTTTGCGCCCCCGGGTCCTTGCTCTCCTGCTTGGCCAACGCCGCGAAGTCGGCGCCTTTGTCGAGCTCGGCAATCACCTTTTTTGCCTCGTCCTCGGTCGGCACCAGGATGTGCCTGGCATGCACCTCCTCCTCGCCGGGCTTGTTCGCGTATTCAGCGTCATACTTGGCGTGCAAAGCAGCGTCCGTCACGGTGGGGCCGATTTCCCGCGTGAGGATGGCGTTCTGCAGCACCTGATCGCGGGCCCGGTCGAGCGCCCGCTGCACCTGCGGCTGATCTTGCAGCTTCTCCTTGTCGGCCTGGATCACCAATGCCTGGCGATCCACCATCTGGTCGAGCAGCATCGGATAGAGCACCTGGGGCGGCATGGACCGCATCTCGTCCGGCAGGCTCTGCGCCGCCTCGGACAGGTCGCTCAGGTGGATGTCCGTGCCGCCCACACGTGCCACCACGGGGTCGGCCGGCGCGGCTGCAGTTGCATCGGCGGCTGGGTTGGCGGCAGCCGGCGGCGCGGCCTTACTCGCAGGAACGGCTGCGCCTTGGGTGCTGGCAGGGCCGGCTGCGCCTTTGGTGGCGGGTCCAGCCGTGCCTTGGGCCAGCGCCGCGAACTGCAGCATGGGGGCGCAAAGCAAGGCGGCCGCGAAAGCAAGCGACAGGCGCATGAGACGAACCTCGACAACGTTGAGCCGCACCCATCGCGGCCGGGCGCTTGGCGGGGTTATGACCGAAGCAGGCTAGGATGAAAAGTTCTCGGCGGTGACCATTCGTTCACAGAGGCCCGGCTGACCCCAAGCGAACCCGGCCCGGCAGGGAGGCCCCCGCGTTGACCCGGAGGGGTACGGCTCTTATCTCAAGGGGCCGCGTTCAAACCGGACCAACCATGCTCGCCAATCTCGCCCGCAGTCTCTTTGGCAATGCTAACGACCGCTCGCTGAAAGGCTATCAGCGCCGGGTCCCAGAGATCAACGCCCTGGAGCCGGCGATGCAAGCCCTGAGCGACGCGGCGCTGCAGGGGAAAACCGCCGAGTTCCGTCAAAGCCTGGCCAACGGCGCCAGCCTGGACGAGCTGCTGCCCGAGGCCTTTGCTGCCGTGCGGGAGGCGGCCAGGCGCGTGCTCGCGATGCGCCACTTCGACGTGCAGTTGATCGGCGGCATGGTGCTGCACGACGGCAAGATCGCTGAAATGAAGACCGGCGAAGGCAAGACGCTGGTTGCCACCCTGCCCGTCTACCTCAACGCGCTGCCGGCCAAGGGCGTGCACGTCGTCACCGTCAACGACTATCTGGCCCAGCGCGACGCCGAATGGATGGGCCAGATCTACAGCTTCCTGGGCATGAGCACCGGGGTGATTGTCCACGGGCTCGACGACCTGCAGCGCCGCGCCGCCTACGCTGCCGACATCACCTACGGCACCAACAACGAGTTCGGCTTCGACTACCTGCGCGACAACATGAAATACCGTCTGGAGGACATGGCGCAGCGCGAGTTCGCCTATGCCATCGTGGACGAGGTCGACAGCATCCTGATCGACGAGGCACGCACGCCGCTGATCATCTCCGGCCCGGCGGAAGACAGCTCGGATCTTTACCGGCAGGTCAACGCCGTCGTGCGCGATTTGGTCAAGGACGCCGAGACCTACGAGAAGGAAGAGAAGTTCCGCACCGTCACGCTGACCGAGGCCGGGTCAGAGCAGGTCGAGGAGCGGTTGCGCGAGGCGGACGTGCTCACCGAGGGCAACCTGTACGACATATTCAACGTGTCCGTGGTGCATCACGTGCAGCAAAGCCTGCGCGCGCACACGCTGTTCGCCCGCGACGTCGACTACATCGTGCAGGCCGACAAGGTGGTGATCATCGACGAGTTCACCGGCCGCAAGATGGAGGGCCGCCGCTTCTCCGATGGGTTGCACCAGGCGCTTGAGGCCAAGGAGAGGGTCACCGTGCAGGCGGAGAACCAGACGCTCGCCTCCATCACGTTTCAGAACTACTTCAGGTTGTATCCCAAGCTCGCCGGCATGACCGGCACCGCGCTGACCGAGGCCGATGAGTTCGCTGAGATCTACAAGCTCGACGTGGTTGAGATACCGACCAACGTCCCCGTCACCCGCAAAGACGGCGACGACGAGGTGTATCGCTCCGCGGCCGAGAAGTACGAGGCGGTGGCCACGCTGATCTCCGAAGCGCGGGAACGGGGCCAGCCGGTTCTGGTCGGCACGACCTCCATCGAGAAAAGCGAGATCATCAGCGACTTGCTCAAGCAGAAGCGGGTGCCGCATGCCGTGCTCAACGCCCGCTTCCACGAGCAGGAGGCGCGCATCGTAAGCCAGGCGGGTGCGCCCGGTGCGATTACCATCGCGACCAACATGGCCGGCCGCGGCACCGACATCAAGCTCGGCGGCAACTTGGACATGCGGCTGAAGATCGAGCTGGAGGAGACGCTGGAGGACGAGCGCGATGCCCGGCAGGCCGCCATTACTGCCGAGGTCGCTGCCGCGCATGAGACCGTGAAGCAGGCTGGCGGCCTGCTGGTGGTCGGCACCGAGCGGCACGAAAGCCGGCGCATCGACAACCAGTTGCGCGGCCGCTCAGGGCGGCAGGGCGACCCGGGGGCCAGCCGCTTCTTCCTCAGCCTGGAAGACGACCTGATGCGCATCTTTGGCTCGGAGCGCATGGGCGGGATGCTGCAGAAGCTCGGTCTGAAGCCGGGCGAGGCGATCATCCATCCCTGGATCAACAAGGCGCTGGAAAACGCGCAAAAGAAAGTCGAGGCGCGTAACTTCGACACGCGCAAGAACGTGCTGAAATACGATGATGTGATGAACAGCCAGCGCAAGGAGGTCTATGGCCAGCGCCGCGAGTTCATGCTGGCTGCCGACGTCGCCGAGACGGTGGCCGACATGCGCGCCGAGGTGCTGGAGGCCGCGGTGGCTTTGCGCATCCCAGCCAAGGCCTTTAGCGAGCAGTGGGATACGGCGGCGCTGACCGAGGATTGCCGCCGCCTGCTCGGCATCGACTTGCCAGTCGCGGCTTGGGCGGCAGAGGATGGCATCGAAGAGGACATCATCCGCGAGCGCGTGATAGCCGCGTCCGACGCGCACATGGCTGCCAAGGCCGTGCAATATGGGCCGGACCTGATGCGGTTCGTCGAAAAGCAGTTATTGCTGCAGACCTTGGATGCCGTGTGGAAAGAGCATCTGCTGATGCTTGATCAGCTACGCCAGGGCATCTACCTGCGCTCGTATGGGCAGCGCGACCCGCTTAACGAGTACAAGAGCGAAGCCTTTGCCCTTTTCAATGCCATGCTGGACGACTTGAAACAGCGCGTCACCAGCACGCTTTCCAACCTGCAGCTTCAGGCGGAACCCCCCCAGCCTCCGCCATTGCCAGCGATGATGTGGGAGAACCATCCCGAAGCCATGCTCGAGGCGCCGGCGTTTACGACGGGCGGCGAGCCGGTCGAGGTCATGACTCTGCCCGCGCGCGATGACGTGGTGGCAAGCGATGACCCGGCGACATGGCGGGCCACGCCACGCAATGCGCCCTGCCCGTGTGGATCGGGCAAGAAGTTCAAGCACTGCCACGGCCGGGCGGCTTAGCTCGCCAGAGATGCGCATCGGGATTGTTGGTGCGGGCCTTGCCGGACTCGTCTGCGCGCGGCGCCTGCAAGCGGCTGGGCATAGTGCGACGTTGTTCGACAAAGGGCGGGGTGCTGGCGGGCGCATGTCTGCCCGGCGGGTCGCGACGGACCAGGGCGACGCTTCGTTTGATCATGGCGCACAGTATTTCACCGCGCGTGACCCTGGGTTCCGAGAGCAGGTGGGCCGGTGGCAACTGGCGGGATGTGCCTCACCCTGGCCTGCGGCGGGGGAGGAGGCTTGGGTGGGCGTGCCTGCGATGAATGCGCCGGTGAAAGCCCTCGCCGCCGCGTTGGACGTGCGCTGGAACGTGCAGGTGACCGCGCTTGCCCGGGTGTCGAGCGGATGGGTTGTCGTGGGGGAGGCCGCCCTTGGCGAGTTTGACGCCGTCGTGGTCGCAACCCCAGCCGAGCAGGCCGCTTTGCTGCTGGCTCCGGTCGAGCCTGAGTTCGCGGCGCTCGCCCAATCCACAGTGTCGGCGCCGTGCTGGACGCTCATGGCTGCGTTTGCCGAGCGGCTGCCAATCGCGGCTGACATCCTTCGCGACGACGCGGTGATTGCCTGGGCAGCCCGCAACTCGGCCAAGCCGGGCCGGGTCGGTCCGGAGAGCTGGGTGGCTCAGGCCAGCGCGGACTGGTCCCGCCGGCATTTAGAGCAATCGCCCGCGGAGGTCGTGCCGCGGCTGCTCCAGGCGCTTGCCGCCGTTGCTGGCGCTGCGTTGCCGAGCCCTTGTGCGGCGCTGGCGCATCGCTGGCGTTATGCGAAATCCGGTGTTGCCGGCGGCCGCCAGCTATGGACGTCCGAGCGTTTGCTTGGTGTATGCGGTGACTGGCTGCTCGGTCCCCGGGTGGAATGTGCTTGGCTGTCAGGCAGCAGCCTTGCCGCGGCCATCATCGGACATTGACCAGGTCAAGCGCGACCGGCTCGGATTGGGGGCTTTCATCCCCCGCCGCCGATGCTTATAACCGGTTGTGCGGGTGATTAGCTCAGTTGGTAGAGCAGCTGACTCTTAATCAGCGGGTCGTTGG
>CAXTRX010000067.1:0-16893 GCA_964246785.1 uncultured Acetobacteraceae bacterium | reverse complement strand
CAGGATGTCGAGGACAACCTCGCCTTGCTGCGCTATCTGGGCGAGGAGGAGCGCGCCGACGTCACAGCCGTGAAGGCGGCCAAGCAGACCGTATCGCTGTCGCTGTCGCTGTTTACCGATGGTGCGATCAACTACCTGGAGGTGGTCACAGCGCAGGAGGCGGAACTGCAGGCCGAGCAATCGGCCATTGAGCTGCATATCCGGCGGTTGGAGGCGAGCGTGGGATTGATCCGCGCGTTGGGCGGCGGCTGGGACGTGCGCGACCTGCCGGACCTCAAAAGCTAGGCGAGTCGCGTTGGCTTGGCTGTTAGAGCGGCTTGGGCTTTGATTCGATCTGGAGCGCTGTGATCTGGTAGCCATCGTGCAGCCAGACGCCGCGCTGCTGCTGAAACCGGGCGCTCGACGGCCATGTGGAATGCGATGCCCGCCGTCACCCCGACGGTGGTTGCGATGGTCATGGTCAGCCAGCCCGGCATCTGCCCGATCAGTCCGGCCTCCATCAGGGCACGGGCGGTCAGGGTCAGGGCCATCAGATGCACGAGGTAGATCGAGTATGATGCGGCGCCAAGCAGGTCGAGCGCCCTGCCAACATGCAGGCGGCCAGCCCGTTCAGCGGTGGTGAGGCCGAGGATGATCACGCTCGAGGCAAAGCCATAGACCAGCCGGGATTGCAGGGCCTCGTGCGGCAGCAGCCCGGCATCCTCCAGTATCCCCGCGCCCAGGAACACCACAGCCCCAGCCAAGGCCAGCAGACGGGGCCGCCTGGGATCCAACCGCCGCGTGGGCCATGCTGTGATCAAGCCCACGCTAAACAGTAGATCGTATGGCCCAGCCGCCCAGCCGCCGAGCGCTATGCCAGGCAGCAGCACCGAGGCCGCACTCAGCCCCACCCAGACGGCCACAATCACGGCCGCCAACCGGCGATCCAGGATGGCAAGCCCGAACAGAACGTAGAACAGCATCTCCCGCTCCAGTGTCCAGGCGACGCCCAGGATCGGCTCCTCGTTGTGGGGCAGTAGCAGCAGAGAGGCCACGAAATGCCCGGGGCTGGGCACACCGTCCCAACCATGGCCCACAATCGCCAAAGCTACGGTGGCTAAGGTCACGATCCAATAGGGCGGCAGGATGCGGCTGATGCGCCGCCCGGCATAGCGGGACAGCGCCCAGGGATGCCCCAAATCGCCGTGGTGGACGGTGGCGATGATGAAGCCGCTCAGCACGAAGAAGAAATCGACCCCGGCATGCCCAAAGGCGGCTAAGCCGTGCAGCGGCATGTGGCCGATATATTGCGGCAAGCTCAGCGCCCGCTCGCAATGGCAGAGCACGACGAGCAGGGCCGCCACTCCCCGCCCGGCCTGAATGCCGCGCAGCATGATCGGCTAGAACCGGGTCATGCAAGCAGCCGTGGCTCGGTCCTCTGCCATCGCTGGCCTGCGCCATGCGCGCTGGCTGCCTGGCGCAGCCGCCCGGCCCAAGCCGCGGGGCGTCGTGGATTGTGGGCGCAACGAGCGCTCGACCAACTCGCGCAGCGCGGCCAGCATGGCTACCAGCAGATAGTCAATGTCATAATAGGCGGCACTCAGCGACGCGCCGCCGAGCAGGAACACTGCCACGCTCACGCGAAGTGCACCAGCCATCGAGGCAGCCCAGGCGAGGTCCGTACGGCCACTGCGGCGGACTAGCCGGCGCACCGCGCCCGCGTTGCGCCAGGCGATGGCGAACAGCAGTAGGAACAGCGTCAACCCGCCGAACCCGAGATCACCCAGGATCTCAAAATAGATGTTGTGCGCCGCTTTCGGCAGTTCGCTGGGCGGGACTGATGCCAAGATCGGCACCTGGCTCGCGGCCGTCCAATGCGCGTTCCAGACGTCGGCGTGCTGGATAGCGTGGAAGCCGCCGCCAAACAGCGGCCGATCGAGAGCCACCATCGCGCTGACCTTCCAGGCGCCGACCCGGCCCAAGAACGAATCGTCGCTCTCGGCCGATTTGATGCTGTTCATCCGCGCGACCCAACTATCGCTCACGAGTTGTGCCCCCGCGAGTGCCAGGGCCGCCACGACCACCAGCCCCACGACTTTGCGCCGGCTGCCGAGCACGAAGGCCACGCCCAGCATGGCCAAGCCGGCAAAGCCAGCGCGCGAGGCGGTGGCGATGACGCATACGGCGCACATGCCGGCAGCCGACAAATACGCCAAACGGAGCGCCCGACGCGCAGCAGTCGCGTGGAGATAATACAGCATCGGCATGATCAGCAGGACATCCAGCGCCACCTGGTTGTTGTCCCCGGTGGAGGCGCTGCCGAGCACTTTGTGGCCACCGCCCGACACCAAGAACTCCGACCCTTCCACAAAACCGGTGAAGCCGATCCCGAGGCAAATCGCCAGCAGCATGCCATGCAGTCGCAGCCGGTCGCGCATGACCGCCATCACCACGATCGCGAGCAGCAGGATTTTCAGGAATTTCTGATAAAGATCCCAGCCGCTTGCACTGTCGGTCGCCAAACCCGTGGCCTGAGCGGCAAGGCCCACGATGCCAAGTCCCACCAGCAGCCAGACGGTCGCACTCCCGCGCAGCCGGATGCCGCCACCCTTGCCAGCGACCATCAGGCCTAGCGTCAGGATCGCGGTTATCTTGCTGAACGGAACCACGGCGCCCAAGCCGTACAGCACGTCATTCGGCGCCAATAATGATGTCCAGGTCCAGAGCAGCACGCCGAGCTGCGCCCCCTGCAGGGCCAACGGCAGCAGCACGATCCAGGCGGCAACGAAGGCGAGATCGCGCATGCGCGTCAGCCCCGTGGTTTGCGAGGCCGGCTCTCGGCGTCCGTCCGCCAGGCAAATAGTCCTGCCATACCCTGGCCACGCGCCGCCCACACCACCACCTGGGCGATGCCAATGACGTCGAGCATTAACAACACGGCTTCCATGGTCTTGCCCCTAGGTGGCGCTGAGCCGTTACTTCACCCCGACGACCGTCACGCCAGCGAGATTGGTCATAATCCGGTTGCCAACGATCGCCGCCCGAATGCCGCGTGGCAGCCGCATCGCCACGCTCTCGACCATCGTCATGGCCGCCATAGGCACCCGCAGCGCCGCACCCTTGAGAAAGACAATGGGCTGAACAGCTCGAAAACCGACCTGGCGGAAGGTCCGGTTCAGCAATCCATGATCGTATTCCTGGAGGTGGAACCCGCATGGTTCGTAGCCGAAATAACGCGATATGTCGTGGGGACCGGTAACTCGGCTTGGCGTCGTGCAAATGTAGCAGCCATTCGGCTTGAGGATACGCAGGATGTCAGTCAGTTGCACCTGCGCATCCTCGGGATGCAGGTGCTCCATGAGCTGGTTTGAGTACACGAGGTCTGCCGTGCCCTCCGGCAGGTCGAAGCTGGTGCCGTCGGTTTGCAAGAAGGTAAAATTGTCCGGTGACGGTGCTGCGATCAGCGCATTGGTCACATCGACGCCGATGGCCAGGCGCACCCGCGCTGCGATCTGCTTGGTCAGGGCCGCATCGCCGCAACCGACCTCCACATAGACGGACTGCGCATCGAGCCGGTTCAACAAGAATGCGCTCTGCTGGGCCAGCCGCCTGGTGCGGGTCTGGGTATTGGCGACATGCTGCGGATGGTCGGGCAGGCTTGCGAATAATTCCTGATAGACTTGGCCGTAGAGCCGATGCCGCTCACTAGCGGCAGACATGCGTAGCTGGTCGGCCAGGCGTTTCTCGACCTGGTAGTGGGCGGCGAGGCGTTCGGGCGGCC
Source organism: uncultured Acetobacteraceae bacterium (assembly GCA_964246785.1). GTDB lineage: Bacteria > Pseudomonadota > Alphaproteobacteria > Acetobacterales > Acetobacteraceae > LMUY01. Next base: position 13,133 of record CAXTRX010000067.1, on the reverse strand, counting down.
GCGTTTCACGATTGGCTTTGCGGAGTCGGATGAAATCGCGGCGGAATGGCGCTTGGTCCATGGTCATGGCTTGCTGGGGGCAAGCGTGGTGAGCAGTTGGCGCGCCTGCGGTCTTTCGGTGAACTCAGCCGGCCCGGCGATCAGCGGGGTTAGCACCTTGACCGCCTCTGCCGGCTGCCCCGCTGCCTGATAGGCGACCGCCAGGTGATATTGCATCGCCGGGTCGCCGGGCGCCTGCAGCGTGGCCAGGCGCAGCAGCGACACGCCGTGGTCACCGCCGCCTCCCGTTGCCAGGATATAGCCCCAAGTGTCGGCCGTCTGCGGCCCGGGCGCCAATTGGTAGGCGCGCTGGGCCAGCAGGGCGGCTTGCGGGTCGCGGGATTGCTGGTCGATCCAGGCCAGGTTGTTCAGCACCTTGGCGTCATTTGGCCGCTTGGCGAGCAGGTCGGTCAGCAGCGCCTTGGCCGATGGCAGCCGTCGGGCAGTGATGTCGAGATCGGACAGAACCTGCTCGGCCTCCAGGTCGCCAGGGTGTTGCGCCAGCCAGTCGCGCATCCCTTGGGCGGCCTGGTCGGCATGCCCGGCGGCCAACTGGGCCCTGGCCAGACGCAGCGCCAGCCGAAGCGACGGGGTGGATTTGAGCGAGGTCGCATAGGCGCGAGCCGCGTCGTCGAACCGCTTTGCACCCATATACAAGTCGCCTTGCAGCGCGAAGCTCGCGGGCTGGTGGGTCGGATCTTGGTTCAGCTTTGCCGCGCTGGCCAGCGCCCCGTCCAGGCCGCCGCCTTTGGCGTCGACCTCGACGCTGGCCTGCAGCAATTGCTCGTTTTGCGGATCGGCTTGCAGTCCCTCCTGCACCACCATCTGCGCGCCGGCCTTGTCGTCCGCGACCATCAGCAGCCGCACAAGCTGGAGGCGGGCAAACAGAATGGTGTGGTCGATGGCTAGGACCTGACGATACGTGTCGCGGGCGGCGTCGATTTGCTTAAGCGCCAACTGGGCTTCCGCCTTGACCAGGAGCGCGGGCACGGCCGCAACCCCGTTCGGAGCCGGCTGACCATCAGGGGAGGTAGCGAGCGCTAGCGCCTTCTGTGGCTCGCCAGTGCTGATATAAAGCCCTCCCAGCCGCGCCAGGAATCGCGGGTTAGCCGGGGCGGCGGCGTGGGCCCGTTCCAGCACGCTTACCGCGTCGGCGGTCTTGCCCTGCCGCAGGAGCTGCGCTGTCAGGTCGGTCACCACCGGCTCACGCGCCGGCTCACGCTGCAGCACCTCACCCATCAGGCTGGCCACATCGGCGTCGCGCCCTTGGAGAAGAGCAACGCGGGCAAGGCTGAGGCGGGCGGCGACTGAATCGGGGTGCTCATGCAGCACCGCCTCGAACGCCTGCTGGGCCGCAGGCAAGTTGAACTGCGCCAGATCCACGCCGCCTGCGAGGATGCCCACGGCTTCGGTGCCGCCCTGCTGTGTCCGGAGCTGGTCGATCGTCTTTTGGGCGTCATCGAACCGGCCGGCATCCAGTTGCGCCATCGCCAGCAACGCCTCGGTCTGCGGCTGCGCCGGCGCCAGGCTCACCGATCGTCCAAGCGCACTTGCCGCGCCGTCTGTTTGATTGAGCGCCAGTTCCGCCGCGCCCACATGGGACAGCAGCGTGGCGTCGTCCGGCCGCAGCGCCAGCGCCTTCTGGTAGTCCCTGAGCGCGTCCTGCAGCCGCCCGAGGCGAGTGAGTGCGGCGCCGCGCAGATCATAGATGGCGGGGTTGTCCGTGCTCGCATCGACCAGCGGGGTCAGTGTCTCGACGGCCTTGTCCGGCCGCTTGGACTGCATCTGCAGCTCGGCCAGCAGGAGCACGCCGCGCGGCTCGCCTGGACTACGCCCGACATAGCGGGTCGCCGCATCCAGCGCCTGTTCGGTCTGACCCATCTGCTGCTTGACGAGCGCCTGCACCAGATAGGCTCCCGGATATTGCGAGATGAAGCTGCTGAGCCGGTCTAGGTCGGCATTGGCCGCCGCGTATTGCCCCGCCCGCAGCAGCAGCACCGCGCGGAAATAGGTTGCCCGCGCGTTGCCCGGCGCCAATGCGAGCACCGCGTCCACATCGGCACGGGCTTCGGTGTTCTGGTTGAACGCGATCAGCAACCCAGCCCGATCGAGCCGGAAAGCGTATTGGCCCGGCGCCGCTGCGACCGCCTTGTCGGCCGCTGCAATGGCGCCCGCCTTATCGCCGGCCTCGGCCAGTAGCGAGGATTGACGCTGCAGGGCCTCGGCGGAGGCCGGGTCGATCTGCAGCGCTGCCGTGACCTTCTGCAGCGCGGTGGCTCGGTCCTTATTGATCAGCGCCACCTGCGCCTCCCCCAGCAGCGGCGCCACCGCGCCGGGTGCAAGGCGGTGGGCCTCGGCAAAGGAGTCCGCGGCCAAGTCGGCATGATCGAGCTGCAACTGCGCCTGCCCACGCGCCGTCATGGTTGCGGCTGCGACATCGGTCGCCCCCTGCCCAGCCGGAAAGTCGCGCAGCAAATCCCGGTAACGGCCCTCATTGAGATATGCCGATGCCCGAAGCGTCAGCGCTGCGGCCTCGTCGTAACCTTGTTCCTGGGCGGTCTGCGCCTCTTTCTCCGCGGCCGGTGCATCGCCGAGCTGCAGGTCGACTTGGCCCAGCCGGTAATGCGCCGCGGCGTTCATCGGCTGCGCCTTGATGGCGTTGCGTAATTGCAGCCGCGCCGCCGGCAGATCGCCCGCCGCCATCAGACGCTGCGCGTCGGCCAGGTAGTCAACTGCGCCCGCCATGGCCGGCCAGAGGGTCACCCACCCCGCGATGAAGGCCGCCGTCACGAGAGGGCGTGCGCTATGCTTCATGACCGGGCTCCAGGGCAGGCTCTAGATCGGCCGCGTTTGCCAGGCCGTGCGAGTCGATCAGTCCATACAAGGTCGGGCGGCTGATGCCGAGCAGCTTGGCCGCCGTGCTCAGGGTGCCGTTGCTTTTGGCCAGTGCCAATTGGATCACTTCGCGCTCGGCGCGCATGCGGGCGGTGCGCAGGTCGAGGTTCATCCCGTCCCCATCTCCCACCTCGCCCGGCTGCAATTCGAGGTCCGCGGCGTCGATCATCCGCGTCTCACTCATCACGACCGCCCGCTTCATGCGGTTTTCCAGTTCACGCACGTTGCCGGGCCAGGAATGCAGGGCGATCGCCGCAGTGGCCGCGTCGGTGAAGCCGCGCAGGTTGCGGCCGAATTCCCGGTTGAACCGATGCAGGAAATAACGCGCCAGCAGAGCCGGATCGCCGGACCGGTCGCGCAAGGGCGGGATGCGCACGGAAACCGAATTCAGGCGGTAGAACAAATCCTCCCGAAACCGTCCATCGCCGATCTGTGCCTCCAGCAGTTGGTGGGTGGCCGAGACGATCCGCACGTTGACCTGGATCGGCTTGCGACCGCCGATCCGCTCGATCACCTGGTCCTGCAGAAAGCGCAGCAGCTTGACCTGCAGCGGGTGCGGCAAATCGCCGATCTCGTCGAGAAACAACGTGCCGCGGTCGGCGCTTTCGATCTTGCCGATCGTCTGCTTCACCGCGCCGGTGAACGCGCCGCGCTCATGGCCGAACAGTTCGCTTTCCAGCAGGTTTTCCGGAATGGCGCCGCAGTTGATCGCGACGAACGGCTGCTTGGCGCGTGGCCCCAGATCGTGCAGCGCGCGGGCCAACGCCTCCTTGCCGGTGCCGCTCTCCCCCAGCAGCAGCACGGGCACGTCGGGCACGGCCAGACGCTCGACGGTGCGGCAAACCTTCAGCATGGCCTCACTTGCGGTGATGATGCGCGCGATCGGGCTTGGGCCGGGTGCGGCAGCCAGGCGGCGGTTCTCGTCCTCGATCTGGTGAATGCGCAGAGCGCGGCCGACGATGGCACGCAGCACCTCGATGTCGATCGGCTTCTCGTAGAAATCATACGCTCCGCTGGCTACGGCCCGCAGGGCGTGCGCCCGGTCACCGTTGCCGGTAGCGACGATCACCTTGATCTCCGGGGTGCTGCGTAGCACCGCCTCCAGGACCGCGAAGCCTTCCGTCACGCCATCGGGATCGGGTGGTAGGCCAAGGTCGGTCACGACGACGGGGGGACGGTGCTTTTGCACCAAGGCAAGGGCGTCGGTGCGATTATGCGCCGTCAGCAGGGTGTAGCCGGGGAACGCCCAGCGATATTGGCTGCACAGGCCCTCGTCATCCTCGATGATCAGCAAAGTCGGGGCCGTCATAACGCGACCTGCAACACGGCGCCCGTTGCAGGTGCAGGCGCCAGCGGCAGCGATAGCCGCATGGTGGTGCCAATCCCTGGCGTGCTGGTCACGATGAGGTCACCACCGGATTGCCGCAGCAATTCGCGGGCCTGATAGACGCCGATGCCGAAGCCGTCCTGCTTGGATGAGCTGAACGGCCGGAACAACTGCTCGCGAATGAACTCCGGCGTCATGCCGGCGCCCTGATCGATGATGTCGATCAGCACCCGGCGCGCCACGGCGTGACATCTGATCCGCACCGGGGCGCCGGGCGCCGACGCCTCGAACGCATTGTCCAGCAGGTGGGTCACAACGGCGTCGAATGCGGCTGGCGGCATGACGATATGCACGGCGCTCGCGTCCAACTGGATGCAGTCCCGCCGAGCCGGGCTGCACGCGCCCACCAGGGCGGCCAGCCGATCTGCTGCGGCGATGGCGCTGGCGGTCGGCGCCTGCTCTTCCGGCGCCTTCAGCCGTGCCAGCAGAGTGGTGATCTTCTGCACCGAGGCGCCGACCGTACCCAGCATGTCGCGTTGGAACTCGGGGTTGCTGATGTGGCGCTCGGCATTGGCCAGCAGCAGCGACAACTGGCTCGATACGTTTTTGATGTCGTGCGCGACAAAGGCGAAGCGCTGGCCGTATTCCCGCAGTTGCCGCGTCTGTAGGAGCGCCTCGGCGGCCTGGCGCTCGGCGATGTAGCTGGCAACTTCCTGCCCCACGATCCGCAGCAGGGCGAACACCTCTCCGTCCAGCACGAACGGTGCCCGCGGCCGGCTCACCAGGGTGAAGCCCATCAGGCGGCCGGCATGGCTGAGTGGGACGGCCAGCCACAGCTCGGATGGCCCCTCGACGCTGCCAACCCAGGGTAAGGCGTCCGGCGCCTGGACCACCCAGGCGCCATTGCGGAACAGCGGCACCAGCGGGTGCTCGGACAGGATTGGGCCGGCTGATGGCAGGTTCCATGATCCAGCCCAGCGGAATACGCCGTCCTCCGGCTCGCGCAGGAAGACCATGCCCGCCGGGCTGTCCACGATCTGCGCCACCGCCTTGATGGCGCGCGTGTGGAGCGCCTCGGCGCTGCCGGTTTGGGAGAGGGTGCCGATGCAGCGTAACCATTCGAGCCGATAATCGTAGCGATGGGATAAGAAGTTGTTGATGACCAAATGGCGCAGGCTGGATCGCGCCGAGCCGGAGGTGACGAACACCGCGGCGGCAAGTAGGCCGCCGCAAACCAGGCTGACTTCGACCACCGTGCCCCAGTCGCTGCCGCGGCCGGAGCCGAGCTGGCGCAGCACCTCGCCGGTTGCGGCCAGGCCCAGCAGGAATACGCCGATGACCACGAGGCTGGCGCTGTAGAACACCGCTCGGTGGGAGACCTGGATAGTGACGCCCCAGCGTCGCCGGCTGCGCAGGGCGGCAATGGCGAGCAGCGGCGTCAGCAGTGCCATGACGACGGCGCGGCCATCAAACAGCACCGGGGAGACGCGCTGGAACAGGGCGGCGTCGCTGTAGAGGACGAGGTCGTAGACGCAGAGGCCACCCAGCGCCACGCAAGGCAGAATGATGTGCCAACGCAGGTCTTCGGCGGCGTTGCGATAGAGGTTCTCAATCAGCAAGACTGTACAAACGGCCAGACCGAGCCGGGCGTTGATGCCGATCGACAACGCGCCGGGGCCGTCGTTGCCAATGGCGAGGTCGGCTAAAGCGATAAAAATTGTGAGCAATCCTAGGGCACTCAGCAGCCGCCCTAGCCGGGATCCATTCGGGATCGACCTAAAATAGAGGTGCAGGACGAAACCATACCAAGCCACCGGCCGTGCGAGATCAAGGACGCCGGCAGTGCGACCGGCGTCATTGGAGGCCACGCCTGCAGCCCAGACGGCGCTGACCAAGCAGCTTGCAGCGAGCGCGTAGGACGTGCGGTCCGGCCGGGTGCTGAACAGCACCATCACGGCCAGCAGGAAATACAGCCCAGCGCAGCCGGCATGCAGCAGCACTGACAGAGTCATCCGGCGCCCCCGTGTGGCGGCTAGCGTGAGCCCTCCTGGAACAGGATGACCCGGACGGTCGCGACCATGATCAGCAGGTTGAGGAACAGGCTCCGGTGTTTCACGTAATAAAGGTCATAGGCAAGCTTCATGCGAGCGTCTTCGACCGAGGCCCCATAAGGGAACTTGATCTGCGCCCAGCCGGTGATGCCGGGCTTGAGGCAAGCACGGTCGGCGTAGTTGGGGATGGCAGCCGACAACCGTTGGACGAAATGTGGCCGCTCGGGCCTTGGGCCGATGAAGCTCATCTCACCAGCGAGCACGTTGAGCATCTGCGGCAATTCATCGATACGAGCGCGCCGAATGAGGCGGCCAATCCGCGTCATCCGCGGGTCATTGCGGACAGCCCACATTGGTGCGCCGATTGCCTCGGCATTGACCGTCATGCTGCGGAATTTGCGGAGCATGAACATCTGTCCGTGACGGCCCACACGCTCCTGCCGGTAGAAAACCGGGCCGGGACTGTCGAGCTTGATGGCGGCCGCCACCAACGCCATCAGCGGCAAGGCGAAGAGCAGGAAACCGGCGCTTACGATCACATCCAAAACGCGGTGGACCACATCAAGCCGTCGCCCGGCCGACGATCGGGCGACAACGACATCCCAATCCGGCGGCAGGCTGCTGGTGTCGAGACGCTGCAGCCTGTTTTCGCAAAAGGCAGCCTCGCTGAACACCTGCACGCCGTTGTTTTGCGAGAGGCCCAGCGCAGAGGCGGCCAGCCCGCGTGTGTCGTCGGCGAGCACGATGCTCCATATCCGGCTGTGAGGCAGAGCGCTGATTGCGCGTTCAGCAGCCTCTGGCGGGATGACGTCTACCACCTGGCAAAACCCGGCGCTGGCATCAATGATGTTGTTAATTCTTACGGCGCTTTGTGAAGATCCGATGACCAGCACGCGTCTGGCCAGCAGGTCAGTACGCTGTGCCACGTGAAAACCGACGCGCGTGACGACAAGACAGGCAAACCAACCGCCAAAGATTTTTGCGAGCGACGTGTGGCTTTCGGGATCGAGGTCCAATCCGATAATGTGAATGACGCCACTGATCACCGGAGCAAGCAACAGGCTGACAATAAGAGCTGTAACCACCAACTTCCCACGGCGCGCACATATATCAGCGTGATATAGGCCGATCGCCATTGAAGCGATGCTGATTGTCAGGGCACAAGCGAGCGCCTGTTCAAAAGCGTGACCATCCAAAGACAATCCAGCGAAAGAAGACGATCCTCCGTGCGAAAGCAAAAAATAAAGCACAACCGATATAGAAATGCACTCTATGGCCCAGAGACCAAGCATCTCTAAGGCTAAATACCTATCTATAGAGCGAATAATTGACTTGAAGCTGTGCTTGGCGGCAAAGTTTCGAAACATGGTCTGTCCACCCGGTTTCACCCATCAGAAACTCATAGATTATGATCTGATCTGCGAGCGTCCCTACGACTTGGTTGCGTATGACGAACATCGCGCTGTCTGTCAATAAATAGTTAAAACTAAAATATCGGATTAATCGGGCGATAATCGCATTTTTGACCACCATTAACCCGACAGTGGATTGCCAGGCTTCGCTGGCTCCACCAACGCTGATGGCCGCTTAAGGGGCCAACGACCGTTCCGACGACGGCGCCGGGAGTTAGGATGACAAGGCTGACGTTGTAAAGTGTCGTTATTGCGGCATTAGAGTTACGTCCGCGCATCCACCCAACTGTGACAATGGCAACGCCATTCTAGGGCGGCGGCGGGTTGCTGAGCGGCAATGCCGTGCAGGCGATCAGGCGGCCTGATTTTGGTAAGGGCCACTCGCCGATGACAGTCTAGGCTTTGCCGAGTACATCAGTGAGGTCGGTCACGCCAACCAATCGTAGCTGCGTGCTGTCGGTCAGCGTGATGGTGGATGAGCCGCCGGCCGTTCGCGCGGATGCGATGCCCACCCCTTGGAAGACCAATTGATCGACGCCAGCGCGCAGTCCGCTGATGACGTCAGTGCCGCCGCCACTGCCGGCCACGAAGTGGAAGATGTCCGCCTGGCCATAACCCGCCTCTTGGACCGACGACGCACCAGTGCCGAAGGTGATACTGCCACCGCCTGAGGTCATGCTGATATTTGCCCGTCCTGACCCGGCCGTGAGATCCAACCCCTCACTGCCGCCAGAGACCGTCAAGGCGCCAGAGCCCCCTCTCACCGACAGGCTACCCCATCCGCCATTGAGCACCGCGGCTCCCGAGCCGCCGATGAACGTCAGCGCCGCGCCGCCCTGGTCATAATTCAGCGTCCCGCTACCGCCATGAATTGTCGCTACGTGGCCGGTTGCCGGGTCGTAGTCGTGTACCGTCAGCGCGCCCGAACCGCCGGTGACGTTGGTGTTGGCGGCAAGGATGGTGACAGTGGCCGCTCCCGAGCCGCCCTGCAGGGTGTCGGCGCCGTTCAAGGTGACGCTTGCCGCCCCTTGCATGAGCGTCACCTGCGTGGCCGCAGCCTGGTCTGTGTCGACCGTGACGCTGATTTGGGTGCCGCCGTAGATGGACGCGGCACCGCCAGCGACGGACAACGCGACCGCGCTGGAGCCATGTCCCACCCCGAAATCGACCTTGGCATCCGTTTCATGCACGCTGTCATTGGTGCCAGCGGAAATCGCCACCTGTGCGCCCGCGTTGACCGTGCAGACATCCTGGCCGCTACCGACCAGCGAATCGTTCCCATAGAACGAGAGGGTGCTGTTGCCCGTGCTGCCGATGACGAGCGCATTGCCATAAAGGGTGATGACCTGGTTGCCGGACCCGCCATAGATGGTGTCCTTGCCGCGACTGGTCACCACATCTGCGGCTGCCAGCGTCAGCACATCCTGCGCGCCAGCGGCGGTGGTGATGGTGTTGGCGCCCCCGCCATCGGTGGCGGAGTAGACGATGCCGCCTGCCCCACCGGTGATCGTCTCACGCGAGCCGCCCTTAATGGTCAGACGCCCTGTCCCGCCGATGAGGGTGTTGTTGTTGAGCTGCACGTCAAGCGTACTGGCCAACGCACCGCCATAATAGGTGATGTTGCCCGTATCGCCGCCGAGTAGGTAGTCGCCGCCATTGCCATAGAGAGTGGCGCCGGCGCCATCGGCACGGCCATAGAGCGCCAGTGCGCCTGTACCGGCATGAATGGTGGCAGCGCCGGAGACGATGATGGTCTCGGCGCCCGAGCCGGCATAGATCGTGTCGGCGCCTGCGCTGGTGATCTGCGCCGCCCCGGCGCCCAAATGCATCACCGCACCCTGCGGGCCGCTGGCGGTGGTGACGGCCATCATGGCGTTATAGACCTTGAGGTCGGCCGCGCCGCTGGTGATGGAAATAGCCTCGGTGGCGCCGCCTTGTGCGACGTTGACGTTGGCCACGCCGCCGTTGTCCTGCACCTCCAGGTAGCCGAACGACCCGGTCATCGCCAATCGGGCGCTGGCAGCCAGGGCGACCACCGGGCTGCCGCCATTGCCATGGATGGTGGCGGTGCCGGTGACCGACCAATTGTCGTTCCCCGTCCCGTCAGCGATGATGGCGGCACCGCCTATGGCGCCGGTGACGTTGTTGGCGCCCACGGTAATGGCGTCCATCCCCTCGCTGTCGACCTCGTCCTGGCCAACCAGGATCAGAGCGTTCACCGAACCGGCCTTGGTGGTGATCGAGCTGCCGCCCGCACCCCCCTCCTCCGTGAAGTCCAGCCCGCCGGCGCCACCGATGACCACGACATGTCCGGCGGAGTCGATGACGGTCAGCAACCCGCCGCCGCCTTCAACGGCGCCTTGGGTGCTCAGCACGACGGTGTGGGGGTTGTTGTCGGTGAAGATCTGGGTGTTGCCGGGTAGAACCCCCACCAAGTTGATGTCTGGCAGCGGGGCGTCATTGTCGGTGTTGCTGGTGCCGGTGGCCGGTCCCGAGGCGATCTGACCAGATGCGATGTTGGTGAAGGCGTTGCCGGTGATGACGGCGCTGATCGCGGTCTGGTTCAGCAACGCCACCGCGCTGGCGCCGAGGTCATTGACGATGCTGTTGTTCTCGATCGTCAACGAGGAGCCGGCATAGGGAATGCCCTCACCGCCGAAATGGATGATGGCGTCGTTGGTGGCGTCGGGACCCTTTTCAATGGTGTTGTTCTCGATCAGGTCGTCGCCGCCGTTGGGCAGGTCGATGCTGTAGCTGGCGGTGCCGGTAGGGCCGTCCTGGAACACGTTGCCCGTAATGGTGTTGACCAAAGCGCGGCTCTTGAACTCATGGCCGACAACGGCGCCTTCGGTGATGTTGTTGGTGAAATCAAGGCTGCTGACATCGCCGATATAGAGATTGTGCGTATAGCCGGTGCCGGAGCCATTGTCCGAGAACACGCTGTGATCGATCGAGATGGTGTTGACGATAAGCGACGGGATGACCGGCGAGGCCAGAATGCCGTCCTGGTTGTCGCTGAAGACGTCGTTCTCGAGCACCATCTGGCCGCCCTCGTAGCGGATGCCAGCACCGTTGCCGCCGTCAGAATCGGGGACGGCCGCCCCGGAGAAAGACAGGTTCTTGATGGTGACGTCATTGTCGACGGTAAGAATGCCCTTGAGGTTGGGGGGCGCCTCGGTGGCGACGAGGTTGGCCATCCCACCAACACCCTCGATGGTGATTTTGGTGGTGATGGTGGCGAAATCGTTGGTGTAGGTTCCGGCATTGACAAGAATGATGTCGCCGTTCTGCGAAGCGCCGATGGCCGCACTCAGAGTGGCGAACTCTTCGCCCGTCCCCACGGTGAGCACGGTGGCGCTCGGCGGCAAATCTGGCGTTTGGACCGGCCGTAGGCCGGCGGCATCAGCGTTTGGCAAGGGAGGTGACGCTTGAGCGGTCGTGGGGGGGAGCATTGTCACAGTTGGGCCCACACCGTTCGTGCCATCGGCTCCAGAGTTTAACGGCGTCGGATCAGTCGCGGCAATCATTATGCACCCGCCTCCACGTCATTCCACCTTGTTATTAGAGATTAGCGCGATATCGGCAAGTCGTCGCTTAATAACGAGCGAATAGACGAGAGATCCATGGTCGTTAATATTGACGATATTATAATGCCATTACGATAACACGGTTAAGAGTCTTGTACGAGACGTCCGTTGGCTTTCTGTCCAAGTACAATTCAATCGTCACAGGCCAGACAAGACACCTGACACGGGATGTGCCGGGTGGCTGCTCATGAGCTGGATCGTAATTGCAGATAACTTAATGAGAGTCGATACGCCGTCCCATAAATAATTGCAGCGCCAATGGTGTGAGATTGCACCGGTATGCTTCCTAGCGGACGCTAGCTCCGGGCCACAGAACTACGCGCAAGGTCTGCAAGATAATGAGAATATCAAACAATACGCTGAAGTTCTTAACATAATAGAGATCATAGCTTAGCTTCGAGCGCGCATCGTTGATTGATGCACCATAGGGATAGTTGACCTGCGCCCAGCCTGTCAGCCCCGCCTTGACTAGGTGGCGCTGATCATAGAGAGGGATCTCGGCGGCCAGCAGTGCCACAAAGCTCGGGCGTTCCGGACGCGGTCCCACCAGCGACATGTCACCCCGCATGACATTCAGTAGCTGCGGCAGTTCATCGATCCGGCTGCGGCGTAAGAAGCCCCCAATCCGGGTGATCCGGCTGTCCTGCGCAGCGGCCCAGACCGCGCCGTTGGCTTCAGCATCGACCGTCATTGTGCGCAGCTTGCTGATCGCAAAGCCCCGGCTGCCGCGGGTTAGTCGGGTTTGGCGGTAGAATGCCGGGCCGCCATCGTCGAGCTTGATAGCGGCCATAGCCAGCAGCAGCACCGGTGTTGCGGGCACGAGCAACACGGCGCTGACAACGATGTCGAGCAGCCGCTTGAGCACCCGGTCCACTACGCCGAAATAGAAGCCGTCAGCGTAGAGCAGCCAACCGAGCTCCATGCGCCTGAGATCGATCCGGCGAGTTTCGGCTTCGATAAAGCTCAGATATTGCTTGATCGGGAAGCCCGCCGTCTTGCAGGCGAGCAGGTCGCTCATGCCCATCCCGCGGCGCTCGTCCGGCGCCACAACGATCTGGTCCACACGCAGCGCCTGCGCCATTTGCAGCAGGCCAGGATCGGTGGTGGAGACAATCTCTCCTTCTGACCCGTCAGCCAAACGCGGGTCAACCTCGCCCTGCACCGGCTTGTGGGCGAAGATAATGCTGTAGTGGAGGTTTCGGCCCTCGGCTCGCAGCATCCAGGCAAGGTCCCAGGCGCGGCGACCTGCACCGACCACCAGCAGCCGACGGCGGATGACGCCTGATTGCCGCAGGAGGCGGAAGACAACGCGGGCGGCCAAGCCGCTGGCGAGGAGACAGAAGAAGGCCATCGCGAGAATGCGGACCGCGCCCGGCTGCAGGCTCGGCGCTGGGTCCAACAGCCAGTCCAGCGCGGCCACCAGAACCGAGCCTCCAAGGGCGCCAAGGGCGGCTACGAGCGGGATTCGGGCCAATGCCGTGCGGGTTTCGACAAGGCTGTCGCGTCGATACATCCCAAGAGCGTAAAGCAGCACAAAATGCGTGAGCGGATAGGCAGCAACCAGGAGCAGCGTTTGGCTTGCGGGTAGCGGCTGGATGGTGGTCAGCGTGGCCGTCAGGGCGATGGGCCAAGCAAGGCCGACCATGGTGGCATCGAGCAGCACCATGATCCGGCTTGACGTCATTGCGGCGGAAAGGATCGGGCGCATTGTCCGGCTGACTATACCCGGCAAAAGACTGCGAAACCCTGAAGGACGGCGTTGGAGCCGGCTTTAAGGCCCTGCCCGCCCTACCCCGCGATGGCGCGCAATGGCGTCGAAGCT
>CAXTRX010000066.1:0-16934 GCA_964246785.1 uncultured Acetobacteraceae bacterium | reverse complement strand
GTCGCGGTTCATGCCCAGCGCGGCGAGCGACGATGGCGCACCGAGCGCGCGTGCGAGGCCGAACAGCCCGGCCGCCGCGCTAGGCGCTCCCAGCGCGGCAGCGATGCGCCGCATCGCGTCGGGCGCGGCAGCCTCATTGTAGGCGACCGCATACGGCAGGATGACGGCGTGCGTCGGGGCATGCGGCAGCCCGAAGCTACCGCCGAGCACGTGGCACAGCTTGTGGTGCAGCGACATGCCGACCAGCCCGAGGCAGGTGCCACACGCCCACGACGCGTACAGCGCGTCCGACCGGGCGGCGTGGTCGCCGGGGGCGCCGGCGAGCGACCGCAACGCGGGTGCCATCAAAGCGATCGCTTGTTCCGCCAGCATGGAGGCGATTGGATTGGCGTCCTGGGCGTACAGCGCTTCAACTGCATGGGCGATGGCGTTCAAGCCGGACGTCGCCGTCAGACCGGGCGGCAGCGTAAGAGTGAGGTCCACGTCGTACACGACCGTCTCGGGCAGCACGCGCAACGTACGCTGCGTGGTCTTCCGGCCGTCCTCCGTCTCGCCTAAGATCGGTGTCGCTTCGCTTCCGGCATAGGTCGTCGGCACGGCGATCTGTGGCAGGTCGGTTCTCAGTGCGATGGCCTTGCCCAGTCCGATCGCCGAGCCGCCGCCGACGGATACGACCGCATCAGCGCGAAGCCGGCCCACTTCGTCCAGGGCGGCGGCCGTGACATCGGCGGGCGTGTGCATGGCCGCCCGCGCGAACACGCCCGCACAAGCTGCGCCCAGCAGCGATGCGATGCCGGCCGCAATCCCATGCTGCTCCGGGGTGGACACGACGACCGCCCGGCTGCAGCCGAGCCGCTGCAGTTCTGCCGGGACTTGGCAGACCGTGCCGCTGCCGAACACGATCCGCGCCGGCAGCGCATCATAGATGAACGGGATCATGCGACCGCGCCCAAGTGGCGGGCACCGGGCTCGCGCTGGCGGGCGAGGAACGCCACGCAGTCCTCGTCGAGCGTCACGCCGAAGCCAGGGCCTGCCGGGATCAGCAGCGTCCCGTCCCGCGGCGTCAGGGGAGCTGCCACTATGTCGTCCGCCAGGCGCAAGGGGCCGAACTGCTCGCCGCCCAGGCGCAGGTCCGGCAGGGTCGCGAACAAGGCCAGGCTGGCTGCCGTCCCGAGGGATGTTTCCAGCATCGTGCCGCCGTAGAGACCCACGCCAGACGCGGCCGCAACGGCGGCGACCCGGCGGCTGGCCGTCAAGCCGCCTTCCCGGTTTGGCTTGAGCGAGAGCACGGATGCGCCGCCCCCTGCCGCGACCCGGAACGCGGCTTGCAGGCTGGTCACCGCCTCGTCCGCGATCACCTCCATCCCCAACCCGGTCCGCAGCCGCGCGATGCCGTCGACGTCGCCGGCCGGTAGCGGCTGCTCGATCGCCTCCAGGCCGGCTTGCGCCAGTGCGGGCAGGAAGCGGGCCGCCATGACACCGTCACAAACCCCGTTCCCATCCGCGATCACCGATGCCCGCCCACGGAACGCTTCCACGACCGCTGCGGCACGCGCAACGTCGGCGGCGGCCGTCGCCCGGCCAAGCTTCAGTTTGAACCGGCGATGCCCGCGTTCGGCCAGGGCACGCTCGCCCTCCTCGACATCGCCGCTGGTGCTGCCCGTCGAGAGGGTCCAGGCGACCGGAATGCCGTGTCGGCTTGGCCCTCCCAGCAGGTGCACCGCACGCACTCCCAGCCGTTTGCCGAGCAGGTCTATAGCCGCCATCTCGACTGCGCCCCGCGCCGCGGCGTTGCCGCGCACCAGCCCTGCAACACAGGCGGCAACCGCATCCACACCGGTGATCTCGGTGCCGACGAGAACAGGCGCGAGACGAATTTCGTTGATGGCCTGCACGCTCTCGGCGCTTTCTTCGCCCCAATATGGGCCACCCAGGATCGACGCCTCTCCCAGGCCTGCCACGTCATCGGCGTCACGCATCCGGCCCAGGATCACGTTCTGCACGCGCACCGTGCCGAACGACATCGCAATCGGTTGGCGCAGCCTGATGTTCAGACGCGTGGTGGACAGCGTTGCAATGCGGGCCGGCATCGTCAGACGGTCGCCACCGGTGTAACCGGGGAGCCGCTTGCGCCACGCAGGCGCAGCGGCGGCGCCGTCAGCAGGAAGCGGGACCGGCCTTGCGCACGCAACCAGGCGGCCAAAGGCGTCAGGTGCCATAGCTCGGCGAGGTGGATGCCAAGCTTGAACAGGCCCGGCAAGATAGCCGTTGTAGTCGCGCGGCTCGAGGACACCGTCCCCATCCGCGTCGAACATTTGCCCGACATGGGCAAGACCGTCCCACTGCGTCGAATACTGCGTGTGCAGCAGCACTGCATCATCGCTCATGACGTCGGTCAGCGCAGGGTTATCCTGCCCAAGCTGGTAGTTGACGTTGGCTTGGCCGTTGCGGATCGTTGGGCGTAGTACGGGAGGGTGGCGGCGCTCGGCGAGGAGATTGCCGCCGGGCAGGTCGAGCGGAAGGCTCAGGTAAAACCTACGCCCCTCGCGCACTTCCGCGATAGCCTGCAACACCTCGGCCGGCGACTTGGCATGCGGCATTGGCCGGCCGGTTCCGACCTCAACAACCCGGCCGGACAGGAATAAGCGCTCCCCGGCCTCCTCCGGCCGCATGATGAGTGCCGGGCTTTGTACGACCGGGGCTCCGGCGCGATATAACGGTCCTTCCAGGTTATTAACGGTCCGGCGCCCATCGCCACCATGCGTCGTTTCGGTGACAAGCGTATCGAGGCCGAAAACGTGGGTCAGGAAGCGCCATTCCTTCGTCGCGGCGGCGCGGTTGAAGAACGCGCAGAGCCCGGCCCGGTGGCTTGGCATAGGAACCTCCCTCACCAGGCGATACGTGCGAATATCGCCCTTTGTTCTATTTGCGCACATTAGGAGGCCCGCTGATCGTCCCTGTCAAGCGGAAATGCGCGGATCAAAAGCGGATCGGAAAGACTAGGCAGTGAGTCATGTTTGTGCGATATGCGCCCACATGCCCGATGACCCCCCTTCTGAAATCCTGTCCCGCGACCTCGTTGCCGGCCTAAGCAAGGGCTTGGCGATCATCGAACTGTTCAACGACGCCAGGCGTCGCATGGCGATCAGCGAAGCCGCCGGACTGACCGGGCTGACGCGCGCCGCCGCACGCCGCTACCTGCTCAGCCTGGTCCATCTCGGCTATGCCGAGTTCGACGGCAAGTTCTTCTCCCTGACGCCGCGCGTCTTGCGGCTTGGCCATGCCTATCTCGCGGCCACTCCGCTCCCCAAGCTATTGCAGCCCTTCGTCGACCGCATCGCCCGGGAAGCGGGCGACCCCTGCATGGCGGCCGTCCTCGATGAGACGGAGGTCGTCTGCATCGCGCAGGCCGCACCGCCCCGCATGGTGTTCACCAGCCTCAGTGTGGGCAGCCGCCTGCCGGCCTACAGTACCGCGCTTGGCCGGGTGCTACTGGCGTACGCACCCGCCGCACACTTGGAGCGTTACTGGCAGAAGGCCCGGCTGGAAGCGCGGACGGCCAAGTCCCTGTTCACTCGCCGGGCGCTGGAGCAGGAACTCACCGCCGTCCGAAACAATGGCTATGCCATCGTCGACGAAGAGGTCGAACTGGGATTGCGGACTATCGCCGTCCCGACCCGCGACACCAACGGACTGGTCGTGGCAGCGCTCAATGTCGCGGTTCACGCCAGCCGCATCCCTGTGGAGGATATGGCGCGCACCTTGCTGCCGTTGTTGGCAGCCGCGCAAGAAGTGCTGGCTTAGCGGTCCTCGAGTGCCCGTTCGTCGAACCGGCGCTGCGCTGCGCTGATGGCGGCGATGTTCCGTTCGACCCAGCCGTCGAGCGCTTTGACCGGCTCACTCAACGAAGCACCTAACGGCGTCAGCGCGTATTCTACACGGGGAGGGACCTCTGGATAAGCATGTCTCGACACAAAGCCACTCCGTTCAAGCCGCCGGAGCGTTTGGATCAGCATCTTGTCTGAAATACCGCCGACGCGCCGGCGCAGTTCGCCCGTGCGAGCGGGGCCGCTGGAAAGGGAATGGATCAGCAGCAACGGCCACTTCTCGGCCAAGACATCGAGCACGCTGCGCGCTGGGCAGGCTGGGCTGAACACGTCGCCAACGTCATTTTCTAGGTAGGCCATTTGGTTCTGCATGAATAAAGGCGATACCCGAATTCAAAACTTACCGCAAGGTGCCTACTTGTCGATTGGTGAGTGTCCTGCGACATCGGATCTCGAGGTTCCATCCTCGCCGTAACTTCAGGAGGCATTAATGAAGCTGTATTATGCGCCGGGCCACTGCTCGTTGTCGCCCCACATCGCATTGCGTGAAGCCGGGCTGCCGTTCACGTTGGAGCTGGTCGACATGCAGGCTCGGATCATTCCGTCCGGGCGGGACTACCGCCAGATTAATGGCAAGAACTACATGCCTGCGCTTGAACTAGACGACGGGCAAGTACTGACCGAGGGACCGGCAATCATCCAGTATGTCGCCGATCAGGCGCCGCAGGCCACCCTTGCGCCGGCGCCCGGCACAATGGAGCGCTATCGCCTGCAAGAGTGGCTGAACTTCATTGCGACGGAGGTGCACAAGGCCCTCGCATCCATGTTCAACCCGGTGCAGTCGCCCGAGTGGCGGAAGGCCGTCGAAGCCGTCCTGTCCATGCGGCTCGATTGGCTGTCTGAGCAGATTGCCGACAAGGACTATCTCATGGGCACGTTCACCGTCGCCGACGGCTACCTTTTCACGATCCTGAACTGGGAGAGCTTCGTCGGATTCGATCTTTCGCCCTGGCCGGTGTTGCAACGCTACGTCGCCCGGATCCGCAGCCGTCCCAAAGTGACCGAGGCTCTCAAGGCCGAAGGCCTCGCCTAACCCTGATTGATCGAGCGGGTGAGTCACATACACCCTTAACTACGTTCACATGAATAGGAACTACATGACCGCCGATCGCACAGCCCCCTACGGCGCCTTACTCCTCAGAGTTAGCATGGGATTGATGTTCCTGGCTCATTTCGGCGTGAAACTGTTTATTTTCACGCCCGCAGGAACCGCTCAATACTTCGCCAGCCTCGGGCTACCTTCGGGCCTCGCTTATGTGGTCATGACGGCCGAGCTTCTCGGAGCGGTGGCACTTTTGCTGGGCATTTGGACCCGGATCGTTGCCCTTGCACTCACGCCTATTCTGGCTGGCGCCATCGCGACGGTGCACGGCGCCAATGGCTGGTTGTTCACCAATCCAAACGGTGGCTGGGAGTACCTTGCATTTTGGATCGCCGGCCTAATCGCCCTCGCCATGGTCGGCGACGGCGCCTGGGCATTGCGGCCAACTCCATACCTGGCGCGTTTTGCGGGACGTCGTGTTGCGTGATTTGTGGATCACCATGCTGGCGGCGCCCTCTCTTGTATTGGCGCTGGAGGCGCTCGCAATAGCCGGGGGTCCGGTAGATGCCAAGCGGCGAGGCATGCGGAGGGCGAAAGTGGCGTTGGCGCGTAAGCTGGCCAACGTGCTCCACCGCATGTGGGCGGACGCGACCGAGTTCGCCTGGGGCAAGGACCTTGCGGCCGCGGCAGCCTAAGCCGAAAGGGGCGCAAAGTTCGGGGCGGGGCCAGGCGGCTCAGCTCCCACAAGGTCCCTCTGCCGGGACGCGGAGACGGTAAGGCAGGTTCTGTTGCAGTGGCCGGGAGCAATCCCGAGACTACGCTGGGTAGATTGCTCCGCCGGCTCCCTCATGCAGCATCATGTGACGGCCTCGCGCTGATCACGGGCAGAAGCACGAAACCCGCGAGTGGATGCACTCTGAGCTTCACGCCCAAAGGCCCAGTACAGAAGCAATGGTAGCGAAAGTTCGATTCAGCGACTGACGCGGCCTGACTTAGCCCAACTCAGGCAGGACTGTTCAGCCGAATCTAATGCAAACGGGGCTTCCTGTCGGGATCATGTTGCCCGTCGGTACAATCCGGCCGTTCTCCTGATCTACGGCGAAGGTTGCGATCGCGTCACTGTCTTCATGGGCCACGAACATGAAGCGGTTGTTAGGCGCTAGCGCGAAGAACCGGGGGGTTTTGCCGGGGGTTCGCACAATATCGACGACCGAGAGCCATCCCGTCACAGGATCCGCTGCGAAGATCGCCACCGAGTCAAAGCCACGGTTAGAAGCGTAAATGAACCGTCCGTCAGCCGACGCCTCGATCTCGGACGCACGACTGTCGCCGGTAAAGCTTTGCGGCAGCGTCGGAATAATTTGCATAGGCGTCAGCGCACCACTGGCCGCGTCATAGCGGTATGATGTCACGGTGCAATCCAACTCGTTCACAACATAGGCGAACTGCCCGTCCGGGCGGAAGGCGACATGCCGCGGCCCCGATGTCTCGCGTGCGTGCACCGAGGGCGGTCGTACGGGAGCGAGTTGGCCGGTCGGGTCCAGGGTGAAGGTGAAAACCCGGTCCAATCCCTTGTCAGGCACGATGAGGTAGCGACCGTCCGGCGCGAACACGGCCTCGTGCGGCTTCGAGAAAGGCTGCTCGACGCGATGAGGACCAATCTTCCCCTTCAGCTCGAACAAGTTGCAGACTGGTCCGAGCGCGCCGTCTTCGTTTATGGGCAGTACAGCCAGGGTGGAGGTGATGTGATTGCACACCACCATGAACCGGCCGGTCGGGTCGAGCGCGAGGTGAACCGGGTTTTTTCCTTGCGTCGATTGTTGGTTCAGTGGAGTGATCTGACCATTGTCAGCATTGATGGTGAAGGAGCTGATCTCGCTGCTGTCGCCGTGCACGGTGTAGAGAAAGCGCTTGTCCTTGCTGAGTGCCAGGAACGAGGGGTTGAGCAAACCTCCGAGCAATTGCACTTGGTGCCAAGTTCCGGTCGCGGCATCAACGCTGTAGACGCTGATGCCATTGCCACGCGCGTTGCGCTCCCGGCTCGTACGGCACCCGACATAGGCGAAGTATGCGGCTGGGCGTGGCGCGCCCTCCGGGTGCGTGTCGGCCACGGGGGCGGCCGCCGCGGCCAAGCTGTCGGGCATCGCCGCCATCGCCGTGCCCCCAAGGACCAGCCGCCGCGTCAACGCCCCTGCGGCCATGCCCGCGCGCGCAAGCGGCAAAAACGGTGCGACTTGCGCGGAGTTTGACCGAATGAGCATTGCCTCGCCTCCCTGGCCCGAGCGCGCCGCCTACGACAACGCACCACGGATTGTATTTTGTCTTAGCATGAGGCAATATCGCCGCGCATGCAAGGATGCTTGCTGATGGGGTGTTGGCCGCTGGTTTGATGGCGACCATCCCGTTGCGCCACGAGAGGACAATGTCAGCCCAGCCCCAGTCACAGATGCCTGTCCTCATTCTGGACTACATCCGCGTCAATGCGCTGCCGAGCGGCCAGCATATGCCAGAGCAGGCTTTGGCGGACCGGTTTCGGGTCTCGCGCGCACCCATCCGCGCCGCGCTGCGAACCCTTGCCGATTTGGGCATCGTTCGCTCGGAACCGAACCGTGGGTTCTTCCTTGTCAAGGCTGGAGATGACCTTGCTGGTGCGGCGCTGAAGCTGGCCCCGGATGAGGAGGACGAGCCGTATATGGCGGTTGCGGCCGATCGTCTGTCCGGCATCTTGCCCGAGCGGGTGAGCGAAAATGAACTGATGCGCGGTTATGGGCTGTCTCGCGGCCAGGTGCTTAAGATCTTGAACCGCATCGCCGCCGAAGGCTGGGCAGAGCGGCTGCCGGGCCATGGCTGGGTATTTCTCCCCGTGCTGACGTCGCGCGAGGCGTACGACCAGGGCTACCGCTTCCGGGCCGCCATGGAACCCGCTGCCGTGCTGGAACCATCATTCGGTGTGGATCCCGCGGCGGCCCGGGCTGCCCGAGACCAGCAAATGGCGCTGCTGGACGGCGCAGCCATGCGGCTGACGCGGGCGCAGCTGTTCCAAATCAACGCCGACTTCCACGAGATGATCGTTGGTTGGTCGGGCAACCCGTTCTTCCTGGAAGGCGTACGGCGCGTCAATCGGGCACGTCGGCTGATTGAATACCGCATCACAGTCGACCGCACCCGCCTCGGCCGGCAATGCCGTGAACACCTCCAGATCCTGGATCTGCTCGACTCAGGCGACAAACAAGGAGCGGCGGCCTTCCTGCGGGACCACATTGACGGGGCAAGACGGATCAAGACCTCGGCGCTCGATTGATATTGCATTTTGTAGCCACAAGAGACTATCTGCCTTTCAGGTAGACCGAATGGGCATCTGACGGGCAATGCGGTCATGTCTTCCCGTCCAATGGCGCCGCGAGCGCACACGGGAGGCTTGCATGGGTCACGACAAACGCCGCAGCCCGCAGTCGATTGAGTCCCGAACGGTGCGCAAGGTCTTCTGGCGCCTCATTCCGTTCTGCTTCGTGCTCTATATCATTTCGTACCTGGATCGAGCCAACATTGGCTATGCGGCGCTCCAGATGAACAAGGAACTGGCTCTCAGCAGCGAAGCCTTCGGCTTCGCGTCAGGTATCTTCTTTATCGGCTACTTCCTGTTCGAGGTGCCCAGCAACGTCCTGATGAATCGCTTCGGTCCGCGGATTTGGATTGCGCGTATCCTGCTGACCTGGGGCGCGGTGGCCGTCCTGACAGCCTTCGTGCAAACAAGCACGCAGCTCTACCTGCTTCGCTTCCTGCTTGGCGTGGCGGAGGCAGGCTTCTTCCCCGGCATCATCATCTATCTGACATATTGGTTCCGCAAGCGCGAGCAAGCTACCACGATCGCCATGTTCACGGCTGCGATCCCTGTTTCGTACCTAATTGGAGCGCCGCTCAGCACCTGGATCCTCGACCATTTTGACAATCTTGCCGGGCTGACCGGTTGGCGTTGGATGCTGCTGATCGAGGGCGGGCCGGCGGTGCTGGGCGGCCTGGCTTGCTTCTTCCTGCTCACCGACCGGCCGGAGCAGGCGCGCTGGCTGGCGCCTGACGAGAAGGCGTGGCTGACCGGGGAGCTGAAGCGCGAACGGGCGGCGCAGGCCGGCTCGGTGCAGCATCTCGGCCTATGGCAGGCGGTGTGCAACCCGAAGGTGCTGTATCTGTCCGCGATCTACTTCGTCTACCAGTGCGGTAGCCTCGGCGTCGGCTACTGGATGCCGCAGATCATCAAAGGTTTTTCCGGACAACTGACCAACACGCAGGTCGGGCTGATCGCGATGCTGCCTTACGCCATCGCCACGGTCGGCATGGTGCTGTGGTCTCGCCGGTCGGACCGTATGGGCGAGCGGAAGATGCACTCCGCTTGGCCGCTGTTGCTGGCGGGTGTGGCCTTGCTGGGAGCGGGGCTGGTGGGAGCCCCCGTCCTGGCGATGGCCTGCATCGCCGCCGCGCTCACCGGGCTCTATGCGTTCAAGGCGCCCTTCTGGGCAGTGCCGACTCTGTTCCTGACACGGGCCACAGCAGCCGTGTCCGTGGCAGTCATCAATTCCATCGGCAATCTTGGCGGTTTTGTCGGCCCCTATGTGATCGGCCTGATCAAGGACGCGTCCGGCAGTCCGAAAGGCGGCCTGATCTTCCTGGCCATCTTGCTGTTCGGTTCGTTCGCCATGATGACGCTGATGCGGCTCTCATCCGACCGAGTACAGCCCGTGCGATCCGCGAATGCCACACTGAGCGAGAGCAGCTCTTCATGACCCCATCCTTCGCCGCACCGGTCTCGACCCTTACAGGTCCGTTCGGGAACCGTCGCATCGTGGACCTCAACGCCGCTGCCGGTGCAGCCTTGGCGCGAATGCCATGGTGCCACCGCGTGCTGCTGGAGAATGTGCTTCGCCAGCCGGACGCCGCCGTGGCCGAAGCCGGCTGCCACAGCCTGCTGGAGTGGTTGGACACCGGGCATAGCACGGCGGAAATCCCGTTCACGCCGACCCGCATCCTTATGCACGACACGACCTGCGGCCCGGCGCTGACCGACATAGCTGCGATGAGGGACGCATTGGCGGAGGCGGGAGGCGACCCGGAGCTGCTGAACCCAACCGTCCCGGTGGCGACGTCCACGGACCACTCGATCGCGGTTGATTCCACCGGGTCGCGCGAGTCCCTCGCGCGCAACATGGCGCGCGAGATGGAGCGGAACGCAGAACGCTACCGCTTCATGAAATGGGCGGCGGCGACGGTGCGCGGCTTCCACGTGTTCCCGCCCGGCACCGGCATCATGCACACCATCAACATGGAGCGGATCGCGAGCGTTGTGGCAACGGAGCAGCGGGATGGCGACGCGTGGGCGGCCCCGGACACGCTGGTTGGCACCGATAGCCACACGCCGATGGTGAACGCGCTTGGCGTGCTGGGCTGGGGCGTCGGCGGCCTGGAGGCGGAGGGCGTCATGTTCGGCGTGCCGGTGTCGCTCCGGGTGCCGGAGGTCGTCGGCGTACGCCTATTTGGCACGCTGCCGCAGGGCGCCACCGCCACCGACCTGGCGCTGACCGTCACGCAACGGTTGCGCCAGTCGGGCGTCTCCGGCGAGTTCGTGGAGTTCTTTGGGTCTGGGCTCGCCGGCCTGACGGTCGGCCAGCGCTCGGCGGTGGCGAACATGGCGCCGGAGTATGGCGCGAGCACGGGGTGCTTCCCCATCGACGCGCAGACGCTTGCCTTCCTGCGCGCGACCGGCCGCGCCGGACCGGACATCGCCCTGGTCGAAGCCTACGCCCGTGCCAACGGCCTCTGGTACGACCCGGCGGCCACGCCCCGCTACACCACTGTGCTGGATCTGGATCTTGCGACATTACGCCCATCGATCACCGGGCCGCGGCGTCCGCAGGACAGGCGGGATGCCGGGGAGGTCAGCGCCGTGTTGACCCCCGGCGCCGCGGCTCGGATCGGCGAGGTGACCGTGCCCCCGAACGCGGTCGCCATCGCCGCCATCACCTCCTGCACCAACACGACCGATTTCGGGCTGTTGGTCGCGGCCGGACTGGTTGCGCGCAAAGCGCGGCGGCTCGGCCTGCGTCCAGCGCCGTGGGTGAAGACGTCGTTGACGCCGGGGTCGCCGGCCGCGCGCCGCCGGCTGGAGCGGGCTGGACTGCTGGAGGACCTGGAGGCCGAGGGCTTCGCCATCTCCGGATACGGCTGCGCGACCTGCATCGGTAACTCCGGTCCGCTCCTGCCGCTGATGGAGCAGGCGAACGCCGCGGGCGTGTCCCCGGTGAACGTCCTATCTGGCAATCGCAACTTTCCCGGCCGGGTCCATGCGCAAGTTGACCAGAGCCTGCTGGCATCGCCGCCGCTCGTGATAGCCTACGCGCTGGCCGGGCACGCTCGGCTGGATATTACGCACGATCCCGTTGCCACGACTGCGGAGGGCAAGCCGGTTTACCTTGCCGAGCTTTGGCCGGCAGCGGAGGAAGTCGAGGCCGCTATCAAGATGGGAACCGACCCGTGCGACGTGACAGAGGCCTATGACCAGTCGGAGGCGTCGGCGGAGTGGCGTGCCTTGGATGCGCCGAGCACAGCACGTTTTCCCTGGCGCCCAGCCAGCACCTATCTACGCCGGCCGCCGTTCATTCGCTTTACCGCGCCGGGCGCGACCGCGGACGTACTGCGCGCCCATCCGCTGCTGGTTTTGGGCGATGACATCACCACCGACCACATCTCGCCCGCTGGCGCGATCCCGCCCGGCAGCGACGCCGGACGATGGTTGGTCGAGCGTGGGGAAGACCCCAACGACCTCAACGTGTTTGCCTCGCGCCGTGGCAATTGGGAGGTGATGCTTCGCGGGCTGTTCACTAATCGCACCGTCGTCAACTATCTGGCGCGCGGGCTCGCTGGAGGCCTCACGATCTTCGCGCCGTCGGGCGAGGTGCTTCCCGTTTGGCAAGCGGCTGCTCGCTATGCGGACGCCGGCTTGCCGACAGTGCTGATGGCGGGCGAGCGCTATGGCACCGGCTCATCGCGTGACTGGGCCGCCAAGGGCGCGCAACTCCTGGGATGCCGGGCCGTACTGGCCAACTCGTTCGAACGCATTCACCGCACCAACCTGGTGTGCATGGGCATCGTTCCGCTGCAAATACCGCCGGAGTGGCGACCGCGGGAACTCGGGCTTGCACCTGGCGACGTCATCGAGATCGGGTGGAACCTGGCGTCCCTGGCACCACGGTGCACGATACCCATCGCACTGCAGCGCGCGGCGGACGGCAACACAGAGACCGGAGCGGCGACAGCGCTGCTGGACACCGCGCGCGAGGTGTCCCTCATTAAGGCCGGTGGCATGATCCCTACGATCCTCCGGCAAGCGCTGTCGCTCACGCGTTTCGCCCCAGATCCGGGTGCGGTCACCTGATGGCGACGACCGACTTACGGCAACTGCCGGCCGGTGCGCCGATCATCCGGACAGTTGCGATGCCTGCCGACACGAACCCGGCCGACGATATTTTCGGCGGCTGGCTCATGGCGCAGATGGATCTTGCCGCCGGCAATGTCGCGGCCCGCAGGGCACGAGGGCGTTGCGCAACAGTCGCCGTTGAGTCGATGACGTTCTATAGCCCAGTCTTTGTGGGTGATGATGTCAGCTTATTTGCCAGCATTACCGGCACGGGCCGAAGCTCAATGCGGATCATGGTTGAGGCGTGGCGACGGGATCGGACGGGCGAGGACGTGACTAAGGTCACGCAAGCAACCTTTACGTTCGTAGCCATCGACGAGAACCGCCAGTCGCGCGCACTCCCATCGTCAAGCAGCCTTGGAACAGGCGTTTTAACTTAGACGACGCAATCGTGAAGACTGCATCAAACCACCCTTTGATGCAGGACGGGAGGGCGACTGTCCGCCACCAGCAAACACGGGCTCCTCCGGTGCACAAACCGGTGCATCTATCTAAAGCATACTAACCCCGCTCTACTTTGTTTCTGCAAAGGAGTATTTCAGACGGTGCTAGTCGGCTAGATGCGGGTCGACGTCCGAGGGGAATTTGGCGCTGCAGCGTGATGCGCTGGAGGGTGCCGCCTGCGAACGCCTGTATGGAGACACCGGCAGCGGCTCCGTCACCGACCGGCCCGGCCTGGCCAAGGCGCTTGACCACCTTCGTTCGGGCGATGAGCTCGCGTTTTGGAAACTTGTCCGCATCGGCCGCTCACTCGGCCACGTCGTCGAGTTGGATCGCCGACCCGACCGGTCTCGCTTGTACTGCGAGGGTTGAGTTCGCTGGCAGCACGCCAGGGAGATCCGCGCCGGTTTTGGCTAGCGCGAGTTCACCGAGCCGCGTTGTAGTAGCACTCAAGGCGCATGCCCGCCGGAGCGCACGGCGGGGGCGTCTGTGCGGACGCCGACCCGGACGCGGCCAAGGACAAAAGCGCGAGCAGGGGGATGGAGGAGCCGGAAACCAAGCGCATGCTTGTCACTCCTCAAAGTTCCCGTGAAGCACAAGCAGCATCCAGGACTCGCTGCCTACTCGGCAGATTGCCCGCTCCACCCCGAACTTCTGACAGAGAGCGGCAATTGCAGGTTGGTGTCCGTCGCGCATCCGGTTGAATGCTGCAATGAAGTCCGATTTGTCCTCGGCGCCGCCCGCAACAGAGCGTTGCAGCCGCACCCGCGCCACGTCGAAGCGACCTTGGGTCAGGCTGGATTCGTCTTCCAGGGCGCATCGGACCCCCTGTTGGTTCGCCTCCGCCTGATCGAGTTGGGCGCGATAGTCGGAAGCCTTGATCTCGACCAGCAGGTCGCCGCGGTGGACCGTCTAATAGTCGTCACCGGCATAGCGGACACGTAGCCGGACACTTTGGCCGAAAGCGGGGTGAGGTCCCCCATCATGGAGGCGTCGTCGGTCGCGATGATCCGGGCCGAGCCGGTCCAGTGGATCCGCCGACGGGCATTGCCTTGTGGGAGCCGTGCTGCGGGCACCCGAGTCCCTGCCGCCGCCGCTACTAGAGCCGGTCTTTTCTGTCAGGGTCGCATTGAACCGTTTGCCGTCGAGCCTGCTAGAAGGCGCCTTTGGCTGACCTGATTGCGCTGCCTGACAGCCTGTATCATTCTTTCAAACGTCGGCGTCGCTTTGAAAGAGCGGTATGGCCTGAACCCCGCGTATGTCCGCTAATCCTTAGAGGCTGTTGAAAAACTCAAGCTAGAACCGGGCGAGTAGAAAGCTATGCGGAAAGCCGCTTGACAACCCTCCGGAGGAAACCGGCAGCACGTAGTCATCCAGCGATCTGGACTCGCCTGCCGGCTCTTGGAGAAAGTTGTTCTCGACACTCGTTACAGATGGACGTTTTTCAACAGCCTCGACCATTGAGCGCTCACATGCTATTTGTCCGCAAACGCCAAGGCAAATCAGAAGACGGACACACTGATCGTCGGACGGGTAAGCGGGCAAAGCATAATGCCGCGCCCGGCGGGGAACCGGCGCTTTCGAACGCGCTTTCACGCCTGTGCGTCACCTTGCAGGATCAGCTCTTCATCCGCAAACGCTACGGCGTCCAGCCGACCGCAGTTGCCCTCGAACTGGCGCCCGTCATTGCGGAGGCGCTGGCGAGGCTCGACAATGCGGTGTGTGGTCAGCAGGAACTCGATCCGCAACGGCCGACCGGCTATTGACTAGCGCGCCTAACGGGTATGTCGAACTTGTGCTGGTGCCCGAAGTCGTAGCGAGGCTCTAGGTAATCGCGCCCAGCATCACGCTACGTCTGATCCCCGACAACAACGACGTGGCGGAAACAGGCGTCGTCTCGGGCATCACTGCGCTGGTGCTTGGCCGGGTCATCGATCCACCAGACAGCTTGGTCGTGCAGCACCTTTTTGATGAAGGGTTCGCCTGCGTAGTGCGGGCAGACCATTCTGAGGTCGGTAGCAGCATCACCGGCAACCAGTTTGAGCGACTCAAGCACGTCAACGTGGTGCCGCCCGGCCGTATGCGCGCAGGGCTGTTCCAGGCGCTGGCATGGCAGCAGCTCAAGCGTGAGGTCGCAATCTCGGTCACAAACTTTTTCGCGGTGGCCGAGATGGTCGCCCTCACCGACGACTGCGCGATGCTGCCCAGCCTTGTCTGTCCCCGACTAGCACATGATCGCAGGCTCGAGGTGCTGTCTCCGCCGGTTGACCTTGGCACGTTCCCGGTCGAGCTGGCCTGGCACGTGCGTTATCGCCATGATCCTGCACACCGTTGGCTCAGATCCGTCATCGCCGAAGTGGCATCGGATTTGGCTGGAGCTTTATTCAGCTCTGAGGCGAACGGAAGTCTGCAAACCGCACCAAGCAGTCAAAGCCCATTTAGGCAGCCCGTAGCGGCACGGCAGCATGGGACACTTTGTGTTAGGGTAGGTGCGGCTTCTGGAATGGCCCAATCTCGGTTGTAGACCATACTGAGCGAGATCGGTCTGAGATGCACTTCTGATACCGCTGCCGCTGGACCCCGGACTGCCAGACTAAGGCGACGGACTGCTGGAACGCACGGGGACGCGCGCGAGCGGCCTCGTAGCGTCTAAGCGCTGTGCGGCCTCGGCCGTCGCTTCCCTCAGCCCGCGCAGGTGAGGGGCAGTCTCACGAGCGCGCTCCGTCTCGCCCAGAAGCCGTTCGTTGGCGCCGATGGCGTGATCCAGGCCTGTGAGCTGCCTTCCAAGGCTTCCATTAATAGCCGCTGCCCTTAGCCGCTCGAACGCTTTCGGGCCCACCTCCGCGTCCTGCAACCGCGCTCCTTCGATGCGATGGCTGCACGCGATGAAAGTATCGACGGCTGCCTCACGGTC
This sequence comes from uncultured Acetobacteraceae bacterium, assembly GCA_964246785.1. Lineage (GTDB taxonomy): Bacteria > Pseudomonadota > Alphaproteobacteria > Acetobacterales > Acetobacteraceae > LMUY01. Next base: position 1,185 of record CAXTRX010000066.1, on the reverse strand, counting down.
GCGTTGGGCCGATGCCAACAGGTCGGTGCCAAGCCCTTTGTAGGGTTTCTCCGACATGTCCTCGGCTGCCCGGTCCCAAAGGTTCTGCGCAGTGCTAGCTGTGGCGTCCCCCATTGCCTGCCGGCGTCGCTCGGCTTCCAGCAACGCGCCCTCGGAGATGACCGTCCAGGTCGTGGCCTTTGCGCGGCTCTCGGCAACGTAGCTGGTGAACGCGGTGACCCCGGCTGTGCCGCGCGGCAACGCGTTGATGTGCTCGTCCGACGTTAGGCCCTGCGCGGCATCAATTGTCAGGGCGTGACCCAGACCGAATAACACTCGGTTGCTGTCCATGTCGGAGAGCCGCCGCCACTGGATTTTGCTACTTGGCCGTCCTTCGTCCGAACGGTGAGATGGTCGGCGTCCTGTGCCAGAACCGTCACGACGTCGCTATTGTTGCCGACCTGCTGGTCGCGGCCGCAAATGCTACCCCATATGCGACGGAACAGCCGAACCCAATCCCCTGTTGCGAGGGCAGGTCGTACGCCTGCCCGCGCTGATCGAACGCAGCCTAGACACGCTTTCTGCCGTAGATCTCTCCGCGTTCCTCCAACCTTTCTCGGATGGTCTGGCTGATCTCGGCCGCATTGTCGTTTGTCGGTGCGGACACGGCGATCCCACGCTTCGACCCCGAGCCAAGCAGGATGTCTCGCCGCGCGATGTACAGGTCGGCGATCTTCGCTACTACCTGCTCCCGGTCCCCGCCCACAAGCATAGCGTGGCCATCGGCGCGCTTCATCATCAACGCGTCTGCCACAGTGCCCTCTCGGGGAAGCCCAGCGATCTCGCGGCCGCGCTTCGTCGCCTGCCCCTGTCGTTCCAGGAGGAGCTGGAGGTCCGTGCTTATCTGCTGACAGACCATCAACGTCCGGACCTGCTGTGCCACCAGGGCCGCAATCAAGTCTTCGAGCTTCGGCCCATTGGGGTCTCCCTTCGGCAGGAGCAGCTCGATTAGCTGCCGCATGAGGGCGAGAATGCCCATTGTCTGCTCCCGGACGATTGCGAGATCGTTATCTCGACCCGGCTCCGGAGCCGGGTTTCCCGCCTGACTGTGGAACAGCGTGGAAAATTGACCCTCTTGGTGGAGTGCGCCCCTGCGGGTGGACAGAACGGGCGATTTGAATTGACCCCTCTTGCTGGGCTTGCGGA